>DATLPC010000254.1:0-30240 GCA_035535975.1 Gemmatimonadaceae bacterium | reverse complement strand
GACCCCGCCAACTTTCTCGACATCGGCGGTTCGTCGAATCCCGAGAAGGTGGTCAACGCGCTCAAGATCATCACCGCCGACCCGAGCGTGAAAGCGATTCTGTTCAACATCTTCGGCGGCATCACGCGCACCGATGACGTGGCGAACGGCATCGTGACGGCGACGAAACAAAACCCATTGACTGTACCCATAGTCATCCGACTCACCGGTACCAACGAAGAAATCGCTATGAAGATTCTCAAGGACAACGGCTTCTCGGCGTCGTCCGACATGGACGAAGCGGTGAAGCAGGCCGTCGCTCTCGCCAAAGCTTCCCCTGTCACCCCGAGCGAAGCGAGGGGGGCGTGAGCGTCTTCATCGACAAGAACACGACGCTCCTCGTGCAAGGCATCACGGGGCGCGACGGATCGTTCCACGCCAAGCAGATGATGGAGTACGGAACGAAGGTCGTCGCCGGCGTGACGCCGGGAAAAGGCGGCCAAACGTTCGAGAGCACGGTGCCGATCTTCAACACCGTCGCCGACGCGGTCGCATCGACCGGCGCGAATACGTCGGTCATCTACGTGCCGCCGATGTACGCCGCCGACGCGATCCTCGAAGCGGCCGATGCCGGTGTGAAGCTCATCGTCGCGATCACCGAAGGCGTACCGGTGCTCGACATGACGCGCGTCTATCCGTTCGTGAAAGAGAAAGGGGCGCGACTCATCGGACCGAACTGCCCCGGCCTCATCTCACCGGGACAATCCAAGGTGGGAATCATCCCGGGCCGCATTTGCACGCCGGGCAATATCGGCGTCGTCAGTCGTTCGGGCACGCTCACCTATGAAGTCGTCTATCAGCTCACGCGGGCGGGACTCGGACAATCCACGTGTGTCGGCATCGGCGGCGATCCGATCAACGGGACGAACTTCATCGATTGTCTTGCCGCGTTCGAGGCGGATCCCAACACGGTCGCCGTCGCGATGATGGGCGAGATCGGCGGCACCGACGAGCAGGACGCGGCAACCTTCGTGAAGCAGAACATGAAGAAGCCCGTCGTTGGTTTCATCGCCGGGCAGACAGCGCCGCCGGGCCGCCGCATGGGTCACGCCGGCGCGATCATTTCCGGTTCGGCCGGAACTGCAGCCGAGAAGATCGCCGCATTCGAGGCCGCGGGGATGGGTGTCGCGCGCCGACCGCTGGAATTTGTCCAGCTTCTTCGTGATAGAATGAAACCATGACGCAGGCGCGCGGGGGCGAGCGCTTCTGGATTCTGGGCGCCGCCGCCCGCGCGCCTGTCGCAATACCACGTCGCGCGTGAGACTCTCCGACTTCATAGCGCCATCGCGCGTCATCATTCCCCTCGACTGCGAGACGCTCGATCAAGCGCGGACCGCGGTGCTCGAGCGTCTCGTCGCCTCGGGCGCGATCGACGATTTCGAGCGGCTTCGATCGCGCGTCGCCGAAGAACGCGGCGAGGACATGGTGGCCATCGCCGACCATGCCTTCCTCCTCCACTACCGCACGGACACGGCAACGTCCCTCCAGGTGGCGATCGGGATCTGCCGCGACGGCATTCGTCGAGTACTCGGCGAGGAGACGTCGCAGCACGCGCCCGTCGTGGCCGTCGTGGTGGGTCCACCACGGCTCGCCGCCCGCCAGCTGCAGGTGGTGCACGCCCTCGGTCGCCTGCTCGCCAAACGCGAGTCGATCGACGCGCTGGTCGATGCGCAAAGCCCGGAGGCCGTCGTTAGATTGCCGATGCTCGTCGAGCACGATTTGCCGGAACAGCTGCTCGTCCGCGACCTCATGACCGAGCGCGCGCGGACGACGAAGGCCGACGTGCCGCTTCGCACCGCGGCGCGCGAGCTCATTGGCTCAGGCCTCGGCGCGCTGCCGGTCGTCGACGACGAGCAGCGCCTGCTCGGCATGCTCAGTGTGCGCGAGCTGATGCGGCATCTGCTCGCGTCGGAAGTATTGTCGGACGGGTCGCCGCGCGTGCCTTCGCCGCTCTACGCCTCACAAAAGGCGGTGGGCGACGTGATGACCCGGCAGGTGTTGTGCGTTGCTCCCGAGCAGCCGGTGGCGCAGGTAGCGGCGTTGATGATCAACAAAGACGTCGAACGCGTGCCCGTCGTGCGTGATGGAAGGCTGGTCGGCTTCCTCACCCGCGGTGACATCGTTCGCAAACTGATCGGACCTTGAACAGGAACACAAAATGGCTGGCAATTTCACGTTGACGATCATCAAGCCGGACGCGTTCGGCACCGGCAAGGCGGGGAAGATCATCGCCCACCTCGAGCAGCAGGGCTTCCGCGTCTTGGCGAGCCGTGTCATGCATCTCACCGAGTCGCAGGCGGGGGAATTTTACGCAGTGCACCGGGAACGCCCGTTCTACGGGTCGCTCGTGTCGTTCATGACATCGGGTCCGTGCATGCCGATGGTCCTCGAAAAGTCGGACGCGGTCGCTGCGCTTCGAACGGCGATTGGCGCGACCGACCCGGCTCAGGCCGATGCCGGCACGGTTCGAAAGCTCTACGCGGAGTCGAAAGAGCGTAACGCGATTCACGCCTCGGATTCGGACGAGAACGCCACACGCGAGGCCCGGTTCTTCTTTGCCGAGTCGGAGATTCTCGCGGCACGCTGAGTCGCAGCTAACCGCTGATGGCTCAGCGACTTGTAATGAGCCATCGGTTGGGCTATTTTTAATGGATGTTGTCCTTCGACCTTCGTTCGCTCGAGTCGCACGCCGTCGTCGTCAATGACGATCTCAGCGCCGATGATCCGATCTGGGAGCGAGGGGACGTAAAGCCGGACGGCAGCGTTCACATCTCGGGACGTTTGTCGGCGGCCGGCGCCGGCCGGTTCTATTGGCATGGCCGGATCGAAGGCGACGTCGTTCTCGAATGCAACCGCTGCTTGTCGGAGGCGCGCGCGCACGTGAAAGACGAAGCGCACGTCATCTTCGCGGAAGTCGGAAGCGAGGAGACCGACGATCCGGACGTGTATCCGCTTGATCCGAAGGCTCAGGAGATCGACCTTCGGCCGGTGATTAGGGAAGAGTGGCTCCTCGTTGCTCCCACCTACGCGCTCTGCCGTGAAGACTGCAAAGGTCTCTGCCCGCAGTGCGGGGCCGACCTCAACGCCGGACCGCATACGTGCGCCCAGGAAGAAGTCGACCCGCGCTGGGACGCGTTGCGTCAGCTCAAACAATCCTAGCCAACAACTCTCCGTACCATGGCCGTCCCGAAAAGACGTACCTCAAAGCGAAAAAAGCGCGCCCGCAACACGCACAAGACGGCGCCCGCTGTTGTCATCCAGACGTGCCCCAAGTGCGGCGCGCCCAAGCGTCCGCATCGTGTGTGCGGCGAGTGTGGCTATTACGGCGGTAAACAGCGGGTCGCAGCCAAGGAAGCGTAGCCTTGGCGCGGATCGCGTTGGACGCCATGGGGGGCGACTTCGCTCCTCGGGCGACCGTGGCCGGCGCCCTGCTCGCGTTGAGCGAGCTCGATCCCGCACACTCGATTCAGCTCGTCGGTCGAACCGCCGTCATCGACGGTGAGCTCGACGCGCTCGCGCGCGACCCGGAGTACGCCACCGTCAGCGCTCAACGCGGTCGCCTCGAGATCGTCGATGCGGCGGAAACCATCGCAATGACGGACAAGCCGGCGGCAGCCGTTCGCGGGAAGCCGAATAGCTCCATGCTCGTCGGTCTCCGACTCCAGGCCGACGGTCAATCCGACGCGTTCGTCTCGGCCGGCAACACCGGCGCGCAGATGGCCGCATCGATGGTCGTGCTCCGTCTGCACGCGAGCCTCAAACGACCCGCCATTGCCACCGTCTTTCCGACAGCTCGAAAACCGGTGGTCGTTCTCGACTCCGGCGCAAACGTCGACTGTTCCGCCGACGAGTTGGCGCAGTTCGCGCGCCTTGGCGTCGTCTACGCCGAAGACATCCTCGGGCGAGACAATCCGGCCGTCGGCCTGCTCAGCATCGGCGAAGAAGCCGAGAAGGGCAACGCCGTCGTAAAGGAAGCGCATCAGCTCCTTCAGTCAGCCGGTATCAACTTCGTCGGCAACGTCGAAGGCCGCGATTTACCGGTCGGCGCCTGCGACCGCGGACCGATCGACGTCGTCGTCTGCGATGGCTTCGTCGGCAACGTGGTGCTCAAGTTCTACGAGGCGATCGCGCCGTTCATCATTCGCCTGCTCAAGGACTCCGGTCTCGATGAACGAACGATGATGAAAGCGCTCAAACAGCTCGACTACTCGGAGCACGGCGGCGCGCCCCTCCTTGGCGTCAACGGCGTCAGCATCATCTCGCACGGCAAATCGTCGCCACGCGCGATCAAAAACGCGATCAAGGTCGCCGTTCAGGCGATCGAAACGCGCATGGATGAACACATCGGCCGCCGCCTTCAGGAAGGGGCGGCCATCGCCACCGAGGCAAAGCCCGTCTCATGAAGCGTCCCATCGCCTACTTCGCCGGCACCGGACGCGGCGTGCCTTCCACCGTGATGACGAACTTCGACTTCGCGGCGATCGGTATCGACACCACCGACGAATGGATTGTCGAGCGAACCGGGATCAAGCAGCGTCACGTCGCGAAGACGGAGAGCGCCACGGATCTCGCTGCCATGGCGTCGCGCAAAGCGATGGAAAAAGCGGGCGTACACCCGGGTGAGCTCGACATCATCGTCCTCGGCACCGCCTCGCCCGATCGTCTGCTGCCATCGGCGGCCGTCGACCTGCAGGCGTCGCTCGGCGCGAGCCGCGCCGCCGCATTCGACGTCGGCGCGGCGTGCTCCGGGTTCATCTACAGCGCGACCGTCGCCGAAGGAATGATGGCCGCCGGCAACGCCGACACCGCGCTCATCGTGGGCGTCGAGAAATTGAGCGCGATCACCGACTGGACCGATCGCGCCACCTGCGTCCTGTTTGGCGATGGGGCGGGTGCGGCTGTGCTCAAGCGCTCGAAGCAGCACAAAGGCATTCTGTCGACCTTCGTGCGCAGCGACGGCTCGCTCGGTGATCTGCTCTGTCGTCCCGCGGGCGGAGCAGCGAAGCCGTTTTCCGCCGATGTTCTCGCCGAGCGGTCGCAGTACATCAAGATGAACGGCCGCGAGGTGTTCAAGAACGCCGTGCGGTCGATGTCCGAAGCGGCGACCCGCGCGCTGGATGCCGCGAAGCTCACTGGGGCCGACATCGACCTCATGATCCCGCATCAAGCCAACATCAGGATCATCGAAGCCACGGCGAAGCACGCCAACATTCCAATGGACAAGGTCTACGTGAACGTAGACCGCTACGGGAATACCTCGGCGGCGTCAGTGCCGATCGCGCTCGATGAGGCCATTGAGCGCGGAGTTATCGGCGAGGGCTCGACCGTGTTGCTCGTCGCATTCGGCGCCGGCTTCACGTGGGGCTCGATGGTCGTTCGGCTCTAGCGATGGACATCGTCCTACTTTTTCCGGGGCAGGGCTCTCAGAAGCCCGGCATGGCGAAGGATCTCGTCGACGCGTTCCCGTCGGCGCGCGACGTGTTCGATCGCGCCGACGCCGCGCTGGGTTTCGCTCTCAGCACGCTCTGCTTCGAGGGGCCCGCCGACGAGTTGACGCTCACGCATAACGCGCAGCCGGCATTGCTCGCGCACGGGGCCGCGGTGTGGGCAGCAACGCGCGCCGCCATCGGCGCCAGCGTTGTCGCCGCCGGCGGCCACTCGCTCGGCGAGTTTACGGCGTATCACGCGGCCGAGTCGCTCGCGCTCGAGGACGCGCTCCGTCTGGTGCGCCGGCGTGGACAGCTCATGTACGAGAGCGGTGTCAAGCGACCAGGCGCGATGGCGGCGATCCTCGGCGACATGAACCGCCCGATCGAGGAGGTCTGCATTCAGGCGAGCCAGGAAGCGGGGCTCGTCGTCACGGCGAACTACAACTGCCCAGGCCAGCTCGTCATCAGCGGGGAAGAGGCCGGCGTCGAACGCGCAATGGCGCTCGCCAAAGAAGCCGGTGCCAAGCGGGCGATCCGGCTCAACGTGAGCGGCGCCTTTCACTCTCCCCTCATGGAAGATGCTTCATCAGGACTTGCTCAAGTGCTGAATGAGGCGGCATTTGACGATCCGCATTTCCCGGTGTACGCGAACGTGAATGCTGAGCCCGTCTTGAAGGCGACTCGCGCCAAGGAACTGCTCCTTGAACAGCTGGCGAGCCCGGTTCGTTGGATCGACGAGATCCGCGCCATGGGCGAGCGATTCCCTCAGGCGACGTTCGTCGAAATGGGCCCCGGAAACGTGCTCGTCGGACTCGTGAAGAAGATTGTGCCTGGCGCACGGACGGCGACCTGCGGCACGGTCGCCGAAGTCCAACAGCTCCTCGAGTTGGCTGCTGCCGCACCCGTCATGAGAAGCGCGAGCGAGGAAGGATGAAGCTCGATCTCAGCGGCAAGAGCGCCCTCGTCACCGGGAGCACGCGCGGCATCGGGCGAGCAATCGCCGGCGCGCTCGCCGAATGCGGCGCACGCGTCGCCGTGGTCGGACGCGACGCCGCCCGCGCGCAGGAAGCCGCGTCGCAGCTCGGCGGTGAGGCGCGCGGTTACGCGTGCGACGTCGCGGATTCGGCGTCCGTCGTCGCGCTCATCGAAGCCGTCGAAAAAGATTTCGGTGGCGTCGACATCCTCGTCAACAACGCCGGTCTCACACGCGACAACATCCTCTTCCGCATCAAAGACGACGACTGGGATGCCGTGCTCGACGCGAACCTCCGCGGCGCGTTCGTCGCGATTCGCGCCGCGTCGCGCGGTATGATGAAAAAGCGGTGGGGCCGCATCATCAACATCGCGAGCGTCGTCGGCATCGTCGGCAACAAGGGACAGGCCAACTACGCCGCGAGCAAAGCGGGGCTCATCGGGCTAACCAAGTCCGTCGCCAAAGAGCTCGCGTCGCGGAACGTTCTCGCCAATGTGGTCTGCCCGGGGTTCATAGAGACGGACATGACCGCGGCGATGACCGACGATGCCAAGAAGACGCTGTTCACCCAGATCCCGTTGGAACGATTGGGTCGGCCTGACGATATCGCGAGCCTCGTCGCGTTCCTCGCCTCCGACCATGCAGGCTATATCACTGGGCAAGTATTCGTCGTCGATGGCGGGATGGTCATGTCGTGACGGCACATCATCTTAGCTGACAACGCTTCCCGATCCGCGCTAGATTTCCGCTACACTAAACACATCACTCGACAGAGGAACGACGCCCATGGCCGACAACGCCGACAAGGTCCGCGACATCATCGAGAAGGAGCTCGGGGTGGAGCGTGAGAAGCTCACCGACGAAGCCAGCTTCATCGAGGATCTCGGGGCCGACAGCCTCGACATCGTCGAGCTGGTCATGGAATTCGAGAAGGAGTTCAACATCGACATCCCGGACGAGGACGCCGAGAAGCTCCGCACCGTCGGCGACGCCGTCGGATACCTGAACCAGAAGATGGCCGGCGCGTGAAAAGGCGAGTCGTCGTCACAGGAATGGGCTCGATAACGCCAGTCGGAAACGACGTGGCGGCGACTTGGCGTGCAATCACGGCAGGCGTGTCTGGTGGTGGGCCAATTACCAAGTTCGATGCGTCGACCTTTCCGGTGCGCTTCGCCTGCGAGGTCAAAGGCTTCGATCCGCTCATGTATCTCGAGCGCAAGGAAGCCAAGCGCGCCGACCTCTTCGCCCAATACGCGATCGCCGCGTCGGCGCAAGCGATGACCGACGCTGGCCTCGAGGACACGTCGCGCTTCGATCCTGACCGCATCGGCGTGATCATCGGCAGCGGCATCGGCGGCCTCAAGACATTCGAGGAGCAGCACGACGTCTACCGTGAACGCGGCCAGAGCAAGATCAGCGCGTTCTTCATCCCGATGTTCATCTCTGACATCGCGGCCGGTCTCGTTTCGATGCGTTACAACGCGAAAGGGCCGAACTACGCGACGATCTCCGCGTGCGCCACCAGCGCGCACGCGATCGGCGACGCCTTCCGCACCATCCAGTACGGCGACGCCGACATCATGATCACCGGCGGCTCCGAGATGACCGTGACGCCGATGGCGATCGGCGGCTTCGCGAACATGAAGGCGCTCTCCGAGCGGAACGACTCCCCCGAGACGGCGTCGCGCCCGTTCGACGCGACCCGCGACGGCTTCGTCATGGGCGAGGGCGGCGGCATCGTGATCCTCGAGGATCTGCAGCACGCGATCGACCGAGGCGCGCCGATCTACGCCGAGATTGTCGGATACGGTGCCACGGGAGACGCCTACCACCTCACGGCCCCCGCGCCGGAAGGTGAAGGCGCGCAACGCGCGATGCGTCGCGCGATGAAGGACGCGAATTTCTCGCCCGCCGATATCGACTACATCAACGCCCACGGCACCTCGACCCCCGCCAACGATCTCAACGAGACGAAGGCGATCAAGGCCGTGTTCGGCGAGTACGCGAACAAGGTCGCCGTCAGCTCGACGAAATCGATGACCGGCCACATGCTCGGTGCCGCCGGCGCGGTGGAGTTCATCATCGGCGCGCTCGCCGTGCGCGATTGCGTGATTCCGCCGACGATCAATTACGTGAATCCCGATCCAGAGCTCGACCTCAACTACACACCGAATACCGCGGTGAATCGTCAGGTGAAGGCCGTCTTGAGCAACAGCTTTGGCTTCGGCGGCCACAACGTGACGCTCGCCATCAAGCGCTTCGAGGAGTAGCCTTTGCCAATGCCCGTTCGGCTCGACCGGCAGCTGATCAGCGATTCCGCGCTCGCGCCGTTGGCCGACAAGGTGGAAGCGGGGGAGCGCCTGTCGTTCGACGACGGGGTGGCGCTCTTCAAGAGCAACGACATCACGGGGATTGGCCACCTCGCCGACTCGGTGAACCGCGCCAAGCACGGCGACCGGGTGATGTTCGCGGCGAACCAGCACATCAACCCGACCAACATCTGCATCCTGCGGAAGACCTGCGTTTTCTGCTCCTACGCGCGGCTCCCCAAGGAAGAAGGCGCGTACCGCTACACGATGGAGCAGGTGTGGGAGGAGGCAGCCACCGCCAACAGCACGCTGACGCGCGAGTTCCACATCGTCGGCGGGCTCGATATGAAGGCGGGGCTCGCCTACTACACGGAGATGTTCCGCGGACTCAAGGAGCGTCATCCGCACGTTCACATCAAGGCGCTCACCGCCGTCGAGATCGCGCACATCGCGCGCATCGAGAAGATGTCGGTTCGCGACACGCTCATCGCGCTCCACGAAGCAGGGCTCGACACCATGCCCGGCGGCGGCGCCGAGGTGTTCAGCCCGGGCGTTCGCGCGACGATTGCCGATAAAAAGCTCTCGGGCGAGGAATACATCGCCGTGCACCGCGAAGCCCACTCCCTCGGCATTCGCAGCAACTGCACGATGCTCTACGGCCACGTCGAGTCGTACGAGGATCGCGTCGCGCACCTGGCGATGCTCCGCGACCTCCAGGACGAGACCGGCGGCTACCTCGCCTACATTCCGCTCGCCTATCACCCCGATCACAACGAGTTGGGTGAGACCCTCCATCGAACGGGCACCGCGACGAGCGGCTTCGACGATCTCAAAAACCTCGCCGTCGGCCGGCTCTTCCTCGACAACATCGACCACATCAAGTCGCACTGGATCATGGTCACGCCATTCGTGTCCCAGGTCTCGCTGCACTTCGGCGTGAACGATCTCGAGGGCACGGTGGTGCGCGAGAAGATCTATCACGAGGCGGGCGCGCACACCGCCCAGGCGATGACGCTCGACCAGATTCTGCGCCTCATTCGCGGCGCGAAGAAGGTGCCGGTGGAACGCGATTCGTTTTACCGCGTCGTTCGCACCTTCGACGACGACCCGACGGCGCCGGCGAAGCCCCCTACGGCGCGCAGTGAATTGACCGCCGCCTGATGACGATTCGCGTCGGCCGCATTCCCTACATCAATTGCTACCCCGTCTACGGGGCGATCGACCGCGGCGTCGTCCCGATGCGCGGCGAGCTGGTGGACGGCGTACCGACGGAGCTCAATCACCAGATGGCCGCGGGCACGCTCGACGTCAGCGTCATTTCCGCCGTCGAATACGCTCGCGACGCCAAGCGTTACCTCCTGCTTCCCGATCTCTCGATTTGCAGCGACGGTCCCGTGCGCAGCGTCGTTCTCTTCGCCAAGCGACCGGCGTCGGAGCTGCACGGCCGGCGCGTGCTCGTCAGCAAGAGCTCCATGACGAGCGTCGCGCTCGTCGAGTTGTTGTTCGAGAATGTCTGGGACGCCAAGCCGGCGTTCGTGCCGAGCAACGCGGAGCTCTCCGACGTCGCCCGGTTCAGCGACGAAGATCATGACGCGCGTCTCGTGATCGGCGACGCGGCGCTCCACCTGTGGTCACGCCTCCGCGCCCCCGAGCTCTACGAGGACGCCAACTCGATCACTCAGTATCGCTACGCCTACGACCTTGGCGCCGAGTGGAAGCGGTGGACCGGCCTTCCGTTCGTCTTCGCGGTCTGGGTGGCGCAACGCACGGCCCCAGTCGATCAGGCGCTCGCCGTGCATGCGGGCTTGATCGAATCGCGCAACTGGGGCCTGCAACACCTCGACGCGCTCGCCGCTCAAGCCGCGATCGCGACGGGCGTGCACAAGACGGTCTGTCTCGAGTACCTGTCGGGCCTCGACTATGGGTTGTCGTACCATCACCTCGCCGGCCTCACAGAGTTCTTCCGGCGGCTGGTCAAGGCCGGCAAAGTCCCCGACGGATCGCTCGCCTTCCTCGCGGCGTGACGCTCACTCCGCGCGAAGCGCGGTGCAGGGATCCGCGCGCATCGCGCGCGTAGCGGGAAGCGCGCTCGCCAGCAGTGCCGCGAACACCATTCCGGCGGCGACGATCGAGTACGTCAGCGGATCTGTCGCCGATTGCCGGAACAACAAGGGTTGCACCCATCGCGCGGCGCTCGACGCCACCGCAAGACCGATGATCACGGCGATGGCGCCGGTCCGGACGCTCTGCCAAGTCACGAGCCAAACGACGTCGCGACTGCGCGCGCCGAGCGCCGCCCGCACTCCCAACTCGTGCATGCGCTGGGTGACCTGGTAGCTGATCGCGCCGTATTGGCCGACGAGAGCGACGGCAAGCGCGAGCGCTCCAAATGCGACGAACAACGTCGCGCCGAGTCGCCACGAGCGCATGTGATCATCGACGACTTCCTGGAGCGGACGAACGACGACGAATCCGTCGCCGGGCATCTCGCGCGTCAACGCGCGTCGGACGGCCTCGAGGTGAGACGAAGCATCGGGCGCCGCCACGCGCACCAACATCGACGATAGTCCCGCCGGCGCGAACTGCTCCGCGGCGATGTAGTACATGAATCGTGGATCGTCGACGAGATCCTGTTGCGCGGAGTTCTCGGCGATTCCCACGACCGTGGTGCAACGAGCGCTGGTTGCCTCCGGGTGTTCGCCGAGCCCCACATGCATGCAACGCCCGAGGGGATCTCGCCCCGGCCAGAGCGCTCGGGCCATCGCCTCGCTCACCACCGCGACGAGCTGCGCTCCGTCGCGGTCGGCCTCGGTAATCGCGCGGCCGCGCAGAATTCTTGTCTGCATCACGTCGAAATAGCCGGGCGAGACGATCTGGAAGTTGAACCGTCCAAGCGCCTGAATCGAGTCGATGCCGTCGATACGGAGGTCCCCCGTGTTCGTGCTGAAGGGGTAGCTGTTGATCTGCGACGCGCCGACGACGCCGGGCAGCACGCGAGCGGCCGCGAGGAGACGTCGTCGCGTCGCTGCGCTCTGCGCGCTGTCCATCTTGAACCCACGGAAATCGAGGACTACCTCGAGAACCGGATGCGCGTCGTAGCCGAGAGGAAGCGCCTCGACGCGGATGACACTCCGAACGAAGAGCCCGGCGCCGACGAGCAACACGACGGTCATCGCGCCTTGCGCGACGACCAGCGCGGTCCGCGCGCGCGAACGCCCCAGCGTGCCCTCGCGAGGGCCGGCCTTGAGGGCGGCGGCAAGATCAGTCCGCGTCGCAAGAATCGCCGGACCGATTGCGGTCGCAAGCGTTGCCGCGAGTGCGCAAACGAACGCCACGGCGAGTGTGCGCCAATCCGTCGCCAAGTTGAAATCGGATCCCTCCGGCAAGAGCAATCGACGAATCGCCACGCCGCCCCATTGCGCGGCGACGATTCCCGCTGTGCCACCGAGCAGCGCAAGCAGCAACGCCTCGGTCACCAGCTGGGCCACGAGCCGACCGCGACTCACGCCCAGAGCGAGTCGCACGGTGATCTCCCGCTTCCGCCGAAGCACGCGAGCGAGCATGAGATTGGCGACATTGGCGCAGGCAATCGCGAGCACGAGCAGCGCGACGCCGGCGACCCAAAGCAGAACACGCGATTCCATTCCGGCATCGGGGCCGGCCGCGGATTTTACCGGTCCGGCGATTCCCAGAGGATGCACGAGCGAATCGGGCAGCACGCGCGGATTGATCGCGCGTGCCGACGCACGGCTCGCCACGTACGCCGACGTTAGCTCGCGTCCCAGCGACGCGGCATCGAAGCCGGCCTTGCGACGAACGAGGACTTCGGTCCAATCCCATCGATAGTCCGCGAGATAGCTCGACTGCGCCCAGCTTCCGAGATTCGACGGGATCGTCGTGATCGGCACCAACACATCGGGCGGCGCGGCCTCGGCGGTGCCGCGAAAACCAGGCGGAGCGACACCGATTATCGTGTACGGAATCATCCCGACTTTGAGCCGTCGGCCAATCACGTCGCGGCGGCCGAAATCGGTCGTCCACAGCTCGTGACTGATCACCGCTACCGCGGCCCCGACCGGCGGCACGTCCTCGGCGCGTCCGAAGAACCGGCCGACCACCGGCGTAGCGTCAAAGAAGTCGAAATACGACGCGCTCACGCCGGCAACATGTCGAATGCGCGTGGCCTCGCCTTCGCCCACACCAAACCGCCACTGCGACTCCGCGGCGACCATCGCGGCGGTGGATGTCATGCGGCTCAGGTCGAGAAACCGGCGGTAAGGAAACGTCGTGGATGTTGTGGTACGACCGCGATACGTCGATTGCAAATAGACTCGGTTGACCGTCGCCGGATCGCGCAGGTACGCGAAAGGTCGGAACATGAGGCGATCGATCACGCCGAACATCGCCGCGTTGGCGCCGATTCCGAGCGCCAGCGTGACGACGACGGTGGTGGTGAAGCCAGGGGCTCGCCGGAGACCCCGCGCGGCATAGCGAAGGTCTCCCACGACGACGTCGACGCGCGGAAACCCCCAAGCGTCGCGGCTTTCCTCGAGAGCCCGTGTCACGTTACCGACTTGCCTTCGGGCCGCGGCGCGCGCCTCGTCGGGCGAAAGGCCGTCCTGGCGGAGGTCGCGCGCAAGCAATTCGATATGCGCGTGCATGTCCTCGGCGAGTTGGTGCCCCAATTCGTCACGACGCCGCCAGGCCGAGAGTCGTCCCAGGATCTCACGCAGTGTCATGGTTTGGTCCCCTCCAGCACCAACGTCGTCGCCGAAACCGAGGCACGGAAAGCTTTCTCTTCGGCAATGAGCTGCTTTCGTCCCGCCGCGGTCAGGCGGTAGTAGCGCGCCTGGCGCCCGGTGGGCGACCGCTTGGTCTCGGACGCGAGCCAGCCTTTGACCTGCATGCGCTGCAACGCCGGGTAGAGCGAACCCTCCTCGACGCGCAACGCGTCGTTCGAGAGACGGTGAATGTGCTGCGCGATGGCGTAGCCGTGCATTGGACCGATCGACACCGTCTTGAGGATCAGCAAGTCGAGCGTGCCGGCGAGCAGGGGAGAGGGGGCATTCATGGGAGTTTTGGGCCTATACTGTTCAGATCTATGTATAGGTGTGACAGCGCGCATTGGCAAACCGTTCGGACGTTCGGCACATTGCCGCCGGCCGCCGCGCGTCGGATAGGCGTCATCCCTGTCCGGCCTGCGTCGGTCTTGGCTACATTTAGGCAGCCCGTATCCGTCGACTCGCCATGCCCACCGACCTTCTCGACTTTTACACCAATGCCTCGCTCCTCGAGCTCGGAGCCGAGGCCGACCGTGTTCGCCGGGAGAAGCACCCGCACAACACGGTCACCTACATCGTCGATCGCAACATCAATTACACGAACGTCTGCGTCGCCGATTGCGGCTTCTGTGCCTTCTACCGCCGTCCCAAGCACGGCGAAGGCTGGACCCTCTCCTACGAGCAGATCGGCGCGAAGATCGACGAAGCGAAGCAGATGGGCGCAATCCAGATCCTCATGCAGGGCGGGCACAACCCGTACATCCCGTTCGAGTGGTATCTCGACCTGCTCCGCTACATCAAGAAGTACCACCCGATTCACATCCACGGCTTCAGCCCGAGCGAAGTGGATTTCTTCGCCAAGACGTTCCGCATGGATGCGGTCGACGTCATCCGCGAGCTGATGAAAGCCGGACTCGATTCGATCCCCGGCGGCGGCGGTGAGATCCTGGTGCAACGAGTCCGCGATCTCGTCGCCAAGAAAAAAGCCGGCGCCGATCGCTGGCTCGAGATCATGGAGCTTGCCCACAACGAAGGCATGAAGACGTCGGTCACCATGATGTACGGCATCGGCGAGACCCTCGCCGAGCGCATCGAGCACCTCGAGCGCGTTCGTGACGTGCAGTCGCGCACCCACGGCTTCACGGCGTTCATCTGCTGGCCGCTCCAGCCTGAGAACACGCCGACGATGTCGCACATGCCAAAGACCGACGCGATCGAGTACCTGCGGACCGTCGCCATCGCGCGCATCGTCCTCGACAACGTGCCGAATCTTCAGGCGAGTTGGGTCACGATGGGCATGAAAGTCGGCCAGATGGCGCTGCGCTACGGCTGCAACGACTTCGGCTCGCTCATGATCGAGGAGAACGTCGTCTCCGCCGCGAACACCACGCACCGCACGACGACCGCGGAGATCGAGCGCCTGATCACCGATGCCGGCTTCAAGGTCGCGCGCCGTCGCCAGGACTATTCCATCCTCGCGGAATCGCCGCGTGCTGAACCGGTGATCGGCACGGCCGCGTGACCGCTTCCGGGATCCGCGTCGGAATCGGTTACGACTCCCACGCCTTCGCGCCGCCGGGACCCCTCGTCCTCGGCGGCGTTCCCATTCCAAGCGACGTCCACCTCGCCGGCCACTCCGACGGCGACGCCGCCGCCCACGCCATCACGGACGCCGTTCTCGGCGCGGTGGGCGCCGGGGATATCGGCGAGATGTTTTCCGATCGCGATCAACAGAACAAGAACCGGGATTCCATAGAGATGTTGCGCCTCGCCGTCGCCAAGGTGACGACCATGGGATTTCGGGTCCAGCAGGTCGACGTCGTGGTCGTCGCCGAGAAGCCGAAGATCAGCTCTCATCGCGAGCTGATGCGGGCCCGTCTCGCCGGCGCCCTCGGCATCGCGCCCGAGTTGGTGAGTGTGAAAGGCAAGACGAACGAAGGAATGGGCTGGATCGGACGCGGCGAGGGCATCGCGTGCATCGCGGTTGCCACCGTCGAGTCCATCGCGCCGTGATGGCTTCATGGCCGACGAAGGCGCACAACTCCGCTTCCAAATCGACCGGTTCGGCGATTTCTTGACGCTCGAGCAGGGCATTTCGCCGCGCACGCTCGAGGCATATGGGCGCGACATCCGGCGCCTCGTCGAGTACGCGACGACGAAGGGCGCCGCCTCGCCGGTCGACGTCACGAGCCGGATGCTCCGCGAGTTCATCTATTACCTCAAGGACATCGGCCTTTCCCCGGCCTCGATTCGACGCGGAATTTCCGCCGTTCGCACCTACTTCAAGTTTCTGCTCGCGGACGGCGTCGTGGCACGCGATCCGAGCGAGCGGTTGGAAACGCCGAAACGTTGGCGCACGCTCCCCGAGGTGCTCACTGTCGACGAGATCGAACGACTCCTCGCCGCGCCGAGCCTCGACGACCCACTCGTCTTTCGCGACCGCGCCATGTTGGAGCTCGCCTACGGCGCCGGACTTCGCGTCTCCGAATGGATCACACTCGGCGTCCGGGATCTCATTCTCGAGGAAAAGCTGGTCCGCGTCTTCGGCAAGGGCAGCAAAGAGCGCCTCGTCCCGATCGGCCGCTCCGCAATCGGCGCCGTCGCCACCTACATCCGCGAGTTGCGGCCGCGCCTCGAGAAGGGGCAGGGCAAGGGAATTCTCTTTCTCAACGTCCGCGGCGAGCCCCTGACACGCATGGGCGCCTGGAAGATTCTGCGCCGCTACGTCGACCGCGCCGGCATCACGAAATCCGTCTCACCGCACACCCTCCGCCACTCCTTCGCCACCCATCTCCTGGAAGGCGGCGCCGACCTCCGCGCCGTCCAGGAAATGCTCGGCCACGCGGACATATCGACGACGCAGATCTACACGCATGTGGATCGGGAGTATCTGAGGTCGGTGCATCGTAAGTATCATCCGAGAGGGTAGATCTCCGGTTCGGATCGGGCGCACGTCGAGCGGTAATAGCGATGGTTTTCGGCTTAGATTCTGGAGATCCTAGGTCGTAGGTCCTAGATCCTAGATCTGACCGCGGGACCGCCGTTTCATCTAGGATCCAGCACCTAAGACCTCCAGAGCCTTTCGCGCCGATCCACGCGATTACTGCCTCACGAAAAGCATCCTGATACAGATTTCGACCAATGCTGCTTGTCATCGACAATTACGATTCCTTCACCTACAACCTCGTCCAATACCTCGGAGAGCTTGGCGCCGAGGTCGTCGTGCGTCGGAACGACGCCATTGCGGTCGACGAGGTGGGTGAACTCAGGCCGGCGGCGATCGTGCTGTCGCCGGGACCCTGTACGCCGAAAGAAGCGGGCGTCACCGTGGACGTCATTCGTCGTTGGGGCAGCTCGATCCCGATGCTCGGTGTGTGCCTCGGGCATCAAGCGATCGGTGAGGCGTACGGGGGTGACGTTGTTCGAGCCGAACGAGTGATGCACGGGAAGACCTCGCAGATCTGCCACAACGAGGCAGGCATTTTCCAGGGACTTCCGTCGCCGATGGAAGTGATGCGGTATCACTCACTGATCGTGGATCGCGCGACGATGCCCGAATCGCTCGAGATCCTTGCCGTTGCGAAGGATGATCCCAACGAAGTCCACGCCGTCAAGCATCGCGAGCATCCGGTATGGGGTGTGCAGTTCCACCCCGAGTCTGTCATGACGATGCACGGCAAAGCACTACTTCGAAACTTTCTGGATCAGGCGTGATGCTCCGGCGCGCGACGCTCCTCGCCCTCCTCCTGATCGTGGTGGGCGGGGGAGCCCGCGCCCTCCGCGCGCAGGCGCCGGTCGACGTTCGTTTTGCCGACGTCGGACCCGGCGCCGGTCCAGCGCTGGTGGGACGCGCCATTCTCGCGCCGCACGTCGCTATCGGCCCGGCGGCGCAGGCGGCGACGCTCGGCCGCGAGACCACTTACTCCTCGACGGTCATCGTCCTTGGCCGCGACGCGATCGTCGAGGGCTCCGTGCGCGGCGACGTCATCGTCGTGGGCGGGAATCTGTACATGCATCCCGGCGGTCGCATCGCCGGACGCGCGGTCAGCATCGGCGGGGGGGTGTACGAGTCGATGTTGGCGCGAATCGACGCCGGCATCTCGTCCTACCGGGATTTCACCTACGACATCGCCGTCTCTAACGGCGTCTATGTCCTGAGCTACCGCGAGCTCATCGCGCGCGAGACGTCGGTCGTCTCCTGGCCAGGACTCTTCGGCTTCAGCATTCCCACGTACGATCGCTCGAACGGTCTCTCGATCGGCATCGGCCCGCGCTTCGCGCTGGCGCGCACATCGCCCCCCCTCACGCTCGAGCCGCGGCTCATCTACCGGTCGCAATTAGGCGCGATCGACGCAAACGTCGTCCTGACGGACTCGCTCAGCCGAAATACGGCGATCGCGCTCACCGCGAAGCACAGCACCTACTCGAACGACACTTGGATCTGGTCAGACCTGTTGAACTCCGCCGACTTCCTCGTCTTCGGCCATGACAGCCGCAACTACTTCCGCGGCAGTCGCGTCGACCTCACGCTCGGTCACCGAAGTCAGAGCGCCTCGTGGACGGTGACTCCATCGATCACCGGACGATATGAGCAAACGCACAGCGTTCGACCGGATTCTTCATGCACGTTCGGCCCAACGGCGATTACATGCTCGGGGCCGAGCGGCGGGCCATTCACCTTTTTCGGCCGCCACGACGACGACGATCGCCTGCGGCCGAATCCGCAGGTTCGCAATGGCAGCATCGGGTCGATCATCGGCAGCTCGCGGTTGGATTGGGAGGCCGAAGGTATTGTCGCCGACCTTCGCGTCGACGTCGAAGGCGGGCGCTTCCACCCAAGGGACGTTGTCATCGGGCCGGGGACTGCCGCTGACCCTGCGCTCGATCGAGATGCCGGCTTCGTACAAGGCACGATTGACGGCAGCATCTCGTTTCCGACCTTCGGCCCGCAGTCGCTTTCGATCACTGGACACGCCGTACTTACGACGCCCGGGAACACACCGCGTCAGCGTTACGCCTACGTCGGCGGCCCCGGAACCATCCCGACCATCGACATGCTCGAACTTGGTGGAGATCAGCTGCTCTATCTCGACGCCGCGTACAGCATTCCGGTCAATCGTCTCAAGCTCCCCGTCCTCGGCCCCCCAACAGTCGTCATCCGCCACGCGATGGGTTCGGCGGGAGTCGGCCGCCTGCCCGAGCTCGAGCAGGCGACTGGTCTCCGGCTCGTCGTCAGCCTCCTGTATGGCGAATTCCTCGTCGATCCCGTGACCGGCCACACGCACGGCACCGTCGGCTTGAGCTTCGCGCGCTGAACGGAACCGGTCCCGTCCTTTTTCCGCGTCATAAGTCCGCCCCGCCTTTTGCGAGTCCCGCCTCTTGTCGGCCCGCTCCTTATGGGTCCCGCCTCTTGTCAGCCCGCTCCTTGTCAGTCCCGCCTCCAGTTAGTCCCGCTTCCAGTTAGTCCCGCCTCTCCTCGTTCCCGCCGTTCCGCTAATCCGCCCTTTCCGCTAAATTTTGAGTCCGTGAGCGCCCTCCCTCCCCCCCGCGAGCGCCACGCATGAGAGTGCTCGCCGTTATCCCAGCCCGTCTGGGCGCGACTCGCCTCCCCCGCAAACCCCTCCGTCTCCTCGCTGGTCTCCCACTCGTCGTTCGCGTGTGGCGCCGCGTCGTCGATCTCGACATCGCGGCTGCGGTCCTCGTCGCTACGGACAGTGATGAAGTCGCTCGCGTCGCCACCGAGCACGGCGTGCCCGTCGTCATGACGGCCGCCTCGCACACTTCTGGAACCGAGCGGATTGCGGAGGTCATCGGTATGGCCGGCTACCGCGACTACGACGCGATCATCAACGTGCAGGGGGACGAGCCCTTCGTTTCACGCCAGGCGCTGCTCGGCGCCCTTCGCATCGTGACCGACGGCCAACATCCGATTGGAACCGCCGCCGTCCTCGCTACCCCCGACGTCCTCGACGATCCGAACGTCGTGAAAGTCGCCGCCGGCGACGACGGCCGCGCGCTGTATTTTTCCCGTGCACCAATTCCATTTCTTCGCAACAGCGACGACGCCGAGCTCCAACGCGCGTACGTCTGGCAGCACATCGGTATTTACGTCTATACGCCGGAAGCGCTCTCGCGATGGGTGCGGCTTCCGGCGAACCCGTTAGAACAGATCGAGCGCCTCGAGCAACTTCGGCCCCTCGCCGCTGGTATGACCATCGGCGTGGCGTTGGTGGACGAGCCGCTCCGGCCTGGGATAGACACGGAACAAGACCTCGAGCGCGCCAACCGGGATTGGTCGGCATTCACCACAGGATCTCTCTGATGCAACCCACGCAGCAGCGGTCGCAATCGACCAAGTACATCTTCGTTACCGGCGGCGTGGTCTCGTCGCTCGGGAAGGGCATCGCCGCCGCGTCGCTCGGCCGGCTGCTCGTCGAGCGCGGCCTGCGCGTGTCGATGCTCAAGTTCGATCCCTATCTGAACGTCGATCCCGGCACGATGTCGCCCTTCCAACACGGCGAAGTATTCGTGACCGACGACGGCGCCGAGACGGACCTGGACCTCGGACACTATGAGCGATTCATCGACCGGGCGCTGACGCAGGCGAACAACGTCACCACGGGGCGCATCTATCTCAACGTGATCACCAAGGAGCGCCGCGGTGAATTCCTCGGCGCCACCGTGCAGGTGATTCCGCATATCACCGACGAGATCAAGGGAGCGGTGCGCCGCCTCGCTCCCGAGACCGACGTCGTCATCGTCGAAGTCGGCGGCACCGTCGGCGACATCGAGTCGCTGCCGTTCCTCGAGGCGATTCGTCAGTTCCGTCACGATGTCGGCCGCGACAACGCGATCTTCGTCCACCTCACGCTGCTGCCATACATCGCGGCCGCTGGAGAGCTCAAGACCAAGCCGACGCAGCACTCCGTCCGCGAGTTGATGCAGATCGGAATTCAGCCGGACATTCTCATCGTCCGCACCGATCGTCCGATCGGCGACGACATCAAGCGGAAGGTCGCGCTCTTCTGTAACGTCGACTTCGGTTCGGTCATCGAAAGCCCCGACGTTCGCACGATCTACGAGATCCCGCTCCGCTTCCACGAGCAGGGCTTCGACCAGAAAGTGCTCGATCGTCTTCACCTCGAGCAGCCGACGCCGTCGCTCGCCGCATGGCGCGAATTGGTGCAGCGCGTGCTCGTTCCGCACGAGCGCGTCCGCATCGCCGTCGTCGGCAAGTACACGGACTACGCCGACAGCTACAAGAGCGTGCAGGAAGCGCTCATCCACGGCGGCATCGCGAATGACGTCGGGATCGACATTCAATGGATGTCGAGCGACAACTTCTCCAGTCGTGAACGCGCCGAGCAGATCCTGGGCAGCGTCGACGGCCTTCTCGTTCCCGGCGGATTCGGTGTTCGCGGCGTGGAGGGAATGGTCGAGGCCATTCGCGCGGCCCGCGATACGGGACTTCCGTTTTTCGGCATCTGCCTCGGCATGCAGACGGCGATCATCGAGTTCGCCCGCAACGTCTGTGGTCTTGACGACAGCCACTCGTCGGAGTTCGCCCCGGAGTGCGACAATCCCGTCATCTCGCTCATGGAGTCGCAGCAGCACGTCACGGACATGGGCGGTACGATGCGCCTCGGCGCGTACCCGTGCCGGCTCACGCGCGGCTCGCGGGCCGCGGAGATCTACGGCCAGCCCGAAGTGAGCGAGCGGCATCGCCATCGCTATGAGGTCTCGAACAAATACCGCGACCTGTTCGTCCAGAACGGCATGCGGCTCAGCGGCCTGTCTCCGGACGGCCAGCTGGTCGAGATCATCGAGCTGCCCGCGCACCCGTGGTTCATCGGCTGCCAATTCCATCCCGAATTGCAGTCGCGCCCCACGCGTCCGCACCCGCTTTTCGCCGGCTTCGTCGCCGCGGCGGTGAAGGCAAAGCGCAACCGAAAAGCGAATCGGGAATCGCTGGTGGAAGCGGCCGACTGACGTGGCGTCGCACTTTCGTCGTGACGCCCTCTTCCTCATCGCCGGCCCGTGCGTCCTCGAGGATGACGCGCTGAATCTTCGCGTCGGGGAACACCTCGCGAGGTTGGCCGAGCGTGTCCCGGGCGGCATCGTCTACAAGGCAAGCTTCGATAAAGCCAATCGCTCGAACGCCGGAGCGCATCGGGGGCCTGGGCTTCACGAAGGCCTCGCCGCGCTCGATCGTGTTCGTGCGGGGACGGGTCTCCCCATTCTCACCGACGTGCATCTGCCCGAGCAGTGCGCGCCGGCCGGCGACGTCGCCGATGTCCTCCAAATTCCCGCCTTTCTCTGCCGGCAGACGGATCTGTTGATCGCTGCCGGAGCCACGGGGCGCGCGGTGAACGTCAAGAAGGGCCAGTGGATGCACCCGGAAGGGATGCGGGGCGCGGTCGAGAAGGTGAAGCGCGGCTGTCGCGACGCAAAGCTGGATCGCGCTCGCGCGGCGATGCACGAAGTCGCCGTCACGGAGCGCGGTACATTCTTCGGTTACGGTGATCTCGTCGTCGACATGCGCGGCTTTCGCCGCATGCGCGAAGCCTGCGATGTTCCCGTGATCTTCGACGCAACGCACAGCGTGCAGCGTCCGGGGCAGGGCGCCGGCGGAGCGAGCGGCGGCGCGCGCGAGTTCATTCCGCCACTCGCCCTTGCCGCGACCGCCGCCGGCGCCGACGGCTTGTTCATGGAGACGCACCCCGATCCCGACAACGCGCCGAGCGATGGGCCCAACATGATTCCGCTCGACGCGCTCGACGATTTGGTTGCCCGCACCGTCGATATTTGGGACCGCGTTTCCCGATGACCCGAAATGCAGAATTCCGAGCGAAGGTGCGAAGCGCCGGAGTGAGGAACCATCAATTGACCCGAAATGCAGAATTCCGAGCGAAGGTGCGAAGCGCCGGAGTGAGGAACCATAATTGATCGATTCGAAGCTCGCGAAATCGATTCGCTTCGTCGGCTTCGACATCGACGGGGTGATGACCGACGGAGGCATCTATCTCGGCGACGTCGATGGCAAGCGGCTCGAGCTCAAACGCTACGACATCCAGGATGGACTGGGCGTGACGATGCTGCGCCGAGCAGGAATTCGCGTCGGTATTCTCACCGGGCGCGTCTCGGAGAGCGTTCGACTTCGCGCCCGCGAGTTGGGGGTCGACGATCTCGCGCAGGATCCGGACGGCTACAAGCTCGGCGCCTTTCGCCAGCTGATCGAGCAACACGGCTTCAACCCCGCGGAATGCGCCTTCGTCGGCGATGACTTTCCCGACCTCGCCCTGCTCCGTATCGTCGGACTACCAGTCGCGGTTGGAAATGCGGTCCCCGAAATCGTTCGCGAGTGCCGCGTCCACCTCGACGCAGCCGGGGGACGTGGGGCCGTCCGCGAATTCTGCGAGCTCTTGCTCAAGGCTCGCGGAGAGTGGGAATCGGCATGGCAGGGGTATGTGACCGAGCGCTCGGCGGTTCCTCAAACCATTCGCCCGTGAACGACCAAGAACTGATCGCGCGCGGCCGCCAGGTGCTCCGGCTGGAGCGAGAGGCCATCGAGGCGCTCGAGGCGCGGCTCGGTGACGAGTTCGCTCGTGCCGTGCGGCTCGTCGCCGAATCGCGCGGGCGGGTGATCGTCGCCGGCGTCGGCAAATCGGGGCTCATCGGTCGCAAGATCGCCGCAACGCTGACCTCGACGGGCACCCCCGCAATCTTCCTGCATCCGGTCGATAGCGTCCACGGGGACCTCGGTATCGTTGGCAAGGACGACGTCGCCCTTTTGCTCTCCAAGAGCGGGGAATCGGACGAGCTCCTCGGCTTGTTGGCGCATTTGAAGAGCTTCGGTGTACGAACCATCGCCATCACCGGTGACGTCGACTCCGCACTCGCGCGAAACTGCGACGTGGCGCTGGATGCCGGGGTGCGCGAGGAAGCCTGTCCGCACGACCTCGCGCCCACCACCAGCACGACGGCAGCACTTGCCCTCGGCGACGCATTGGCGGTGGCGCTCCTGCAGCAGAAGGGATTTCGGCGTGAGGACTTCGCCCGGTTGCACCCCGGCGGAGCGCTCGGTCGAAAGCTTGTCGTACGTGTCGAGGAAATCATGCTCCGCCAAGACCTTCCCGTGCTGGCTGAAAGTGCCACGATGCGCGAGGCGATCGTCATGATCGCGGAGCGCCGCGGTATCGCCGTCGTGCTGGACGGCGACCGGCATGTGAATGGCGTCCTCACCGCCGGCGATCTCAGCCGACTCGTCGAGCGCGGCGGTGACATTTTTCCCGTCCCGGTGCGCAGCGTAATGACAACCAAGCCCAAGATCGCGACGCAAGGCGAGCTCGCCAGCGCCGTCGCTTACCGCATGGAACAACACGGCATCATGGCCGTTCCCGTCCTCGACGACGACGCGCGCCTCGTCGGCGTCGTGCATTTGCATGACCTGATGCGGGCCCGGGTGGTCTGATGCGCCGCGCATCGTTGTCGCTCTTCTCGATCGCTCTCGCCGTGATCACGGCGTGCCAGGACACGTCGCCGCCGCCGGTCGCCGGGACGCACAGCCTTGCCGACAGCGCGGACCAGGTGATGTTCAACGCCAAGTTCTTGCTGACCACCAAAGGAATTCAGCGCGGTGAGCTGATCGCTGACACTATGTTCGCGCTCGAGGAAGGCACGAAGTTCGACGCGCGCATCGCTCACGTGAACTTCACGACGGAAACCGGGGCGCCCCAGGGGACGATGGACGCGAAGAAAGGCGTCTACAGCACGCGCACGCAGACCCTCGAAGGTTGGGGCGACGTCGTCGTCAAGCTGGTCGACGGGCGCATGCTCAAATCGCCGCACGTCATTTACAACCAGGTGACACACATCATCACGGGCGACACGACGTACACGCTGTACCGCGGCTCGGATACGCAGCACGGCATCGGCTTCACCGCCAACGAAACGTTCTCGCGCTTTCAGTGCCTGCGGAACTGCGGCGGCAACTTCTCGGTGCTGGTTCCGGAGAAATGATTCGCGCCGCTGTACTCGGCGTTCTATGCATCGTCGTTCCGGGCGCGGCAGCCGTCGGACAGCAGACGGCGCGGCCCGGTCAAAAGCCCACACCATGTGAGCTCGTTCCCCAGCCGACGACCCGTCTCACCGTCGACACGCTGCCCATTCCCGGCGGCGGACAGGTTGCCTTCGTCGGCGGAGGTGTGCTGATCAAGTGTCCGGCGCGCGGCATGACGCTCAAGGGCGATAGCGCCGAACGATATCCCGATCACGATCAGATGATCGGCCACGCCTCGTACGACGAGCCGCGGCTTCACGTCGACGCCGACTTCCTCAATTACTTCCCGAACGAAGACATCATCCGTGGCGCCGGCAACGTCCACGCGACGCTGCCGAGTGGCTCGAGGCTCGACGGTCCGCAGGCGGAGTATCGCCGGCCCTCGGTCAAGCTCAATCGTCCCCACCGGCAGCTGTCCGCCATCGCGCGACCCACGATCACCATCATCGAGAAGGACTCCGCCGGCAAGCCGGTACCGCCCACGACCGTGATCGCCAACCAGGTTTTCATGGACGGCGACAGCTTGATCTACGGCGGCGGCGAGGTCGAGATCAATCGCCCCGATATCAGCACCAAATCCGACTCCGCGTTCATCGATCAGGAACACGAGACGATGAAGCTGATGCGAAACCCGAAGATGACGGGAAAGAAGGATCGGCCATTTACGCTCGCCGGTGACCTCATCACCCTCTACTCGAAGAATCACAAGCTCCAGCGCGTGCTTTCGCAGGCGAAGGCGGTGGCGACGAGCGATTCGCTGACGCTGCGCTCCGACACAATCGATCTGCGCGTCGTCAATGATCTCCTCGATCACGCCTACGTCTGGGGAAGAACCTCCCGCGCTCGCGCGCTATCGCCGTCACAGGATCTGATCGCGGACTCACTGGACGTCTGGATGCCCGGCCAGCGCGTGCAGCTCGTGCGCGCCCTGCCGCACGCCTTCGCGCAGGGACGTCCGGATACGACTCGGTTCAAGGTCGAGCGGCCCGACACGACCGATTGGCTCGTCGGCGACACGATCGTCGCTACGTTCGACAGTCTCAGATCGCCGCGCGATACCTCGCGAAACCCGAACATCAAACAGCTCATCGCGTCGGGCAACGCGAGCTCGCTTTATCACGTCGCCCCGAGCGACAGTGGGGAAAGGCGCTTCGGCCTGAACTACGTTACCGCCCGACTGATCACGGTGGATTTCACACAGCAGTTGACTCAGCAAAAGGTTGCGACGGTAACGACGGTCGATTCCGTCTACGGCGTCTACGTCGAGCCACGATCCGACAGCGGACGCACGCGTGCCGTCGGTCAGAAGCCCGCGCAAAACGGCGCGCCCAAGACCCAGCCGAAGCCAGTCCCCAAGCCTCCGCTACCGGCCAAGCCGCCGGACTCCACCCCGTTCCTCAGCCCACCCCGACGGCAGTGACGAATCCGGACAGCTCCGGTCAGGCCCACAGGCTCGTCGAGCAGCTCGCTCGCGGCGACCGATCGACGGCGCTGGCGCTCCACGCGTTGGTCAGCGCCGCCGACCCGGACGGCGTCGCCGACTTCGACGCCGCGGCGCGCGCTTATCGCGACGACTATCTCTCGGCCCTTCGCGCCACGGGCCACGACGCCGAGCGAGAGGCGGGTCGCCTCAGTCTCGACGAGGTCCGAAAGCACCTCGTGCACTCCGTCTTGCCTCGCCTCGTCGCCGACGGGGTCGTATCGGCGGCCCCGCAGACCGCCGAGATGGGGAGCAAGGTCAGATTCAGCGGCGCGACGTGGGCCGCCATCGTCGGCGAGCGAGACGCCATCGCCGCCGCACTCCGAATTACGGGCGAGCAACCGATCCAGCCGGTAGACGGCCGTCGCCCGGAAACGCCCGTCCATACCCCGGCGATCGTACCGGGCGGAAGTGTCCTCGAGGCGGCGGGACTCGTCAAAACCTATAGACGGCGGCGGGTCGTGAACGACGTGGCCCTTCGATTGCAACAGGGGGAGATTGTTGGCCTGTTGGGGCCGAATGGCGCGGGCAAGACCACGACATTTTACATGATCGTGGGGCTGATCGAGCCGCAGGCCGGAAGGATCGTGATGGACGGCGTCGATATTACCACGATGCCGATGTATAAGCGGGCGCGGCAGGGGATAGGGTACCTCTCGCAGGAGCCGTCTATCTTCCGAAAGCTTTCGGTCGAAGACAACATCCTGGCAATCCTCGAGACCCTGCACCTGTCGGCCAGTGAGCGGCGGTCCCGTTTGGAAACCCTCTTGGACGAGCTCAGCATCAAGCATCTGCGGAACAACAAGGCCTTCGCTCTGTCGGGCGGCGAGCGACGACGCCTCGAGATTACCCGGGCGCTGGTCACGCAGCCCAAGTTCATGATGCTGGACGAGCCATTCGCGGGCGTCGACCCAATCGCCGTCCATGACATTCAGCAAATTGTCGGAAACCTGCGGCATCGCGGCATTGGAGTGCTGATCAGCGATCACAACGTCGAGCAGACCTTGGACATCGTCGATCGGGCGTACATCATGTTCGATGGGCAGGTAAAAGTGTCGGGCACCGTTCGCGAGTTGGTGTTCGACGATACCGTTGCAGACATCTATCTCGGTCCGACGTTGACGGCGCGCTTGCGCGGCCGCTTCGCCGAGGCCGATGCGGAACCTGGAGAACCGATCGTCTCATGAAAGCTGGTCTTTCCCAGAGCACGCAGCTCAAGCAGGAGCTCAAGATCAATCCACGCCTCTACCAGGCGATGGACCTGCTCTACATGCCGCTCTTGGACCTCCAGCAACACCTCAAGCAGGAGCTGCTGAACAACCCCTTCCTCGACATGGTCGAGCCGGAGGAGGACGAGGAAGAGGCCGAGGAGGAGACGACCGAGGAAGCTCCGGCCGCCGAGGAAAAGACCACCAACGACGAGATCGATTGGGAAGAAATCCTTCTCGATGGGTTCGACGCCGGCGGCCGCCGCGAGGAGCACGAAGACCGCGAGTACTACGAGCCCGTCACCGTCGACACGCGCGACCTCTCCGATCACTTGATCGACCAGATCACGCTCCTCGACCTCAGCCCGCGCCAAGCGCTCCTCGCCGACGAGTTCATCGGCAACATCAATGAGGACGGCTACCTCGCCTGCGCGATCGAAGATATCCTGACGACGGTCAACGATACGGTGGTCAAGGCCGCCGAGGCGGTCGAACGCGATCTCGAGGACCTGCCGCTCTACACGCCGGTCGAAGTCGATGAGATGCTCCGGACGATCCAGAGCCTCGACCCACCGGGTGTCGGCGCGCGCGACTTGCGCGAGTGCCTCATGCTCCAGCTCCGCGAAGCGGGGCTCGAGCAGTCCGTGCCGTACCGCCTCGTCCGCGACTGCTTCGACGAGTTGATCAACCACCGCTGGAGCGAGATCTCCAAGCGCTTCGGCATCAGCCCGTCCGATGTGCAGAAGGCCGCCGACGAGATCAAGAAGCTCGATCCCAAGCCGGGACTCGTTTACTCGGACGCCAGCGACAACTACATCATCCCCGACCTCATCGTCGAGAAGATCGACGGCAAATATCACGTCTTCCTGAACGACGCCAACCTGCCGCGCCTCAAGTTGAGCCGCGCCTACCAGGAGATCGCGCGCGACAAGAAGAAGTTCGAGGGCGAGAGCAAGGAGTTCATCTCCAACAAGCTCAACTCCGCGAACTGGATGATCCAGGCGATCGAACAGCGTCGGCAGACGATGCTCAAGGTCATGAACTACATCGTCGACCGGCAGCGCGACTTCTTCGAGAAGGGCGTGCAACACCTCAAGCCGCTCACGCTGCGCGAAGTGGCCGAGGTGATCAACATGCACGAGTCGACGGTGAGTCGCGTGACGAACGAGAAGTTCGTGCAGACGCCGCGCGGTGTGCTGCCGCTCAAGTTCTTCTTCTCGTCCGGCCTGTCGACGACGGCCGGCGAAGACGTCTCCGCCCGCGGCATCAAGGCGCAGATCGAGAAGCTCGTCTCCGAGGAAGACCCCAAGCATCCGCTCACCGATCAGGCCATCGTCAACATCTTGAAAGAGGGCGGCGTCCAGATCGCACGCCGCACCGTCGCGAAGTACCGCGATCAACTCGGCGTCCTGTCGGCTCGGATGCGCAAGCGCGTATGACGACGGACACGTCCACCGTCCCCGCCGCGCCCTTCTCGGGCGCCCTCGAGCGTGGCGTGGACGTCTCCGTGCTCGTGCCGGCGAAGGACGAAGCGGAGAACCTTCCGCTCTTCATGGAGCTCGCCGCGGACGCGTTCGCCCAGCATCCGGACACGCGCTACGAGGTCGTCGTCATCGACGACGGCTCCGCCGACGACACCTGGCGCGTCCTCCAGGACCTCGAGGCGCGCTACGAGTTTCTGCGCCCGGTCCGGCACCGCGCCCGCCGCGGCATCGCCGACGCGCTCCGCACCGGCTACCTCCAGTCGAGCGGCCGCGTGCTCGTGTTCTACCCGGCCGATCTCCAGTTCAAGCCGGAGGACATCCCGCGGCTCGTCGCGCCGATCCTCGCCGACGAGTCGGACATGGTCACGGGCTTCAAGGAAGGACGCTACGAGAAGGCGTTCGTCTCCGGCATCTACAACCGGCTGAGCCGCACGCTCTTCCACGTCCCGGTCAAGGATCTCAACTCGGTGAAGGCGTACCGCCGCGAGATCATGGACGCACTCCCGGTGCGCCCGGACTGGCACCGCTACATGATCGTCATCGCCGCCGCCGAAGGGTTCACCGTCACCGAGATCCCGGTGCCGCTCTATCCGCGGCACGCCGGCCGGTCGAAGTTCGGGCTGTCGCGCATTCCGGTCGGCGTGCTCGACATGTTCTCGGTGTGGTTCGAGCTCCGCTTCGGCAAGAAGCCGCTGCTGCTCTTCGGCATGGCCGGCGCCGCGCTCTTCGCCCTCGGCTTCCTCGCGGGGCTCGTCGCGCTCATCGTCCTCGCGACCGCCCACGTCGGCGTCCGCTGGGCCTGGATGCTCATCCAGACCTGTCTCATCCTCGGCAGCGTGCTGTTCGCCACCGGGTTGCTCGGCGAGCAGATCGCCGGCCAGCGCGCCGAGCTGCGCGAGCTGCGCCGCCAGCTCGACGACGTGAAGCTCCGCGGCGAGTAGAGCACCCTCTCCCACCACCGTTCCGCCCATTCCACGTCCACTGCTGCGGGTCCTGCGCTGGGCCTTCGTCGTCGCGCTCGTCGGCGCGGCGCTCTGGGCGCTGCGCGGCCAGCTCCCCGCGGTCCGCGACGTCGCCGAGCGCACGCACCCGCGGTGGGGGCTCGTCACGCTTGCCGCAGGAATCGTCCTTCTCACCTACGCGCTGCTCATTCAGGGCTGGCGGATCGTCCTCGCCTCGCTCGGTGGCTCCCTCCCGTTCGGCGGCGCGGCGCGCATCTGGTTCGTCTCGAACCTCGCCCGCTGGATCCCCGGCGCATTCTGGCAGCTCGGCGCGATGACGGAGATGACGCGCCGCCGCGGTGTGCCCGTCACCATCTCGACGAGCGCGGCGATCCTCATCACCATCGTCAATCTCTTCACGGGCCTCGCCGTCGCCACCGCCTTCATGGCGACCACGCCGACGATGCTACACACGAAAGGACGGCTGATCGTCGCAGCGTGCGCGATCACGCTCGTCCTCATGCCCGTCGTTGCGCC
>DATLPC010000253.1:0-2409 GCA_035535975.1 Gemmatimonadaceae bacterium | reverse complement strand
CGCCGCGTCGCTGGCGCAATTCGGTGTCGACGCGCGATTCGTCTCGGCGGTTCCGGCGAACAATGTCGGCGACTCGTGCATCGCCACGCTCAAGAGCTTTGGCGTCGATACGTCGATGGTGCGCCGGCAGGGCGAGCGGCTCGGTATCTACTTCCTCGAGAACGGCGCGAATCAGCGTCCGTCGCGCGTGACTTACGACCGATCGGGCTCCTCGATATCGACGGCGAAGGCGAGCGACTTCGATTGGGGCGCGGTGTTCGAGGGCGCCGACTGGTTCCACATTAGCGGCGTGACTCCGGCGATCAGCGTGTCGGCCGCGGAGCTGTCGATCGCGGCGGCGCGCGCTGCGCGCGAGCGAGGCCTCACCGTGTCGTGCGACTACAACTATCGCAAGAACTTGTGGCGCTATGGGAAGTCGGCGCCAGAAGTGATGCGCGAGCTCGTGGGATTCGCGACAGTCGGGATCGCGAACGAGGAAGACTGCCAAAAGGCACTGGGCATCGATATCGACATTGACGTGAAGAGCGGCACGATCGAGAAGGACAAGTATCGCGCCCTGGCCGACAAGGTATTGAGCGCATTCCCGAACCTCGAACGACAGGTGATCACCTTGCGTGAGAGCCATAGCGCGGACCACAACGGGTGGAGCGCGGTGATGTTCGACCGCAACCAATTCTTATCGAGCCGACATTATGAAATCACTAACATCGTCGACCGCGTAGGCGGGGGCGACTCCTTCGCGGCCGGTCTGATCTACGGATTGCGCACGTACAAAGATGGACAGCGCGCTCTCGAGTTTGCGACCGCGGCGTCATGTCTCAAACATTCGATCCTCGGCGACATCAATCGCGTGAGCGTTGCCGAGATCGAGACGTTGGTGGCCGGTGACGCAAGCGGCCGAGTCCAGCGGTGAAGGAGAAGATCGGACGGTATCGGTGGACGATCTGCGCGCTGCTGTTTTTCGCGACGACGATCAGCTACATCGATCGCCAGGTCATCGGAATTCTCGGGCCATCGCTGCAGAAGGATCTCGGCTGGGACGAGCAGACGTTCGCCAACGTCGTCTCGTGGCTGACAATCGGCTACGCGCTCGGCTTTCTCGTCGCGGGGCGAATCATGGATCGCGTCGGGACACGAAAAGGATTCGCCGGGGCGATCGTGCTATGGAGCTTCTCGGCGATGGCGCACGCGTTGGCCCGTGGCGCGGCGAGCTTCAGCGCGGCTCGCTTCGCGCTCGGCGTCGGCGAGTCGGGAAATTTTCCAGCGGCGATCAAGACCGTCGCCGAGTGGTTCCCGACGCGCGAGCGCGCGTTCGCCACCGGAATCTTCAACGCGGGGTCGAACGTCGGCGCGATCCTGACCCCGATCATGGTGCCGTGGATCGCGCTGACGTGGGGTTGGCGCGCGGCGTTCATCGTCACGGGCGCCTTGGGATTCCTCTGGCTCATTGCGTGGTTGTTGATCTATCAACCGCCGGAGAATCATCCGAAAGTCGGCGCGGCCGAGCTCGCGCACATTCGGAGCGATCCCTCCGAGCCGTCGTTCGCCGTGAGTTGGATGCAGCTGCTCAAGTATCGGCAGACGTGGGCATTCGCGATCGGCAAGTTCATGACCGATCCGATCTGGTGGTTCTATCTCTACTGGCTGCCCAAGTTTCTCGACGCCCGTTACGGCATCAAGCTCGCGCAGGTCACGGCACCGCTGGTCGCGATCTATCTGCTCGCCGACGTTGGTTCGGTATATGGTGGCTGGCTATCGGGCGCGTTCATCAGACGCGGCCGGTCCGTGAACGCGGGACGTAAGCTGGCGATGCTCATCGCTGCCGTGATCATCATCCCGACGATGTTTGCGCCCGCGGCGACGAACATGTGGGTCGCGGTGACAATCGTCGGCGTCGCCGCGGCGGCGCATCAGTGGTGGTCGGCGAACATCTTCACGCTGACGAGTGACATGTTTCCGCGCTTCGCGGTGGGCTCAGTCGTCGGGATCGGTGGATTCTTCGGCGCCGCGGGTGGTGTGTTGTTTCAGCGCGCGACTGGCTGGGTGCTGCAACACAACGGAAGCAACTACACGCCGGTGTTTCTCGCCTGTGGTTTTGCCTACGTGACGGCGCTGCTGATCATCCATCTTTTGGTGCCGCGGCTCGAGCGAGTAACGCTCGTTCCTGGAGCGACCGCGTGATGCGGTTGGTCGCGTCGTTGCTGCTGTCCGCGTTCGCCGCGATCGACGGGCAGAACGTGAACCCGAATCCCATGGACTCGATTCGAAAGCTTCCGGGATATCGGCCGACACACGACACCGTACAACTACTGACGGCGGGGCGCATCGCCAAGTACGCGCCGAAACTGCAGCACGCGTGGACGGTGTACCTGGATCGATCTCGCGAGCAATACACGCGCGACACGGCCG
>DATLPC010000252.1:0-1635 GCA_035535975.1 Gemmatimonadaceae bacterium | reverse complement strand
CGGCCTGATACACCGGCCGCGCTTCGCTCGCCGCTGATTCATCGATCTCATAGAGGCGATTCGGTCGGGCCTCGGCGATCGTGGTCACGCGGCCGCTGCGCCAGCGCACCTCGATCGTCGCCACCGAATCCTTTCCCGTGGCGAACACGAGCTCCGCGTCGCTTCCCGACAGGTAGTAGCCGCCGGCCGTCATCTCGCGAGACTGTACTGGGAGCGACGCGGCGCGCACGCTGATTGTGGCCCCGATGCCGCGTGTATTGGGTGCCGTCCCTTTCAGGCGGACCCCAATTCGCGGGGCGCCCGCCTCGTTGTGGTAGATCACCGGAGGTTCGTCGAGCCGCGTTGCCACTACGTCCAACGCGCCATCGCCGTCGAGATCGGCGAGCGCGATGCCCTGCGAGATTGCCGCGTCCGCGCCAAAACCCCACGCCGTGTTGGCGTTCGCGAATGTGAGATCGCCGTTGTTGCGGAGCGCGATGCTGTGCGCCGCATCCTTGGGGAACATCCCCTGCTCGCGGTTCCAGGGCACACGTGGAGAACTGTTGCGGATGCGGTCGAACGTATCGGCGTCGCGCACGTCCCAGCGGTGGCCGTTGAGCGTCAGCAAATCCTCATAGCCGTCGAGATCGACGTCGAGAAACGCCGATCCCCACGTCCAATCGGTGGCGGCCACGCGGGAAAAGTCGGCGATCTCGGCCCACGTTCCGTCACCCCGGCCGAGCTGGAGCGCGTTGCGCATCCACTGCGCTCGATCCTTCACGAACCCAACCGGCTTGGCGATCGGCATGTGCGTCGGGATCTGCCGCTGCCGCTCGGCAAGCGTGGGGCTCATCATGTCAGCCGTGAAGAAGTCGACCGCGCCGTCGCGGTTGATATCGGCGAAATCCACGGACATGCAGGTGTTGCTCGTTTGTCGCAACGCGCCCCACGACGCCATGCGGAAGTTGCCCTTGCCGTCGTTGATCCAGAACTGATCGGGATCCTCGAAGTCGTTGCAGACGTAGAGGTCCGGCGCGCCGTCGCCGTTCACGTCGTAGAAGCGAGCGGCGAGGGTGAAGTAGTCCGGTTCCTGTGCGAGCGGCTTGCCGTCTTCGTCGAGAAAACGCGCGCCCGAGATGGGCGTACGCGTGAAGTGTCCGCTCCCGTCGTTGATGAAAAAGAGATCGGGGTCGGCCCGCTGGGAGCGCAACACGCCGCCAAGATCCGGCCGATCGACGGCCCGATACTCTTTTTGCCACTGATCGACGACGACGTACTTGCCATCGACCTTCTTCACGACTTTGTCGAACGCGCGATCCTGAGGGGAGTAGGCGTCGAGCGCGCTCCGCACCTTGTACGTGCCGACGTACAGGTCGAGATCGCCGTCCCCATCGACATCCGCGAATGTGAGCGCCGTCGCGGCGTACCCACCGACTAAACCGCTCGTCGCGGTAGCGTCGGTGAAATGGCCCTTCCCGTCGCCCACCCAGAGCTTGATCGGCCCGCCCAGTGTGCCGACGACGAGGTCCAGGTTGCCATCGCCATTCACGTCGGCGAACGCCGCACACGACGTGGCGAGCCCGCGCGTGTCGATTCCGCTCCGCGCCGTGACGTCGGTGAAGCGCATTCCTCCGTCGTTGTGGTAGAGCGCCGCCG
>DATLPC010000251.1:0-26846 GCA_035535975.1 Gemmatimonadaceae bacterium | reverse complement strand
TCTCGTACGTCGTGAGTCTGCTCCGCCCGGAGATCATCCGCGAGCTCGAGCTGCCGCGGCACGGTTTGCAAATTCTTCCCCTCGAGAGCACGGTCACGCCGCTCGACGACGGCGACTATCTCGCGGGATGGGGCGACGCCGACGAAACGCGTCGCGAGCTGTCTCGGCATTCACCGCGCGACGCGGAAGCCGCGGTTCTCTTCGGTCACCTGATGCACCACATGGCGATGGCGGTGAAGCCGATCCTCGGCATGGTGCCGCCCGATCCGTCGTCGCTGGCGCCGTCGGATTTGCGCGGACTCCTCAAGCTCGGCGGTCACCTGCGTACGTTGGGCGCGGAGCGATTTCACGCGCTGTACAAGCTGATGACGATGAGCAGCGCCGACTATCTCGACGAGTGGTACGAGTTCGATCCACTCAAAGCGACGAAATCGGCGAGCGGCATCATCGGCACCTTTCTCGGCCCCCGGTCGCCCGGTTCGGCGTACGTGCTGCTGCATCACTATATGGGCGAGATCGACGGCGCGTTTCGAGCGTGGGGATTTCAGAAAGGGGGAACGGGAGCGATCAGCGAGGCGATCGCCTCGGCTGCTCGCGCGCTCGGCGCCGAGATTCGCACCAATGCGTCCGTCGAGCGCGTGCTCGTCAAGGACGGCCGCGCGCAGGGGGTCGTCCTCGAGAACGGCGACGAGATCGCCGCGCCGATCATCGTCTCGGGCCTCGACCCCCGCCGCACCTTTTTGCAGTTGGTTGAGCGCAAGGAACTGCCGGATGATCTGGCCGCGGAGGTGGAGCGATATAAGTTCCGCGGTTCGTCGGGGAAGGTGAATCTCGCGCTGAGCGGGTTGCCGGAGTTCACCTGCCTCCCCGGCGTCGGCCCGCATCACCGCGGCGCGTTCTCCATCAGCCCCAGCGTCGAGTACCTCGAGCGCGCCTACGACGACGCCAAGTACGGAAACTTCTCGCGCAATCCGTACATGGACATCGTCTTCCCGTCGATGATCGATCCCGGCATGGCGCCGCCGGGCAAGCACGTCATGAGCATTTTTGTACAGTACGCGCCATACAACGTGACGGGCGGCTGGGACGACGCGAAGCGCGAGGCCTTCGGCGACGCTGTGGTGAAGACGGTCGCGCGCTATGCGCCGAACATCGAGTCGCTCATCCTCCACCGTCAGGTGCTGACGCCGGCGGACATCGAGCGAATCACCGGTCTCTCGGAAGGGAACATCTTTCAGGGCGAGCTGGCGCTGCATCAGCTCTTCTTCCTGCGCCCGGCGGCGAAGTCGGCGAAGTATCGCACGCCGATCAAGGGCTACTGGCAGTGTGGCGCGGGAACGCATCCCGGCGGCGGCATCATGGGCGCGTCCGGCCGGCTCGCGGCGATGGAGATCATCTCGTGAGCGCCGGCAACTATGACGCGATCGTCATTGGCGCCGGCTCGAACGGGCTCGTCGCCGCGGCGGCGCTCGGCAAGGCGGGGAAGCGCGTGCTCGTCGTCGAGAGCGCGGAGGAAATCGGTGGCCAGCGCCGAGTCTCCGACTTCGCGCCGGCCTTTCGTGCTCCGCTGAACGCCGACACCGGTTGGCTGCCGCCGACCGTCGCGCGAGGGCTCGGCCTCAGCTCAGTCGGCACCACGCCGGCGAGCGTCGTCGGGTCGGTCGTCGGTGCTGGCAACGGCCTCACGCTCTCGTCCGATTCGACTCGGGCGGCGACCGCCATTCGCGGCCATTCGTCGCGCGACGCCGAGCGTTGGCCGGCGTTCGTCGAGCTACTCGACAACCTCGCCGGATTCCTCGAGGCGATGTACCAGCTCCCCGCGCCCGACATCGACACCGCGCTGTCGCTCGGTGAGCTCGCGCCGCTCCTTGGCCTCGGTCGAAAATTTCGCGCGCTCGGCCGCGCCGACATGCTGGAATTGCTGCGCGTGCTTCCGATGTCGCTACAAGACCTGCTCGATGACTGGTTCGAGAGCCCGCTGGTGAAAGCGGCCGTCGCCGCCGGCGGGGTGCGCGACATCCGGCAGGGCCCGCGTTCCGGCGGCACGTCGTTCGTGTTGCTGCACCATCTCGTAGGAGCGCGCGGCGCCGCGCGCGGCTGGTGGCGCGAGCGACCCGACGCCCTCGTCAACGCCGCCGCGGCCGTGGCTCGCGGCAACCGCGTCGATCTGCGGACCCGCGCGACCGTCGCGCGCATCCTCGTGCGCGATGACGCCGTCACGGGAATCGCGTTGGCCAATGGGGACGAGCTCACGGCGCCGGTCGTCGTTTCGACCGCGGACCCCGTCCGCACGATGCTCGGCATGGTCGATCCATTATGGCTCGACCCCGAATTCCTGCTCGCGCTCAAGAACATCAAGCTGCGCGGGTGCACGTCGCTCGTTCGCTTCGCGCTCGATCGCTTGCCCGACCTTCGCGATCTCGACGATTCATCAGCCGCGCTGACCGGCGTCGTCAGCCTGAGCCCGTCGCTCGATGCGATCGAGCGTGCGTATGACGCGGCGAAATACGGTCATGTGTCCGCCGAACCGCACATCGAGATTAGCGCGCCGACGTTGCGGTGGCCCTCGCTCGCTCCGCCCGGCAAGCATGTACTCATTGCCAGGGCGCAGTACGCGCCGTATCGCTTGCGCGGCGATGCGTCGTGGGACGACACCCGTTCGTGCGAGCTCGGTGAAACGGTCACGCGCGCGATCAGCCGCGTCATGCCCGGCTTCACCGACGCGATAACGCATCGTGAGATCCTGACGCCGGTCGATCTGGAATCACGCTATGGCGTCACGGACGGTGCGCTGACGCACGGCGAGATGACGCTCGATCAGATTCTGTTCATGCGTCCGGTGCCGGGCTGGGGACGCTACGCCATGCCGATTGACGGTCTCTATCTCGCCGGCTCGGGCACGCATCCGGGGCCGGGCGTGCTCGGCGGAGCAGGATGGTTGGCGGCGAAACGGATAATACGGTCATCATGACAACATTCCACCGCACGGTCGAAGCATACAAGCAGGGCGCGCACACGATGCCGGGCGAGTACTACACGTCGCCCGAAATTCTCGCCGCGGAACAGGAGCGCATCTTTGCGCGCCACTGGAACTGCGTCGGTCGGGTGGCGCAGATCGCCCGGCCCGGCGACTTCATCGTGCGCACCGTCGCCGGCGAGTCGCTGATCATTCTCCGCGACCGCGATGGCGAGCTCCACGCGTTCTTCAACGTCTGCCGGCATCGGGGCACGCAGATCTGTCGTGAAGCGTCCGGACAATTCTCGGAGACGATTCAGTGTCCGTACCACGCCTGGACATACACGACCGACGGCCGTCTCATCGGGGCGCCGCACATGCAGGAAGTGGAGGGATTCGACAAGCGCGAATTCCCGCTGCACGCGGCGGGTGTCGCCGAGTTCGCTGGCTTTCTCTTCGTCAATGTGAGCGACGACCCGCAGCCGTTTAGCGAATGGTTCGCGCCGATGATGCATCGGCTACCCCGCTTCGCGCTCGACGACCTCGAGGTCGGCCACAGCGTGCGCTACGAGGTCGAGTCCAACTGGAAACTCGTCTTTCAGAATTATTCGGAGTGCCTGCACTGTCCGATGATTCATCCGGAGCTGTCGCTCAAGCTGCCGTACCAGAGCGGCGCCAACGATTTGATCGAGGGGCCGTTCCTCGGCGGCTACATGGAGATCGGCGCCCCGCACGAGAGTGCAACGATCAGCGGCCGCGCATGTGGACGGCTGTTGACCCCGGGCTTGCCGGAGAGCGATCGGCACCGCGCCTACTACTACACGGTGATGCCGAACCTCATGCTCAGCATCCATCCCGATTACGTCAATTACTATTTGCTCACGCCCGACGGCGTCGGCCGGACCATCGTCGAGTCGGAGTGGATGTTTTCGCCCGAGAACAAGAGCAATCCCGACTTCAATCCCGCCGACGCGATCGCATTCTGGGATGTCACCAACCGGCAGGACTGGGACATCGTCGCGAGAAGCCAGAAGGGAATCGCCTCGCGCCGTTACACGCCGGGCCCGTACTCGCCGCGTGAGAGTATTCCCGCCGCCTGGGATCGCGAGTACCTCAAAATGATGACGTAAACCTGCGACTAGTCCGGCTTTCGTCCCACAGACGGGCATCGCATCAGGCGCTATCTCACGCTGCGTCCGAGCTGCGCCGACGCGCTCTAGCGGTCACCTGACGAGGACCTCCGTTGAGTGTTGCCCCCGTCCCCACAGTCGCCACGGCCCCCAACACGCCGGTTAGCGGCCTGGAGCGCCTGACGACGTTGAGCGACGGCGTCTATGCGATCGCCGCGACCCTGCTCGCGATCGATCTTCGCCTTCCGCTCGCGGAAGGGCCGCTCACGGTGGAGCAGTTGCACAAGCTGGCGCCGGCGACGGCAGTCTACGCGTTGTCCTTCGTCGTGATCGGCCTGTTTTGGGTGTCGCACCATCGCATGTTCGCGCTGATCGTCGGCATGGACTACGCGCTCGTCTGGTTGAACATCTTCCTGCTGATGGTCGTTGCCTTTCTTCCCGTGCCGAACAGAATCTTCGGTCATTACTCGGAGAGCCGATACGCGGCGCTGTTATACGCGGGCAACGTCGCGTTGGCCGCGTTCGCGAACATCCTGCTCTGGTTCTACGCCTCGCATAACCGTCGGCACGTCGCTGCGGATGTCTCGCCGAAGGCGATACGCTCGATCTATCGGCGGCACGCGACGACGATCCTCGTCCACGTTGGCGCGATGACGCTCGCCTTCAAAGACGCGTTCATTGCGTTCGCGGTGATGGTCGTCTACGCGCTCGCGTCGATCGGCATCGTGATCTACGAGACGCGTCCGCGGCGACAACAGGTCACGGGCGGCTAGCCCGGCCGCCCTCGCCCGCGCCCGCCGCCACCACCACCACCACCACCACCGCCCGGTTTGCCCGGCTTCGCCGGCTGGCTCGGCGCCGGTGCCGATCCACGACCGCGTTGCGGGGTCGCCGGCATGGGCTGTGGGACCGGCGCTGTTGGTAGCACGCGTTGCACAGGCGGGTTCACACGTTGCGCCGGTGGTCCGCCGCCGCCGTTCCCTCGACCGTGACCGCGCGACGATGACGGCGTCGGCGTCGGTGGCACTACTTCGCCGGCGGCCGACTGCGTCATTGCTCGACGTTCCTGCCCGCGACCCTGGCCTCGCGACACCATCGCCGGCGCCGCCGGAGCCTCCACCGGCTGACCTTGTGTCACCTGTCGCGCATGACCACGTCCGCGCTCGGTCGTCGACACGGTCATCGGACCGCCGCGCGCGATCACTTGTGGTCGCTCAACCACCGGCGGCGCGAGGACCGGCCGTCCCGCGACGAGCACCTGTGGACTCGGCGCCAACTGCGGCGCGATGACCACGTGCCCCATCTTCTTCAGTTGTCCCGGCGGTAAGTGCACGATCGATGGCGCGACTTGCACGCCGGAGACGACGACGGTCGTCGGCACCACCGTCAGCGCCACCGGTCGATTCACGTATTCGATCGCGTCGACGTTCGACGAATGCAGCAGCCGGTCGAGCGCGACGGCGGCGCCGATGTTCGCCAGGTTCACCGCGTTGAGATAGGCGTCGCTGTGCGAATACCAGGGGAAGTACGGCTCCTGCGGCCCAAGTGGGAACCACCCCTGCGCACTCGGCACTCCGGCGAGGTTCGCGATGCCTTCGACGAACGACACGAGCGCCGGCGCGTAGACGGGCGCGGTTGTCGTCGACGACGGCACCCATCCCCAGGAGCAATCACCATTCGAGGAGACTTGCGTCCAACGACCGTAATGAGTGGTTGTATAACCCCACGAATTGTCGTCGACCCACGTCCATCCCCATGGCTCCACGTAACTCCAACGCCCGCTCCGATACGGAACCCACGACGAGCTGACGTTCGACGGACACCAGACCTGCTGATTCGTTGGCGTCGTGATCCAGCGTCCCTCGTCGACGACGTCGACCCAGCCGGGCGTCTCCTGATTCACATAGCGCGCCGCCGGTCTGAGTTGAGCGATGCGATAGCGACGGTCGCGTGCCGCGCTCCACGTGACGAACTGCTCCGGCGCGCCATATCCGGAAGGGCCGTTGACCGCGGAGAGCTGCACCGGATTCGTTCCGGTGAGCCGCACCGTCTGTCCCGGTTGCAGCGTCTCGGAGACTCCAGGCCCGGTCACGAGTAGCGTTCCGGTCTCCGCGGAGACGATCGTCGAGTTGTCGGACGGATCGACCCAGACGCGATACACGCCAGCGGCTTGCGGGATCAGCGCTCCGTTCGGCGTATCCAACTCGATCGAGTCGCCGGGGATCCAGCGGTAGACCGACGCATCCATCATCCCGTTGGCGATGCCGAGCTGCGCGAAGTGATCGGAAAGATTCGTCACCGTGACGTCGCCGCGATCGCCGACGCGAGCGACGCCTTGACCGAAATCCAGCTCGGCGTGACTCGCCGGCGCGACGTACAGGCGATCGCCGCTGCTCACCGCGTAGTTCTGCGTCGCCTTCGTCCACTGACTGTCGCCGGGCGCCTGAAAGGAGACGTCGCCCGCAAGCTCGTTCAGCCGCGCGACACGGCCTGGGGGATCTTGTGACGTCGATCCGCCACGATGACACCCGGCGGCGACGATCGTGCTGCTCGCGATGAGAACCGCCCCGATCGCCCGACAAGAGAATTGTCCGTCACGCATAAGCCCGCTCGCATCTCCGATGCGGTGCGAACAAGGCAATCCCCGAGCCGGGTTGCGGCGTTATGCGCGAAGATCGGGGCCACGGTTGGGCCGGCTACGGCTCCTTCGTCCAGCGCGCGGCGATCTTCTTTCCCTCATCACCCGGCACCCAGATCACGACGACTTTCGCGCCGGCGGGACCGGTCTTGTGTCGGATCTTGTCCGGCGGCTTCACGTATCCGACCATCCCGGGTTTGAGAATCTGACTCTTGCCATTCACGATGTGCTCGAGCTCTCCCGAGAGCACATAGAACATCTCGATTGCGCCGTGCGTGTGATCGCCGGAGTCGGCGTTCGCGGGGAAGGTGAGCTCACCGACCGTCACCTCGGGGCCGACATTGCTGTCGTCGAGCATCAACTTCAACGTTGCGCCACCAGGAGATCGGTAGGTCGTCCCCTGCTTGTCACTTTGCGCCGATGCAGGGAAGGAGATGGCAGCGAGGAGGAGGGCGATCGCGCACAATCGGCGTGTATTCATGTTCTTCGAGTCTCCGCACCACGAGTCAGACAATGGGGCCTCGCGAAAGTATCTTCCTGAATCTCATAATGCGCGAGCCGACGATGAAGCGCCAACCTTTCGGTCAGACGGTTCGTCCCCAAGCGCTTGGCGCACTATTGCTGTGCGGCGTGTCGCTCAGCGCTGCCGGCGCGCAAGCCATTGACTGCCGCCCCGCCCCATCCGCGATAGCAAGCTCGCGGGAGGACCCGGCGACGGTGTGCCGTCTCCTGTCGGCGTTGGCCGCCGACTCCATGGAGGGGCGAGCGACGGGCAGCATCGGCGCTCGCCGCGCATCCCGATTCATCGCCGAGCAATTTCGCGCCGCGGGACTGGAGCCGGCGGGCGACAGCGGCTACTTCCAGCGCGTCCCCCTCGTGCGCACGCAAGGCTCGGACGTGAACGTGATCGGACGTCTCCGCGGGAGCGACCCGAAGCTCAAGGACTCGGTCGTTCTCGTCGACGCGCACTTCGACCACCTCGGACTCGCGCCGTCGCCGGTGGACGTCGACTCGATGCTCGCCTGGCAGGCTCTCGTCGCGCCGATTCGTGCCGAACGTGAAGCGTGGCTCAAGAGCAGCGGGTTGGCGGCGCGGGCCGAGCGCGGCTCGCGTCAGATGACGGATGACGAGCGTAAGACGATGACGTCGTTCTCGACGCGCATGGCCGCGGTGACGGTGAACATGGACAGCATCCGTCGACTCCATCCTAACCCGCGGCGCGATTCGGTGTTCAACGGGGCGGACGACGATGCGTCGGGAGTCGTCGCCGTGATGGAAATCGCGCGACGACTCGCCGCCGGCGGCGGGCCGCGCCCGAAGCGAACGATCATTTTCATGGCGACGACCGGCGAGGAGGTCGGTCTCGTCGGCACGAACTGGTATATCCAGCACCCGGCCGTACCGAATAGCGCTCTCGTCGCCAATCTCGAGATCGAGATGATCGGGCGTCCGGACTCGCTGAGCGGCGGCAGGGGTCGCGCCTGGCTGACGGGCTTCGAGCGCTCGACGATGGGCGAGATGTTCGCCGCGGCCGGTCTTCCGATCGTGCCGGACAAACGGCCGGGTCAGAGCTTCTTCGCGCGCAGCGACAACATCGCCTTCGCGCGCATGGGTATTCCCGCGCACACCCTTTCGTCGTTCAACCTGCACACGGATTACCATCAGGTGACCGACGACGTCAGTGCCGTGGATTTCGAGCACATGGCGGCGGTGATCGACGCGGCGGTGAAGGCGGTCGACTTACTAGCGAACGGGCCGGCGCCCAAATGGAATCCGGGTGGGAAACCGTGATAGCGTTGCCGTGCAGGCGCCGATAAACGTTACTTCGCGTGCGATTGGCCGAGCGCGGACGCCCAATTGGTGCGGACCACGAGCGGAACCGATCGCGCCGCGGCGGAATCGGATTGCGTTGTGAGCAGAAGAAAGTCGCCGTTCGCGAACACGTCGAACGACGATCGCCCGAAAACGCTCATGTAATCTTTCATCGAGAACAGCGGCCGCACGCCGCTCACGGCGAACTTCGGTGACGTCGTGACTTGCGCCGCCATCATCTGGCTCGTCGGTGAGCGGAGGACTTCCGTCAACGCGTCGCCGGCGATGAAAAACAACTCGCGGCCGTCGCGCGACCACACGGGATCGATGCCACCGGCCGGTGACACTCTCACCTCTTCTCCACCGCCGGTGGTCGGTCGGACGAAAATCTCGTTCGTCCCGGTCCTCGACGACTCATACGCGACGAACCGGCCGTCGGGCGACACGCGCGGTGTGGCTTCGCGATACGGTCCGGCCGCGAACACCGAGAGCTTGTTTAAGGAATCGATCGGCGCCACCCACAAGTCGAGCGATGTCGGCCCGCCTACGCCGACGAAAGCGCTTCCGTGCGACGGACCGATGTCGAACGCATACAACCTGCCGGGCGCGTGAAAGACGATCCGCGGTTTCGCCCCCTCCGTCAGTGGCACCGCGTATTCGTTCTGATCGACCACACTGCGCGAGAAATAGAGCTCCGTTCCGTCGCGACTCCAGACCGGATGATCCCCAAACAGGTTCGTCGTGAGGCGCACCGCCTGCCCCGTTGCCAGATCCATTCGCCAGACGTCGGCGCCGAGCAGTTCCGATCCGTTCATTCCTTGTCCCGAAGCGTAGGCGATTTGCCTTCCATCCGGAGAGACGCGGGGACTCGCGTACGAGCCCGGCGTAGCACCAATGAGCCGCTTTACGCCCGATCGGTTGACGATCGCCGGCTGAAATTGGCCGACCATCGAGGTACGCCCTTGTATGAACGCCAAAGTCCCGTCGTCGGCGACCGAAAACGGCACGGCTCCGCCGCTGCCGCCGCCAACACCGGTGGCCACTATCACCGGCGACCCGGTGATTCGCAAACTGCGCGCGTCGAACGGAACAGCTTCGAGCAAATCCGCCGGCGTCGCGAACACGATGTGACCAGTCGGAGAGTAGCGCGGTGACATGCCGTGGATCCCGAGGTTTATGACCTTTCCATCGGGAATCGTGACGACGGCGAGCATCGACGAATCCTGAGCTGCGTTGGTCGGCTTGACGATGATGAGTGCCGCACGACCACCGGGCAAAGCGTCGGGAAATCCAAACGCGTGAGCGCTGTCCGGCTTCGCCAGCACCGAGCGCGATCCGGTTTCCGCGTTCAGGAGGACGAGGCTGCGGTCGGGCCCGATCGTGACGACTTGCGTTCCCTCGTGCCATGACACCTGGCCGTTGACAAGCACCGAATCGATGACCGTTCGGGGCGGTCCTCCATCGAGGCCAACACGCATGATGGTCCCGCGACCTTGAAGGCGACGAAATCCGAAGAGCAGTTCCTTGCCAGGTCCGAAGACCGGCGACACGGCATCCTCGGTGCCGCGGATCGGCAAAACCTCGCGGTCGCCCAGGCGGCGCAAGTAGAGCATCCGGTGCGCCGCCCCTTTCGCTTGGCCGACGAAGACGAGCGTCCGTCCATCGTGCGAAAGGGCGACCGATGCTGCCGCTCCCGCCGAAGGCAGCGTGAATCCGTCGGGAAGCGCGAGCTCGAACTCCGAGCTCGCCGGGGGTTTCGCCGGCTGCCGCGCGCGGAGTCCGAACCACAGCGATGCGCCCGCGAACGCCGTCGCGATTGCCCACGCGGCCATTTCCCTCGAGCGCGCCGGGCGCGACCCATGCTTCGAGGCTGCTGCGTTGCTCGACGTCGTGCGGGTGAACGGACGCGCCCCACTCAGCGCCTCGGCGAAGTCACGGGCAGTCGCCCACCGGTCGGCGGGCAACTTCTCGAGCGCCTTGTCCACCGTTGCCTCGACGTGCTCGGGGACACTGGGCCGAGTCGCGCGGATGCTTCGCGGCTTCTCCGTCAGCACTCGCGCGATCACGGCTTGCGAGGTCGCGCCGGTGTGCGGCGCCTCACCGGTGAGCATCTCGTAGGTGAGCGCGCCGAGCGAGTAGACGTCGGTCCGTCCGTCGATCACCCGATCGCCGGTCGCCTGTTCCGGCGACATGTATTGCGGCGTGCCGAGCGAGAGTCCGGTCTGCGTGATGCGGGCACCGCCGGCATTCGAGATGGCCAAAGCGATCCCAAAGTCGGCGACGAGCGGCTGGCCTTCGTGGAGCAGGATGTTCTCGGGCTTCAAATCGCGATGGATCACGCCACGGCGGTGCGCGTAGTCGAGCGCGCCGGCGATCGCGCTGGCGAGACGAACGGCTTCATCCACCGGCAGCTGCTTCTCGCGCTCGAGCCGCGCTCGAAGGCTTTCGCCCTCGACGTACGGCATCACGTAGAACAAGAGATCGCCCGCCGCGCCCGAGTCGAAAAGCGGAAGCAGGTTCGGGTGCTGCAGGTTCGCCGTGACCTCGATCTCCGATTGAAATCGATCGACGCCGACGACGGCGCCGAGGTCTGGGCGAAGGACCTTGAGCGCGACGCGCCGGTGGTGACGGAGGTCCCGCGCGAGAAAGACTCGCGCCATGCCGCCCTCACCGATCAGTCGTTCAATCGAGTACCGATCGGCGAGGGCGGTGGCGAGAGTGTCGGTCGAGAACACGCGAGCCCTACTGCGGCGCCACCTCGCTGATGTTCGTATCGTACAAGATCTTCCACTGACCGTTGACCTTCTTGAACACGGTCATCGTCGTTCCGTGATCTTCCGCCTTCTTTCCTTTCGGATCGGTGAACGACATGCGATACGGCGCCTTGACCACCGCGAGATCGCCGGCGTCGGACACGGTGACGACGATATCGCCAACGCTGGCATTGAGATTTTTCATCGTTGCCAACGCGGCGGCGAACTCCTTCGTCACCGCGGCGGGTCCCTGAGTCGGCGGCGCTCCCGGCATGATCTCGACGCCATCGTCGAGGAACAACGCGCCAAAGGCGGCGGTATCGGCAGTCATGAGCGCGGCGGGAAGCTTTTGGTAAATCGCGCGGAGAGCCGCCTCATCCGCCGCCTTGTTTGCCGCCGAAGGTCCTCCGGCCTGTGCCACTCCCGCCCCTTGTGTTGCACTGCCGGGTGATCCGCCGCATGCCGCGGCTAGGGGAAGCGCAATCGCCAGCAGCGCCGCTACGCGTCTACGCATGAGACCCTTCCTGAAGAGGTGGGCGATACGATACGACGCCCCCGGCCCCGGCGCCAACAGCGTCCCGCCCCCTAAAGCTTCGCGACCGCCGCCTTGGCCAGCGGAACCAGCTTCACTTTCTCCTGGTCATTCGTGAACGGCTTGGGTTTATACCCGGTCAGGATCCGAATGGTGATCGCTTTGTCGCCTTTGCGGACCCAGATGAACGGACTGTCGGGGTAGATCTGATAGAAGGCCTCGTCACCGATGCCGGACACCGGCTCGACCTTGATCTTCGCAAGCGCGGGATGCATGGCGATTTGAAACGCTCTGACCGAAACCGTCACCAGGGCGACGCGGCGACTGCTGTCCGACGCGGCAGGGTCGGCCGACCAAATGCAGCCCGTCGGATCCCCGTTCGTCAGCGGCTTGCCTGGTAGACTCGTCTGCTCCAACGCCTTGCTCGCATCCGCGGCGGTGAGGAGCGAACACGCAGCAGGTGCGGCTCGTCCGGCCTCGAAACGCACAGCGGACAGCGAGAGCAGCAGGAATCCACTAGCGGCGATCGAGATGAGTCGGCGTTGCGTCTTCATGGTCGAGTCTCGCGCGAGGGTTTTGAAGCGCCAACTGTACGGCGCTACATTGGCCGCAAACAAGCGAGCACGGCGTTTTCTGGTATCTGGACGCGTTTCGACGTGTATGGTACCGAAGTACCATGACGCCTTGTGTTCACACACGTAGTATTGCTCTTTCGGATCGAGGACCACGAGCTGGACGAGGTTTGAGTGACTGAGGTCGTCGTTCGCCTGGACCCGCCCTCCGCGCGTCCGATAGTTTCGCGCGATGCTGTTGTCGGGTCGCTGTTGTTTTGCTTGGCGCTCGTTGCGTATTTCACCGCGAACGCGCACGGCGCCCACCTGGCCAGCCCTCTTCCGCTCGGCCTGTTCGTGCTGCTTGCGGGGAGCTACGTCGCCCTCGGCGTCCCCGACATCGCACACCGCCTGAACGAGGTACTCGGCGGGCGCCTCGTTCGTATCTTCGCTGGACCGGCCGTGCTCTGGTCCGCCTGCGTGGTCTACGCCGTCGGTGCGGGTCTGTCGGTCGGCGATCGCGCCCTCGATTTCGCCGTCTACCTGGCGATCCCATCGCTGGTCCTCTCCAGCGGCCAGGCCAAGCCGGGCCAGTTGCCGTGGCGGGAGCTTGCCGTCGCGGCGAGCCTCGGTGCCGGCGTCAAATATCACTTGTTGCCGGCGCTGCCTGTGCCGGCGCCGGGCGGCTACGACGCGTCTCGACTCGTCGGGCTTGTCGCCGGACTGTACTTCTTCCTCGTCGCGCGTCCGCTCGACGGCGTCGGCTATCGATGGCTTATCACGCGGCGCGACGCCGCCACGGCGGTGCTCGTGTTCCTCGGCTACGCCGCGATCGCGCTGCCAATCGGGTTCGGCACGGGGTTCATCAGATGGAACCCGCGCGCCGCGGCGCCGGCCCTGCTGCTTCAACCCGTCGTCATCTATCTCGTAACGGCGGTGCCCGAGGAATTCCTCTTTCGCGGCCTCATACAAAATCTCTTATCGCGATGGCTCAGCATCCCCGTCGGCCTCGCGATTGCATCGGTCATCTTCGGCTTGTCGCATCTTCCCGATCCGCGCTACGCGATGCTGGCGACGATTGCCGGTGTCGCTTACGGGTTCGTGTACCTCCGCACGGGTAAGGTCACCGCGGCCGCCATCACGCACGCACTGGTGGACGCGGTGTGGGTGATTCTGTTGCATCGCTGACGCTGTTAGCAGGAGCAGGAACATGCAGGTGCGGTCGCCGTCCCTCGTCATCCGATCCGCGGTTCAGCCGATCGGTCCCTCGGTCCATGCGCTCGAAGCAGGCACGGTGTTCTTCCTCCTGCTCTCGTACATCTGGTACTTCCAGGCGCGCATTCACTGGTCGTGGATGATCCTCCTCGCGCTCGTGGTGCTGTCGCACGCCGTGCGCGGTGAAACGCCGTCCGGGCTTGGCCTGAGGAGAGGAGGATTCGCCGAGTGCGCGCGGCGGTTCACGATTCCGGTATTGATCGTCGCGGCGGTTGGGGCGATCGCCGGCTTCGCGCTGGACACGGTGCGAGATGTCGCCGCGTGGCGAGTTGCCGGTGTTCTGCTCGGCTACTGCTGGTGGGCGCTCTTCCAGCAGTATCTATTGAATGGCTACTTCGCGAACCGGCTGAGCGCGTCGTTCGACGCCAAGTATCAGTACCTCGTCGCTCCGACGGCCGGCGGGATGTTCGCCGCCGCGCACGCGCCCAACATGCTGCTGATGGGCGTGACGCTCGTCGGCGGAACGGTGGCCGCGGTGGCGTACCGGCGTCATAAGAACCTGTTCTTTCTCGCCTTCGCGCACGCGCTCATCGGGACGATGATTTGGTTCGCCGTGCCCGACACCGTCAGCCATCATCTTCGCGTCGGACCGGGGATGCGCCGAACGCACGCGCGTCACGTTCAACAACCCGCCGCAATCATCCAATCGGCACCGACGCCCGCGCGGTGAAATCGCTCGCCACGGCGGGTGATGCTCGGCGTCCCACCAACAGAAACAGCAATATCGCCGCGACGGCGCCGAGCGTGTCCATGAACATGTCTTTCTGCGCGTCCCAAACGTCGCCCTGACTGCCGAGGAAGTTGGCGCCGGCTTGCGCGTTCCCGCCGTACGCGGCGTAGCCCCATTCGATCAGCTCGTACGACATCGCCACGAAACCGATCGCGAACAGCGCGAACGAACAGGCGAGGGGAAGGCTCATCTTCCGTCGCGTCACCAGGTACTCGAGGATGCCGAATGCGAAGAATCCGACACTGAAGTGGCCGACACGATCGAACATGTTCCGCTTGAACCCAAACAGGCGATCGAACCAACCGAAGGGAACGCGCTCGAACGTGTAATGCCCGCCGACCGTGTGCCAGTAGGGCAGCACGGCCATCATGAAATAGGCGAGCGGTGAAAAGCGAACTCCGCGCGCGTAGAGAACGACGAGCGTCACGACAATCGCGACGATCGGAACATTCTCGACCCACCAGGTCGTTCGATCGTACGGATTGATCGCGCCCCAGATGAAGAGTGCGATATAACCGCCGAGTAGGATCGCGGGAACGACCCGCGCGTCTCGGCTAGCCAACGTACGTGTAGGTGAACCCCTTCTCCTGCGCCCGGTTGGTGACGATCACGCCCGCGGCGACGACGCGCGCGGTCGGCGTGACGAGATTTGCTTTGAGATCGGCTTCGACGTCGGCCGCACTCGTTCCCGAGTCACGTGCGACCGTGCGCGCGATGCGCGACAACGCCATTCCGCACACGGCGACGATCACGCCGCGGGTGGCGAGATCGGTCGCCGTGCTCGCGTGCGCGTTCTTCGTCGCCGGAACACCGCCTTCGTTCACCTTCTGCGATTCACCGAGCTTGTACTTCGCCCACATTGCGTCGTTGAAGCCGAAGACGCTCGCTTGGTGCCGGACGCAAACGATGGCGTTGACGTCGGAGTCCTTGAGTTGGTAGATCGGCCCCGTGTTCGCCGTGAGGAAGTTGCGCGCGAAGGTCCAGCCTTGCGGCCCATTCTCGACGCTCGTGCAATCGAAGATGTTCTTGTGCTGACCTTTGAGGTCGTCGAGCCACGCGTCGGCGGGATGGGTCGGTCCACCCGACGGTTGAGCAGAGGCCCTCGAGGGAAGGGCGACGATGCCTGCGACGGCGGTGCCGAATCCGGCGAGCCGGGCGAGGAAGGAGCGACGGACGACGGTGTCGTGGGGCCGGAGTGTCATTGGGAGGCGGGGCGATGATGGAACGAGACTGTCGGTACGCGGGAGAACATGCTAGCGCAGCTTTCGCTTCGCTACTCCACCACGGCGGATCTCAACGCATCGCTCACGACAGGCGCATTAACTGTCCGACTCCTTCTCGGCGGCCCGGTGACGCGAAGCGACGCAGCTGTCCGCGTCCGCATCAACGAAGTCGTCTTCCGACTCGCCGCCGCGAAGACGATGAGTTTGCTCGGCGCCATCTCCACGGGCAACGTTATCGTCGGTCTGCTTGGACCCGCTTCGTCGCTTCGCGCTCCGTTCCTTTCGCTCCATGAGACTGTCCCCCTGCCTTGGACGAGCGAGGCGAGGAGCGTGCCAATTGCGTCGGGAGTCCCTGAGGGCAAGATTCGATGACGCCGCCGCACTGGCGGGCGCCGAATTCGCGCGCTCAGACTTGAGCGGGAGCCGGCTGGAGGCCGCTGTCCTTCTCGGCATGGAGCTGCGGCTCCATGTTCGATCGCCGTCGCGGAAGCGTGAAGAGAAAACTCGCTCCACCCTCCGGATTCGGCTCGGCCCAGATTCGCCCGCGGTGCGCGTCCACGATCGCCCGACAGACCGAGAGGCCGACGCCCGTTCCGTCGGGCTTGGTCGTGTATGACAACGAGAACATCCGGAGTGTGTCCACCTCGCCAAGTCCGATCCCGTTATCGCCCACCTCGATTCGCACCTCGTTGCCATTGTGCGACGATCGAATCCAGACTTTTGGGTTGGCGCGCGATTCGACCGCGTCGATCGCGTTACCGATCAAGTTCAACAGTACCTGCTGGAGCTCGACGCGATCGCCCGACACCATCGGCATATTCCGGGTCAGATTCATCTCGATGCTCACGTTGCTGTCGTTCAACCGCCACCCGGCGAGCGACCGCGCCTCTCCGATCACCTCGTTCATGTCCAGCGGAACGGTGCGCACGGTCCGATGACGGAACAGTTCGCGGTTTCGCCGAAGCATCTCGGCCGCGCGCTGGCCCGACTCGACCACACTCAGCAGACCAGCGCGCACCTCGTCGATGCCGGGTCCGCTCTCGGGGAGAGCACGGAGGCTGCTCTTTGCCTCGAGGATCATGGCGGTGATCGGCTGAATGGTCTCGTGCGCCAGCGCGGCGGCGAACTCACCCATCGCCGTGAGGCGGGAGACGCGGTCGAGCTCTCTGGTCGCGAGCCCCATTCGCTCGTGACTCTCTCGTAACTCGCGGGCGAGCGCCTCGCCGCGAAGCAGGCTACCGCTCAGCGAGAAGCTCATCACCAGCATCACGCCGAGCGGAACGAGGCTGATGAAATAGGGCGTCGGCATGGAGGGTCCACCGGCCACCATGAGAAGCGCGCGAATGAGTGCGAGAAGCATCGTCGGCACGAGGATTCCGCCAATCAACAATGCTTCCTTGCGCCGCCCCTGCCGGCCCGCGGTAAGCGACGCGTCCACGAAAAAGACAAGGATGAGGACAATGCCCACGTTGCCGACGAGCATCCAAGGGTTGGTCGGGCCGACCGGAATCGTCACGCGCTCGCCGAGGATGGTGACGGTCTGGATCGTCGTGACGTCCCGAAGGATCACACCGACCGGCATCGCGAAGTTGAGGACCAACGCGATGGCTCTCACCCCGAGCACCCACCACACCAGCCAGGTCCGCCCCGCGTCCAGATACTGGCGCACGAACAGCATGAGAGAGATCACGCCCCACGTCAGGGGGACGTACATCCAGCGCAGCAGGGCGGCGGAGTACGCCACCGAACTGGCGTGCATCAGCGCAATGTTGCACCCGACGATGACGGCCGCGCTCAGCGCACAGTTGGTGAGCAGCAGGTTGGTCCAGGCGCGGCGCGATCGCAGCCAGACCAGCAAGTGGATTCCGGCGACCGTTAGACAGGACGCCGCGATCATCGAGCAGATGACGGTGATCCAATTCATGCGCGGGGTCGTTGCAGTGAGGCGTGCGAATGGGTCGACCCGATTGGACCAATAGAACGCGCGGATGGAGACGGCGCCACCACCGTCCAACAGAACCTTGTATACGATAATGTTTACGATCGCGCGCAGCGTCCACTCGCGAAGCGAGCGAGGCCGGCTTCCTAGGGTCGTTCCGACCCGGGCCGGCGCACGTATGTCAAGTCGTAACTGACCTGCCAGGTCCGCCCGCTGTCATTTGAGATCTCTGAGAACTGCCGGACAGTGTCCTTGCTGATCCTGAAAAAGGTCAGGCGGGTGGGAATCCGTCCACGCTGGCCGTTCGGCGCCGGGGTATCGCCGAGGAAGACCATGTTCCCGTCTTTGAGTGAGCCCTTGTAGTCGTGTTGACCGCCGACGTTGTCCACCCACGTCTGCCGCCATACCCCATACGACCGGTCGAAGATGTTGAAGCTTCGCCCCTTCGACCCGGATGGAGATTCCCAATGCTCCGTCAGGACGCACCCGTCTTCGTCGCTCGTGATCGTGTTGCGCGACGGTGGACCGGCCGGCGGTTGGCCGGTCGGCCGCACGTCCCAATCGCCGAGCCAGAAATCGAATTCGCGATAGCGTGGATCGTGCGCGCATGGGCGCACGATCGCATCGAAGGCATCGAGCACCGAGGCCCACTCGGCGTGGTCGCGGAGGAGCGCGAGATGTGCGTCGGCCCGGATCGCCGCCGGCGGGACGAAAATGCCGGCGGCGGCGGCGCGACGCAGCTCACGAATCGCGTCGTTGGGCCGATGCTGCTCGGCGAGTGACTGAGCGAGGCGATACGCCGATTGGGCCGCCGGCATGCCGAGCCGCTCGCCGTCGCGCAGGCTGGTCTCCCCCTCCGTGAATCGCCCCAACTCGACGAGCGCAACGCCGATGCGGAATCGCGCCAAGGCGTGCGCCGGATAGGCTTTCGAGATTTCGGAATACGCAGCCAGCGCACCGGACCAGTCGCGCCTCGCAAAAAGAGCGGCCGCGCGGTTCAGCTCATCGGCCGGTGGGCCACCCGGGCTCGGTGTCTGCCCAAACACGCCCGAGGCCGTACCCGATACGAGAACGAGCGCGGCGAGCCGCGCCAGAATCACCGTGTGTCGCATGCAGGATGGATAGAGGGTGTGGCGGAAGGCTCGCTTTCATCTCATTGCTCGATCGGCGTCCAAGAGAGCAAAAAAACGTAAGGAAGTCGTTTCCCTCCTTATCAAACCCGCGTCTCGCAAATACCGTCTCGGCATGACATCGATCGGCGAGCCCCGCCTGCTGAACGCGCCCGTTTTCGAGACGAACCGCGTCGCGATCGGCCTTTTCCGATGTCCAGTCGAGTATCCGGATTTCCGAGACACCGGGCCGATCGATCGTTGCATCGTCGTTTTTCCGCGCACGAGCGTCTGGATCCGACACGAAGGCGCGAGGCCCTTTCTCGCCGATCCCACCATCGCCACGATCTACAACCGCGCTCAACGCTATGAGCGCTTTCCCGCGTCTCGGGAAGGTGATCGCTGCGACTGGTTCGCCGTGTCGGACGACCTTGCCCGAGAGATTGCTGCCGCGGCCGACGATCGTTCGATCGACAGTGAGCTGCCGTTCCACAGTCCGTGGGCGAAATCCGACGGCAGGCTCTATTTGCATCAGCGCGCGCTTTTCCGGCGTGCGCGCAACGGCGTCGTCGACGCCCTCGAGGCGGAAGAGGGTGTCATCGGGATCGTCGCCGCGGTACTCGGCGCGACACTCGACGGTCGCGTCTCGTCGCACGCTCGTCGTCGGTCAGCGGACGTCCGTCGTCGCGAGTTGGCCGAAGCGGCGAAGCTCGAGCTCGAGCGCACTGTCGGCGAGAACCGGTCCGTCCATGAAATTGCGTCGTCGCTCGGTACGTCGCCCTTTCATTTGTGTCGGATCTTTCGCGCCTGTACCGGCCGCACGCTCAACGCCTATCGTTCCGAGCTTCGCGTGCGTCTCGCGCTCGAGATGCTCGAAGCACCGGCGGTGGGCGCCCTGTCCCGCGTCGCGCATACGCTCGGCTTCGCGAGTCACTCGCATTTCGTGCAGACGATGCGCCGGCATTGGGGCACGACGCCCGGCGCCGCGAGAGCCCTGGTCAGCTGAGCTCGAAAAGTCCGCTAACGCGCATGCCGCAGACGGGCGAACAGCAGTACGTGCGACGCGATGATCAGCGGGACGAGCCAGAGTGGAATGAGCGCGAGTGGCAGGCGAAAAAGACCGACCATCGAACTCGGATCCGCCATCGCCATGCGCGCGGCGCCGATCACCACGGCAAGAATGTCCGCCAGGCCGATGATGTTCCACAGAAAATAGACACGGCGGCCGATCGGCCTCTGCGGAGAGACGGCGATCACCACCAACAGCGCCAGCACGGCGACCGCGATGTCGCCATACGCCGAAGGCTCAGCCCACTGCTTCGGGAGATCGCCGCGCTGCGCCGCCGCCAGAAACGCGGCGCCCGCGATCGCGCGTGAGGTGTGAAATCCGACGATCGTCCGCCAGTCGAGCCGATCGAGCCAGTCGCCGAACCGGCGCGATCGCCAACCGAAGACGAGAAGCGCGACGGTCAATGCGAACAGGACAAGTTGGGGCACGGGTGGTCGTAACCGAGCCGGAATGCCGCTCGCCGCGATGGCGGCCGCCGCCAAGAGCCATGCAGCGGCGATCGTTACAGGGACGATCGAGCGCAAGGCGGGCGATGTGAGTTCGGTCGACGGCTGTTCAGTCATGGTCGTGTGAGGGCCGCTACGAACGTGATGCGCACGAGTCGTGAAGGGAAGGGTGGGATTCCTTCCCGGCGTACGTTCCGTGCATGGAAACGTTGCCGCGGTGCGCCTGGGTGCCGCTCGACAAACCCGACTACGTCGCCTACCACGACGAAGAGTGGGGAGTGCCCGTCCACGATGATGTCCGCTTTTTCGAGATGCTCATTCTCGAGGGCGCGCAGGCGGGGCTGAGCTGGTACACGATCCTTCGTCGCCGTGACGGCTATCGCGCCGCGTTCAAGGACTTCGATCCGGCGAAAGTTGCGCGGATGACCGACGCGCGGCTCGCGCAGGTGCTCGCGACCGGCGATGTCATCCGCAACCGCCTGAAAGTGTTCTCGACACGCGCCAACGCGCGCGCCTTTCTCGCCATCCAAAAAGAGTTCGGCTCCTTCGACGCGTACGTCTGGCGTTTCGTCCAAGGAAAGCCGCTTCGCCGTCGGCCGAACAAAATGAAAGACGTTCCGGCGCGCACCGCCGAGTCCGACGCGCTGTCCAAGGATCTCAAGAAGCGCGGGATGAGTTTCGTCGGTTCGACGATCATCTACGCCTTCATGCAGGCGACAGGGCTCGTCGACGACCACATCGCGAGCTGCTTCAAAGCGCGAGGCTGAGCGCGGCGGTACGACCAAAGGCCGATACGACAGGCCCCGCCCGCGTTACTACCGTGCCGGATCTTCAGCCGCGCATCGCGCAGCGCGCGCACGCCCCGACGCACAGGAGCCACACCATGGCGACGTCCAAGTCCACCAAGCCCAACATTCTGTTCATCATGTCCGACGACATTGGTTGGTTCAATGTCAGCGCGTACAACCACGGAGTGATGGGCTATCGCACACCCAACATCGATAGAATTGCGAAAGAGGGCGCGCTCTTTACCGATTTCTACGGCCAGCAGAGCTGCACGGCCGGCCGCGCCGCATTCATCACCGGCCAGTCCCCGATCCGAACGGGTCTGACGAAGGTCGGTCTCCCCGGCGCAAACGTCGGCCTGAGCGCAGACGATCCGACGATCGCGCAGTTTCTCAAAAACCTTGGCTACGCCACTGGACAGTTCGGCAAGAATCATCTCGGCGACCGCAACGAATTTCTGCCGACCGTGCATGGCTTCGACGAGTTCTTCGGCAACCTCTATCACTTGAACGCGGAAGAAGAGCCCGAGAATCCCGACTATCCGAAGGACCCCGCTTTCCGCAAGAAGTACGGTCCTCGCGGCGTGCTCAAATGCAAAGCGACAGACAAGGACGATACGACGATCGACGCTCAGTTCGGAAAGGTCGGTAAACAAGTCATCGAGAACACCGGCCCGCTCAGCAAGAAGCGCATGGAAACAATCGACGAGGAATTCCTCTCGGCCGCGCTCGACTACATGGATCGCAAGACCAAGGAAGGAACACCCTGGCTCTGCTATTTCAACACGACGCGGATGCACATCTGGACGCATCTCAAGCCATCGTCGGTCGGCAAGACCGGGCTCGGCGTCTATCCCGACGGGATGGTGGAGCTCGACGGCTACGTGGGACAACTGCTCGCGAAGCTCGAGGAGCTGAAGGTCGCGGATAACACCGTCGTCGTCTTCACCACCGACAACGGCGCGGAGAAGATGACGTGGCCGGATGGCGGGCAGTCGCCCTTCCGCAGCGAGAAGGACACGAACTGGGAAGGCGGTTGGCGAATCCCGTTCTTGATGCGCTGGCCGGGCGTCATCGAGCCCGGGCGAGTGATCAACGACATTTGCTCGTTGCAGGACATGATCCCGACCTTCGCCGCCGCCGCCGGCGAGCCGGATCTCGTCGCGAAGGTGAAGAAGGGTTACGCGATCGACGGCAAGACGTTCAAGGTTCATCTCGATGGCGAGAATCTGTTGCCCTTCCTCAAGGGCGACGTCGAGGAGTCGCCGCGCGAGGGCTTTCTCTATTGGAGCGACGACGGCGATTTGCTCGCCATCCGTGTGCGAAACTGGAAAGCCGTGTTCGAGGAACAACGCGGGCACGGGCTGGAAGTTTGGCGCGAACCCTTCTCCGATATGCGCATCCCGAAAATCTTCAATCTGCGCTCGGATCCGTTCGAGGAAGGCGAAGACGGGATGCTCTACAGCAAGTGGATGGTCGATCGCGCCTTCCTGCTTGTTCCCGCTCAGGCGCTCATTGGTAAGTGGCTGGAGTCGCTCAAGGAATTTCCGATCCGGCAAAAGCCGTCGAGCTTCAGCGTCGATCAGATCGTGCAGACGTTCATGCCGAAGACGGGGTGATTTTTTTTGGGGGGGGGGTGGGCGGCGCCTGGCTGGGCGAAACCAGGGTTGGGGGGATCGTAGTAGTGTTCTAGACCAACCAACCCAACCAGCCGCCCAGACCTCCCATGCGCAACATCAAGCTGGCATTCCGAACGCTGGCGCGCGCGCCGTTCGTGACCGCCGTCGCCGCGCTCTCGCTCGGTCTCGGTATCGGCGCCAATTCGGCGATCTACTCGATCTTCTATAGAATGGTTCGCCAGGACCTCCCGGTCGCCAATGCCGACCGGTTGGTGAACCTGAGCGCGCCCGGTCCGAAGAACGGTTCGACGTCGTGCGGGCAGGCCGGATCGTGCGAGGACGTCTTCAGCTACCCGATGTTCCGCGATCTGCAGAAGGCGCGTATCCCGGCGTTCGCGGGGTTGGCCGGCCACCGCGACTTCAGCGCGAACGTCAGCTACGAACGTCAAGCCTTCGCGCGACGCGGGTATTTCGTCTCGGGCAGCTATTTCCCGATCCTGCAAATCCGTCCCGCGCTCGGTAGGCTCCTCTCGCCGGTCGACGACGATCCCGCGGCGCCGCCCGTCGTCGTGCTCGCCCACTGGTTCTGGGAGATGAATCTCGGCGGGGATGCGAAGGTCATCGGCAAAACGCTGATGGTGAACGGCAAGTCGACGACGATCGTCGGCGTCGCGCCGGATGGATTCAACGGCACGACGTACGGATCGCGCCCGGCGTTCTATTCCCCGCTCGCGATGGCGGCGACGCTCGGCACCGGCATCGAGCTCCGGGTGACGGAGCGCCGGGCCTACTGGATCTATGCCTTCGGCCGTCTGGCTCCGGGCGCGACGATCGAGCAGGCGCGCGCGCAGGTGAACGCCGTCTACCAGCCGATCGTTCGCGAAGTCGAAGCGCCGCTGCAGCGCAACATGCGCGATTCCATGATGAAACGCTTCGTCGCCCGCCAAGTCGTGATCACGTCCGGCAGGCGAGGGCAGAGTGACATGGAAAACGACGCGCGTCCGGCGCTGTTCATGTTGTTCGCGATCACCGGACTCGTGCTGCTCATCGCGTGCGCCAACATCGCGAACCTCCTCATGGCGCGCGCGACGAGCCGCGAGTTGGAGATGGCGGTCCGACTCTCCCTCGGCGCGACGCGCGGGCGACTGCTCGCCCAACTCCTCACCGAGACGATGACGCTCGCGTTCCTTGGCGGGCTGACGAGCCTCCTTTTTGCGTCGTGGACGTTGAAGGGCGTTTCGTCGCTGCTCCCCCCGACCATGTCCGAGGAGCTGATGCTCGGCATGAACTGGGCGGCGGTCGGTTTTGCGGCGTTGTTGTCACTCGTTACGGGGATCGCGTTCGGGCTCTTTCCGGCTCTCCATAGCACGAGGCCTGATCTCGTTACGGCGCTACGGAACAATTCGGGAAAGCTCGCCGGCGGTCGCACGGCCCGGCGTTTCCGAACAGTGCTCGCCACCGCGCAAATCGCGCTCGCGATGGCGCTGCTGATGAGCGCCGGGCTCTTCGTCAAAAGCCTGTGGAAGGTCAAGCGCGTGGACCTCGGCGTCCGCGTAGAGAATCTCGTCACGTTTTCCGTGACCCCGGGGCAGAGTGGCTACGACTCGGTGCGAACACGCGCGCTGTTCACGCGCATCGAAGAGGAGTTGCGCGCGCTCCCGGGAGCATCCGCCGTAACCTCGGCCATGGTGCCACTGATCTCCGGCAGTAACTGGAACAACAGCATCAAAGTCGAAGGGTTCAAGGCGGAAGAAGGAAGCAACGCCAACAACTCGAGCCTCAATGCCGTGGGCGCCGGATTCTTCCGCGCGATCGGTGTACCGGTGTTGACCGGACGCGAGTTCACCGAGGCGGACGCCCAAGGGGCGCCGAAGGTCGCCGTCGTCAACGAGGCGTTTGCGAAGCATTTCAATCTCGGACCGAATCCGGTCGGAAAGCGGATGGCCCAAGGTTCCGCGGACACGATTCCGCTCGACATCGAGATCGTTGGGCTCGTGCGCGACATGAAGTATTCGAACGTCAAGGGAAACATTCCGCCGGTCTTTTTCACGCCGCACCGCCAGACGCGGCGGCTGCAGACGATGTACTACTACGTGCGCACCGCGTCCGATCCGGCGTCGATGTTGCACACGATGTCGTCCGTCGTGCAGCGCCTCGATCCGATGCTTCCGGTCGAGGACCTCCGCACGATGCCGGAGCAGATTCGCCTCGAGACCTTCGAGGACCGAATGATCTCGACCCTCGCGGCGGCGTTCGCCCTGCTGGCGACGCTGCTGGCGTCGATCGGCCTTTACGGCGTACTCGCGTATTCCGTCGCCCAGCGCACGCGTGAGATCGGCGTCCGGATGGCCCTCGGCGCCGACGCCGGTGAAGTGCGAATGCTCGTGCTGCGGCAGGTCGGCGTGATGGTAGCGATCGGCGCGGTGATCGGACTTGCCGGCGCGTTCGGTTTGAGCAAAGCGGCGCAGTCGATGCTCTACGAGATGAGTGGGGCCGATCCACTGGTCATGACCGCATCTACCGTCTTTCTGGCACTCGTCGCGCTGTCGGCGGGGTTCGTGCCGGCATCGCGCGCATCGCGCGTCGATCCGATTCAGGCATTGCGATACGAGTAGTCGGCGACCAATGCGCGTTCTCCTATCGACGATCGGTTCACGTGGTGACGTCCAACCGCTCGTGGCTCTGGCGCTGGCGTTGAGAGAACTGCAACAAGACGTTCGTCTGTGCGTCCCCCCGGACTTTCGTGAGTGGATCGAGGGGATGGGCCTGTCCGTCACGCCAATCGGTCCCGAGTTGCGCGCGACGGGCAAGGCGGCTTCGGGCGGAGCGCCGCTCACGCCGGAGAAGCGTCGACAGATGATCGAGGGCACCGTCGCCACGCAGTTCGAGACGATCGCGGCGGCGGCGAAGGGCTGCGACGTCATCGTCGGAGCGACGGCGTTGCAGATCGCCGCGCCGTCGATCGCCGAGCGAATGGGCATACCGTATGTGTTCGTCGCGTACTGTCCGGTCGTGCTTCCGTCGCCGCATCACCCGCCGCCCGTGCTGGCCGCGCTCGGGCAGAAGCCCGCGCCCGCGATGTCCGATTACAGCGAGCTCTGGGCGGAGGACGCTCGACGGTGGAACACCGCGTGGCTCGAATTTCTGAATGCACACCGCGCGAAAGCAGGCATGACGGCCGTCGACGACGTCCGCGGTCACGTCCACACCAACCATCCCTGGCTGGCCGCCGACCGGACGCTGGCGCCCTGGCCGACTCTGGATCGCGAGGATACCGCCGTCTTTCAACCCGGTGCATGGATTCTCCGCGATGACCGACCGCTATCGTCCGAGCTCCAGACGTTCCTCGACGCCGGCGCGCCGCCGATCTACTTCGGCTTTGGCAGCAATCGCGCGCCGGCGGACCTCAGTCGGGTGATGATCGACTCGGCGCGCGCTCTCGGACATCGGGTCGTCCTGTCGCGAGGGTGGGCGGAGCTGACGGCGGTCGATGACGCGGCTGACTGCTTTGTGATCGGCGAAGTGAATGTGCACTCGTTGTTCAAGCGCGTCGCGGCCGTGGTTCATCATGGAGGCGCCGGCACGACGACGGCGGCCGCCCTGGCTGGCGCTCCACAGGTCATCATCCCGCAGCACTACGATCAGCACTACTTCGCGCAAAGAGTCGAACACCTTGGCATCGGCGCTTCGCACGCGCCCGGGGCGCCGACCGTCGAGTCGTTGACGGGAGCTCTCCACGGTGCGCTGCAATCAAATGTTGCTGCACGGGCCCGCGCGGTTTCGGCACTGGTTCGGGACGACGGCGCGGGCATCGGCGCTCAACATCTTGTCGCTCTCCGGAGTTAGCGGCGCGCGGCGGCATCCGAGGCAGTTGGTTTGGATCGCAGCCGCAACGGCCTGGCGCGAATGAGGGTTCTCGCATACTGTGATGCAGAACGTTCCTCACAGTTGTTTCGCGCCGATGCGGGCAGCGAATCGGCCTCCTCTCCTCGCCTCGATCCTGCCTCCTTTCCATGTCCTCCCGCATCGGCCCGACAATGCGCCGCTGCTGCCGTTTGTCGCTGATAACGATCCTGGTTCTGGTCCTGCCGGCATCGCGAATCGACGCGCAGCGCACAACACTCTTCGAACACGGGATCGTCGCAACCGGCGATTGGCTCCAAGCGAACGCGCTGCCGCTCGACCGCGACGCGACTCAGAGTGGGGCAGCCGCGCTTTCCTTGCGCGGTAACGAATGGTCGGTCGATGGCGGATTTCTCCGCGTCGCACGAGACCTCAG
>DATLPC010000250.1:0-18922 GCA_035535975.1 Gemmatimonadaceae bacterium | reverse complement strand
CCCGGCCTTCACCGTCGACGAGAACAATCTCCCGCACGCCTGCCTCAATCAGGCCCCGCCGGCCAACGGCGCCGCGGGAACGGTTGGCGTCAACTTGAACGATCCCAATTTCAAGTACCCGCAGTACTTCGTCACTTCGGGAGGCTTCGATAAGGAGCTGCCTTTGGGCTTCTCCGGAACGTTCGAGGCGCTGTATCGCCACGCGGTCAACGGAGTGCGCATCCGCGATCTGAACCTCATCGGTCCGCGCATGGTCAATGGACAGCCGATGACCGACCGCAACGGACGCATCCTCTACGCCGACACCATTCTGGCGAACGGAACGATCCAGAACAACAATCAGCGCGCCATCACTTCGGTCAACGGCGTCAATTTCACCGAAGACGCCATCTACGTCACGAACCAGTCGAAAGACTACAACTACACGCTTTCCGCGCAGCTGCGCCGAACGTTTGGCCGCTACTTGAACTTCTCTGGAGCGTACACCTTCACGCGGGCGAAAGACGTTCAGAGCCTGACGTCGGACCGCGCGATCTCCAATTGGCGCAATGGTCGCGAGTACTCGGGTCTCGAGAATGCCGACGAGCTCACCACCTCGGCGTTCGAGCGTCCGCATCGCGTCATCGCGAGCGCGGTCTACACCTTCCCGTGGCGGAAGTACACCAGCTCGATGACCTTCTACTACGAGGGCATCTCCGGCAGCCCGATCAGCTATACCTCGTCGCTCGACCTCAATGGCGATGGTTATAACGGGAACGATCCCATCTACGTTCCCAAAGACGCCACCGACCCGAACGAGATCAAGATCGGCTCGATGTCGGCGGCCGGCGTGTTCACGCAGGACGTCGCGGCGGCGCAGGATTTCAACAAGTTCATCTCCAGTCAGGCGTGCCTCGACAGCCAGCGCGGCAGCATCATGCGCCGTAACAGCTGCCGCACGCCATGGCAAAACCGCATGGACCTGTCCTTCTCGCAGTCCGTGCCGACCGTTCGCGGTCAGAACTTCACGATCATGCTCGACGTCATCAACATCGCCAACGTTGCCGGCGAGCTCCTGCAGCATGTCGACGGCCGCGCACGCGATTGGGGCAAGACCTACGGAGCGACGATCAGCTCGTTCCCCCAGCAGACGGTTCTCTCCGGCAACACCGCGAGTGGGTCGATCGCGCGCTCGCCCGGGCCGATCAGCCAGTCGATGCCGGTCTACACCTTCAATGCCACCGCGAGCTCGCGCGGACCATACGACTTCGCGAGCAACATCGGCTACAACATGCAGCTCACGATGCGGTATTCGTTCTAGAGCTGATGGTGGTCCGACAAAAAGGGCGCCCTTGGGGCGCCCTTTTTGTCTCCGGTTCATCTCTCCAGTTTGAACCCCGGAATCACATCCGGTCTTTGCGCCGCATTCGCCACGATCCACCCCGTCCCATACATCCACTTCGTCATCTTCGTCAGCTTCGTGATATCGATCCGCGACGGCTCGTCGCGCGGCGTATGATAGTCCGGATGCAAATTCGTGCTGAACTCGATCGCCGGGATTCCAAGCCGGGCATACGGAAGGTGATCGCTGCGGAAGTACCATCCTTCAGGGTGCGTCGGGCGATCCCACATGGTATCAATCACGAAATGCGTGAGCTGTCCGTTCGCTTGAAGCGCCGCGTTGACCAGCGCGACTGAATTCTTGTGCGGCGGTTGCGCGCCGAGTAATGCGGCACTGTCCGGATTATTCCGTCCAATCATGTCGGCGTTCAAAACGGCGACGATTTGCGATTGCGGCACGGTCGGATGGCTCGCGTACCAGCGCGAACCGAGTAGACCGCGCTCCTCCGCGCCGTGCCAGACGAACAGCACTGGCCGCGCCGCGGGGTGCTTCACGAACGCGCGCGCCGTGGCGAGCAGCGCGACGCTCACCGTCGCGTTGTCATCGGCGCCGTTCCAGATCGAATCGCCGTTCACCGGATAGCGCACGCCGTCGTGGTCCTGGTGCCCGCTGTACAACACGTATTCGTTCGCGAGGCGTGGATCGGTTCCCTTCACCACGCCGATCACATTGCCCGAGGGGTATGTGAACGTCTCATTGAATACGTTGATCGACAGTCTCGCCCCTGCCGCGCGAACTTGCTCGAGCTTGTCGTGACGCACCCAAAATGACGGGACCGCTGGCGCCGCGTTTCCTCGTCCCCGACCGCCGCCACCGGCGAACGCGCCCGCCGGCGCGCCCGCCGAATCGATCCCATAACTGCCGCGGCGCGACACGGCCGCTGTCGCCTCGAACGCATGATCGAGCGATGGAGCAGCATCGGAGACGATGATCGCCGCCGCTCCGCCCGCCTGCGCGATCATCGCCGCGCGCTGTCTCGCTGCGGGTGCCGTCGTGTTCTGAAAGTTGCCGCGAATCGTGAACTGTGCGTCCGATTGCACGGGCATCGCCGCGAAAGGCATCGCGACTGCTTTTCCTTTGACGTCCGTTCGTGACAACTCGGCCGAGTCGGCCACATAGACGATCGGAACGTCCAATGTCGCCGACTGATTGTTGAGCGCCACGACGTCGCTCCACAGCCGCAGCGCGTTCTGCCCGATCGAGATCTTGCTGTTCTCGCTCAATCGCGTGCGCCGGATCGACCACCACTGGAAGTACGTGCCGTCGTCGCCCGCTGGTGCGAGCCCAGCTTCACGCGCTCGCTCGGCGACCCACCCCGTCGCGCGCATCTCGTCGAGCGTCCCCGCCTCGCGTCCGCGCATTGCGTCGCCGCCGAGCGCGAAGATGTCGCGCCGAATGTCCGCGTCGCGGATCGCGTCGAGGGCCGGCGGTTGCTGCGGATCGGCCGAGCGTCCCGCTTGGCCCGGCTGCGGTGCGGAGTTGGGCGTTGTCGTCGAGCAAGCCGCGAGAGCGCACGCGGCGATGAGAGTAGCGCGTCTCGCGTTAGGCGCCCGTCGCCTTTCGCCCGTCGCCGGCCCCGGCGCCGACCCGCGCCCGAATGACCGACTTGATACCGCCGCGAATATTGAAGTCACCGACGACCTCCATCCAACGTGGTTTCGACGCCGTCGACAGATCATCGAGGATTCGATTGACGGCTCGCTCGTAAAAAATTCCGTCGTCGCGATAGCTCCAGAGATACAGCTTCAAGCTCTTCAGCTCGAGACAAACATCACCCGGAACGTACGTGATGTAGATCGTGCCGAAATCCGGCGCGCCTCCCTTCAATGCGCGCAGCTCGTCGGCATCGCTCTCGATGCCGCCAAGCGGACAGAGCGACGTGAACTCCGGGCACTCCATGGCGATCTCGTAGTCGCGGCCCGGATAGGGATTCGGGAAGGTCTCGAGGAGCTCAGGCTTAGGCATGAGCAAAAATGTTAGCACTTGGTCCAATCCGGCAATCGCTATCTAGCGACGCCCTGTACCGCGCCACATATTGCGAATGTGCCGGCGCTATGCGCCGGTCATCGCCGCCGCGAGAACGGCGTGGCGGCACTCGCCCCCCGGCATAGCCCGGGGGGCTCTTTTTTGTGGGCTAATTGCCGCGCAAGCGCTTCGACATCTCTTCGAGAATCTTGCGCTCGTCGCTCGTGAGGCTCTCGATGCCGTGCTGCGAGATCTTGTCGAGCACGCGATTGAGCTCGTCGGCGCGTGCTTCCCGCCGTCGCGACGAGGGCGTCAGCGTTACGGTTCGCTTCGCCGCAATCGCCTTGCTCTTGGCGACGATGTCGTCCACTTCGTCGCCGCGTTCACGCCGCGGCAAGTTCCGGGGGATGGCGCGCGGCGGCTCATCAGCGTCGGGAACGTTGGCCACGCGCTGACGAACTTGGTCGATACCGGTGGAGGCGGCCATACGCACATAGATGTACGCCGCGATGATCCCGCCCAAGTGCGCGAAGTACACCACGTTCACACCGCCACCCGTACCGGTCGCCGCAAATCCGACGAGCACGTTGAAGGCGATCATCCCCACCGCCAGCGTCTTCGCGCGCATCGGCAGCACGAACAGGAAGTAAACCTCGTCGCTCGGCCACTGCATCACGTACGCGGTCATCACGCCGAACACCGCGGCCGACGATCCCGTGAGCACCCCCTGACGGATGAACAGCATGTCGAAGGCGACGCCGCCAAGCGCGCAGAGCAGATAGAACCACACGAAGCGCTTCGCGCCGGTTCCACTCGCACCGTTCGCCGACCACGACTGTTCCAGTCGTGGGCCGAAGAGATATAGGCCGTACAGGTTCGCCAGCAGGTGTCCGACGCCGCTGTGGACCAGCGAGTACGTGACGACCGACCACCACTGCGACGGCGCGTGCGTCGCGTCGAATCCCAGCCATTCGCTTGTATAGGAGTAGCGAACGGCCGTCAGCTGCAGAAACATCACGACCAAATTGATCGCGATGATTCCCTGCACCGCTGGCGTCAGCCTGAACTGCTCTTGATCTGAACTGGCCGGGGCCGGAAGCGACGACATACGCCCTACGAAAAGACTGTGAACGAACGACTACTTCTCTAACACGACTTTGAAAATGCTGTTCCCGTCACCTGCCGGCCTCAGCGCATCCCCGTAGGCGGGGGCAATCGAAGAAGCAGCCGAACATCTTTGTGCAGGGCCGAGGCGCGCTCGAAGAGCGTCGTCCACCGGCGATCCTTGTCGACCGCGATCCCGGTTCCAGGATGAATTACGACCATTGTCGCATCACTGGCTTCATGCGCCCGCTCGGTCAACCGGAGCATCGATGCGTCCGTCGTCCGTTCGTCGGCAAGCACTACCAACGCGTGTTGCATGCCGAGTTTCGCCGCCCGCCCCACCGATTCAAAGGCTCGATCCACGATCGTTTCCGCTGCCGACCCTTCGATTGTGATCTGCGCCAACTTTGCGAATGACTTCAATGCGTCGAGCTCCGCTGGACGCTGGCCATCGACGTCCAACATCACCGGCAACCCGGAAAGCGCCTGCGCGGCCCGCTCGAACGCGATACACAAATAATCGGTGTTCGACAGCGGGTCGCGCCCGCTGATCGAAACAGAATGAAATGAGCTGCGTGACGTCGCGCGGCGAATCTCTCCTGCCAGCGCGTCCGCGGTGTACATCGTCGCGGTCTCCGCCTCGGCGGCGAAGCGCACGAAGAGTTGGCGGCGTCCGAGCCACACACCCTGCGACTGCAGTCCCGCGGGAACACCCGCGAGCGCCGCCGTGGGAGTCGGTAGCTGGGTCACACGTCACCCCCGCGCGCCATCGCCAGGCGCACGATACGCTCGCACAGCTCCGGGAATGATATTCCCGCGGCTGCCGCGGCCTGTGGAATGAGACTGGTTTGCGTCATCCCGGGAAGCGTGTTTGCCTCCAAACAATAGAACCGGCCGTCCTCCGCCATCCGAAAATCGATGCGCGCGTACCCGCCAAGCTTGAGCGCTTTGAATGCCGCCCGCGCTTCTTGCTGAATGCGCGCGACTTCCGCCGTCGTAAGCTCCGCCGGAAATCGCTCGTCCGCCATTCCTGGCGTGTACTTGCACTCGTAGTCGTAAATCTCGTGCTTTGGAATGATTTCGCCAACAGGAAGCGCGTCGCCTCCGAGAATGCCTACGGTCAACTCCCGCCCAGCGATGAACCCTTCCACCATCACCTCGTCGTCGAACCGCAACGCCTCGTCAATCGCGGCCTGAAGCTCTCCAGGATCGCGGACGATCGACAACCCGACCGTCGACCCCTGTTTCGACGGTTTGACGATAACGGGAAACCCGAGTCTCGCTCCCACATCCTTCGCGGTCACGGGCGCCATCAACCAGTCCGCGGTCGTAACCCCGGCCTGCCGAAAGAGTTGCTTCGACAGGTCCTTGTCCATGGCGAGTGCACTGGCAAGGTGGCCGCTTCCCGTGTAGGGAACGCCCGTCAGATCGAGCATGGCCTGAATCGTCCCGTCCTCGCCCGTCCCGCCATGCAATCCCAGGAAGACCACGTCAGTTTCTCCCCGCTGCGGCAGGGTATTGGCCATCTTGGGAAGCGCCTCGCGTGCCATGCGTTGGAGCGCATCCTGTGACGGAGGCGCCGTTTGCACGACGACGCCGCTGGCCAGAGAACGCTGTTCTTCGAGGCCGATCTCGCCACGCGCCGGATCCACTGCCCGGACATCGTGGCCGCGCGAACGCAGCGCCTCCGCGACTCGAATGCCGGTCGCCAATGAGACGTCCCGCTCGGACGATGTTCCCCCCATCAGCACGGTGATCCGGAGACTCATGCGTTGCCCTTAGCGCGCCATGAGATAGCTCAACACATCGGAGCGAGTCACGATGCCTTGAACGAACCCGTTGTCGCGAACGAGCACCGCCGGGTTGGACTTCGACAGCAGCTTCGCGACGCTGTCCACCGACTGACTCACTTCGACTACCGGAAAGGGCGCGTCCATCACTTCGCTCACCGTTGCGTCGAGAATCTTTGTGTTGTCCAGGCTGCGCGCCGACAGGGACCAATCGCTCACCGATCCCACGCAATTCGTTCCGTCCATTACCGGGAGCTGCGACACGTCGTGCAGTCCCATCAGACGGAGCGCCTGTCGCACGGTCGTTCCCGGCTGAACGCTCACGACGACCGGCGTCTTTCCGGCTTGACCGGTCTTCGCCTGCAGCACGAAGCCCAGTGTCGTGCGATCCGCGTCGAGCAGTTGGTTCTCCCGCATCCACTCGTCGTTGTAGACCTTCGACAGATAGCGCTCGCCCGTATCCGGGAGCGGTACCACGACCATCGCGTTCGGGTCGTCGATCCGGCGCGCGACATGAAGCGCGACGTGAACCACCAGTCCGCTCGAGCCCCCGACGAACAAACCTTCTTCGCGCGTCAGTCGTCGCGCCATCGCGAATGATTCTTTGTCACTCACCGTCATGAAGTCGTCGATCAACCCCATGTCCAGCGTGCCGGGAATCTTGTCCTGACCGATTCCTTCCACCTTGTACGGCACTCCCTCGGGTTTTCCCTCGCCTTTCGTCCGCCACATATCGGCGAGAATCGAACCGACCGGGTCGCCGGCGACGATCTGAATCTTCGCGTTCTTCTCTTTGAGGTACCGGCCGACGCCAGTGATCGTGCCGCCAGTCCCCGCCGCGTAGACGAAGTGCGTCACGCGGCCTTCCGTCTGGTCCCAGATCTCGGGGCCCGTCGTGTCGTAGTGCGCTTGCGGATTCGCGTCGTTGTAGAACTGATCGGCGAGGATCGCGTTCGGCGTCTCCTTCGCGATCCGCTTGGCCATCATGACGTAATTGTCAGGATGGTCGGGCGGCACCGCTGTCGGTGTGACGATCACTTCCGCTCCGAACGCCTTGAGCAGTCGCACCTTTTCCTGCGACATTTTGTCCGGCATCGTGAAGATGCAGCGGTAGCCCCTGAGCGCCGCGGCGATCGCCAGACCCACGCCCGTGTTGCCGCTCGTCCCCTCGACGATCGTTCCACCGGGCTTGAGCCGACCTTCTCGCTCGGCGCGCTCGATAATCGGCATCCCGATCCGGTCCTTGATCGACCCGCCGGGATTGAAGAACTCCGCCTTCGCGTACACCGGCGTTCGAATGCCGCGGGTGACACGATTCAGGCGGATGAGCGGCGTCCAGCCGATCAGCGCGAGTACGTCGTCGTAAGGTCTGGCGTGGTTCGGCATGTCGACCAAATCTATCGCGACCGGCGCGCTTCCTCGACGAGATTCGCCAGCGCGGTGATTGACTGCACCGGGGTCATGCTGTTGACATCCATCGCTGCTAACCGCTCCACGATCGGATTTGGCCCGCTCGCGAATAGTCCGAGCTGGTCCGGCGGTGCCTGAGCCAGAGGAGCCGCCCCGCCTGCGATCCCGGGCGGATTGAGCCCCCCAGCCAAATGCTCGCCCTCGAGCAGCGCCAACACCTGCCGCGCGCGATCGATCACCGCCCCAGGCAGTCCGGCCAAACGACCCACCTCGATACCGTAGGACCGGTCCGCCGGACCCGGCTGCAAGCGATGTAAGAACACGATCTGCTCGCCCGCCTCACGGACCGCGACGTTGAAGTTGCGCACTCCCGTTAGCTCTTCCGACAGCTGCGTCAGCTCGTGATAGTGCGTCGCGAACACCGTCTTACAACCGATGCGCTCGTGCAGATGCTCCGTCACCGCCCAGGCGATCGACACGCCGTCGTACGTCGCCGTTCCGCGCCCGATCTCGTCGAGCAGCACCAGGCTTTGTGGCGTGGCCGTGTGAAGGATGCTGCTCGTCTCGCTCATCTCCACCATGAACGTCGACTGGCCGCGCACGAGATTGTCGCTCGCCCCGACGCGCGTGAAGATCCGGTCGGCCAGCCCGATGTGCGCCGCGCTCGCCGGCACGAAGCAGCCGATCTGCGCCATGAGCACGATCAGCCCGATCTGCCGCAGCACCGTCGACTTACCGGCCATGTTCGGACCGGTGAGAATCATCACTCGCGCGTCCTCGATGAGCCGCAGATCGTTCGGGATGAACTTGTCCCGCGGCATCATCCGCTCGACCACCGGGTGCCGTCCCGCCGTGATCTCCAACGCGAAATCGTCGGCGATCGTCGGACGCGAATAGCCCTCGCGCGATGCGACGTCGGCGAAAGTGCTCAGCACATCGAGCTCGGCGATTGTTCGCGCGATGCGTTGCAATCGTCCGATCTCGGCGCCGGCGCGCGTTCGCAATGCTTCGAACAGCTCGCGTTCACGTTGCTCGATCCGTTCCGCCGCCGAAAGCACGCGCTCCTCGTACTCCTTGAGCGCCTGCGTCACGAACCGCTCGCCGGACGAGATTGTCTGACGCCGCTGATAGTCTGCGGGAACGAGATGCAGATTCGATTTCGAGATCTCGATGTAGTACCCGAAGACCTTGTTGAAGCCGACCTTGAGTGACGCGATCCCCGTCCGCGCCCGCTCGTCTCCCTGAATCCGCGCGATGGCGTCTTTCCCGCCGTCGCGCAGGCCGACCAAATCGTCCAACTCGCCGTCCACCCCCGGCTGAATGCTCGCTTCGTCTCCGATCGCCACCGGCGCGCGCTCGACGAGCGTCGAGCAGATGTCGCGCGCGATCTCGGGCGCGTCGTCCCAGTCGGCTGCCAGCGCCGACAATTGTCCCGCGCGAGCCGCCGCGCCCAGCGCCTCGCCCACCGTCGGCAGCGCGGCCAGCGAGTCGCCGAGCGCGCGTAGCTCACGCGGCGTGCTTCGACCGGAGGCTGCTTTCGCCGCGAGCCGTTCGACGTCACGCACACGCGCGATCGCACCACGCAGCGCTTCGCGCGTGATGTTGTCCTCGAACAAGCCGGCGACCGCGTCGAGGCGCGATTCGATCGTCGCCCGCGCCGTGAGCGGCGCGAGAATCCACTGTCTCAGCAGGCGCGCGCCCATCGGCGTCTGCGTCCGATCGAGAACGGAAAGGAGAGTCCCCTCGTTTCCGCCGCCGGAACCGCGCAGCGACTCCACCAACTCGAGGTTTCTTCGCGTCATCTCGTCGAGCGCCATTACACCGCCCGGCCGTTCGATGATCGGACGCGTCAACTGCGGCAACCCGCTCGGCTGCAGCTCGCGCAAATACCGGAGCAGCGCGCCCGCCGCGCCAATGAGATGAACGTCACCGTCCTCGATGCCGAGGCCGGCCAGGGACAGCACGTTGAATTGCCGCTGCAAGTCCTCCCGCGCCAACGGAGCGTCGAACTCCCATGCGTCTCGCTCCGTCACGAGCGCCGCGTGTCGCGACGGCGGCAGGGCGACTCGCGAACCCGCGGCAAGGAGGATCTCGCGCGGAGAGAGCCGCGCCATCAGTGGATCGAGCTCGCTCACCGTGCTGTCGAGCAGGCGAAGTTCCCCCGTCGACACGTCCGCCGCGGCGACGCCAACCCGTTCACCCGCGTTCGCCGGGCAGATGGCGACGATGAAGTTGTTCCGCGCGCCGTCGAGCAGATCGTCGGACCAGGTGACGCCGGGCGTCACCGTCTCGATCACTTCGCGGCGTACGACGCCCTTCGCGACGCGAGGATCCTCCACCTGCTCGCAGATCGCGACGCGGAAGCCGTGCTGGACGAGACGCCGCACGTAATCCTGCGCCGCTTTCACCGGCACCCCGGCCAACGGCACGTCCGCCGCCCCGCCATTGTTGCGACTCGTCAGCGTCAACCCGAGCACACGCGACGCCGTCTCGGCGTCATCATAGAACATCTCGTAGAACTCGCCCATCCGGAAAAACAGGATCGCGTTCTGATGGCGATTCTTGATTTCCCGGTACTGCAGCATCAGCGGCGTCTGCGCGGTCGACGTCACCGGTCGTCCGCTCCGATGTCCGTGATCGTCACGGCGATCTTTCTCGCCTTGAGTCGGCTCTGCGCGGCGACAGCCTCCGCGCGCGTCGCATATCGGCCGATCCGCACACGGAACGGCTTCGCGGCCCCGACGACCCGCGCCTCGACGCCACGCGCCTTGAGTCGCGACGCCAGCGCCGTGGCGTCGGAGCGACTGCCGTATGCCGCGACTTGGAGCGTGTAGCGCGCCTTCGCCTCTGGCGCGGCGGCCGAGCGCGACGAGTCGCGCTTCGCCATGCTCGCACTGTCCTTCGGCGTCGTCGGCTCACCGACGGGGACGCGCGACCCGGGAGACGCATCATTCGCCACACAGCGCGACGAGTAGTAGGTCAGCTGATTGCGCGTCTCGACTTCGGAGTCCGGAATCTCACGCAATGCCTGACGCAGCGTCGAGCACGCGCGCGGCAGATCGTTCTGATCGACGAGCATTCGCACCAGTGTCAGGCTCGCCCGCGTGCGTTCCGGATGCCCCGGGTTCTCGAGGAGAAAGCGCTCGAGATGGTCGGCTGCCGTCGCACGCTCGCCACGCGCCGATTCGAGCTGTGCCAGCTGAAGCAACGCATCACCCGAGCGCATCGACGCTCCGTACTCGACGACGATTCGGCGATAGTCCCGTTCCGCGTCGGCGCCGTTCGTCGACAGCGTCGCGCGCCAGTACAACGCGTCGGCGTATTGCGGCGTGTTCGGATCGGTCGCGGCGAGCACGGAATCCACCAGCAGCCGCCCGGCGGCGCCATTTCCGCTCGCGACCAGTCGACGAGCGCGCGCGAACACCGAATCGGCGTTCGCGTTCGACGACGATTGCGCCATCGTCGGCGCTCGCGCGATGACGAGAAGAGCGCATGACAAGACGAGGCGTTTCATGATGCTCGAGCGACGCGGCGTCGAAGTCCCGCGCCGCACACGCGCGGCAACAGGCTGGCCAACAGCTGCTCGTCGGACGACAGTCGCGTTTCCTTGAACGCCGACTCCGCCGCGAGCAGTGCGTCCAGCGCGTCGTCCACGGCCTCGGCAGTCCAATGTTCGGACGCGCGCACGCAGCTCGACACGAACTCGCCCCACGACCGACCGGTATACACCGAACCCGATTCCTTGAGAAGCGTGAACAGATCGCCCGTCAGCTTCGACGGACTCGTGCCGCGCGCCCGAGCCGCCTGCGCCCAGCCGATCGCGATCGTTTGCGCGCCGAGTGCCATCAGCATGGTCACCGCCGACGTCTTTGGCTGTTCGAGAATTCCTGGAAGCATGGCCAGCGCGGTGGTCGCGTCCCGTCGCGCCATGGCGTCGAGGAAGTCGCCCAGCGTTTCCCCCGGCCGCACTCCGACGACTGCCGACACCATCGCTTCGTTGATCGTCGCCCCGGCCGCGTAGTCGCCGAGTTTGTCGAGCTCCGTCTTCAGCTGCGACAGATCTGTTCCGACCGACTCTTGGAGCAGCTTGGCCGCCCCTTCGGTAATCGCGGCGCCGCCTCCGATATCGTGCTCCACGTAGTAGTTGATCCACTTCGGGATCCGAGCGCCGCTCAGTGGAGCGAACTCGATCGCTTCCGTCTTTGCGACGAGTCCCTTTTCGGCCTTGACGCCGCTCGGAGACACGAGCATCACGAGAACATCGGGCGACGGACGCTCGAGATAAGCCTCCAGCGCCGTTCGCGCATCTTTCTTCAACGCCGATACGTCTCGAATCACCACGGCGCGTCTCTCCGCCATCATCGGAGGCGTCGCGAGAATCGAACCGAGCGCGGTCGCATCGACATCGCCGCCACGCAGGTTCTCGAGGTTGAAATCGCGCGTCGCCGGGTCGATCGCGGCGTCAATGGCGCGTTTGAGCTCCTCGGCCTTCACATAGTCGTCGTCGCCGTACAGGTAGTACGCCGGTGCAAACTTGCCGCTCTTCACGGCTCCGCGTAGACCCTTGGCGTCGGCGATTGGGGACATGGCCGTCAATATACGTTCGCGTCACACCAGGCCACAAAAAAGTCGGCTTTCGCCGACTTCACTGATCAGACCTTCCGCGGGCTCAACGCGTGGATTCGTGAAACTCCATGTTCGCGAATCGGAGCGGCGCTTCCCCGACCATCAAAACCGCCGGCCAAACCGGGATCCCCGTCGGCACACTCGCGACGATGGCGGCGTTCGACGCAGGCGTCGGCGTGGAATCGATCGTCGCCGCCGCGATCGGAACCACCTCGCGCGCCGTGATGCTCGTCGTGATGTACCGACTCGCCTCGATGGAGATCACCGCGATCGCGCCAATTCCAGCGGCCAGAACGACGAAGCTGCGCAACGAGGGCAGAGCGGCCCTCGGGCCTTCTAACTCCGCGTACGACGGAGGCCCAATTTCGGCGAGACGCGCACTCAGCCGGTTCATGAACTCGGCTGACGGCTCGATCGTCGGCAGGCTTCGGACGAGCATCAAACTTCTCCGAATCGCCGTATCCTGCCGCGAGCACTTCGGGCAACGCGTCAAATGGCGACGCATCGCCTCCATGTCGATGGCGGGTAGGACATCGTCGACGAACGCGACGTGCTTGTTTCTAAACTGGCGACAATCCATCAGAAGACTCGTTTACGCCGAGTGGGCTGCCTTCGGTACCCGGAGGTCTCTGGGCGGTTCCAGAATACCAGGTCCGTGCCCGGGCCGCGAGCCTCGCAAAAAAGGGGCGGAACCGAAGTTCCGCCCCTTTTCTATGGATCAGCCGGGTTTACGTACGAACCCGGGGCCCTTAGTCGATTTTCGGCTCGATGATCGACGCAAACGCGTTCCTTGCCCGGTTCAAGCGTGACTTCACTGTCCCGAGATTGCAGTCCGTGATCTCCGCGATCTCTTCGTACGACTTGCCTTCCAGCTCACGCAGGACGAACACCTGACGGTGGTGCTCGGGAAGCTTCGCCACCGTCTCCTCGACGAGAGCGCGGAGGTGCCGCTTGCGGAACAGGTCGTCCGGACGAGCGCTCGTGTCCTCGAACTGCAGAGGACGGTCTTCGTCCTCCCAGTTCCCCTTGATCGTCTGGAAAAGCACGAGCGGATTCCGCGATCGGTTGCGGAGCTCATTCTTGGCCAGGTTCGACGCGATCGTGTACACCCAAGTCGAAAACTTCTTCGTCCGGTCGAACCGGTGAATGTGCCGATACACTCGAATGAAGACTTCTTGAACAAGGTCCTCTGCCTTCTCCCGATCACCGATCGTCCGGTAAATGAAGTTCAGCAGTCGGGTCTGGTACCGCTCGACCAACTCTTGAAACGCGCGCTCCTCGCCGCTGAGGAAGGCACCAACCACCGTGGCGTCATCCTGCGCGCGGAGCCGCTCCCGTACCGTCGCGCCTGCAAGCGGCGCACGTTTGATTGCGACCTCAGCCATGATAGACCGTGCCCCCTCGGCACTGCTAAAGGGTACGAATCCACTGTACTAGTGGATTCGGCTGCCTCTCACCCCGTCCCCGCCACCCATTTTCCGCGCTCTCAAAAGGCAGGCGTTATGCCCCGTTGGACGCTGAGGCTTCTCGGGTGTTAAGGCGTTGTGCGAAAATGATTTAGGCGCTCACAGCCAATTCATGCTGTTGAGCTCGCTGTCCTGAAATTCAGACGAAATCAGGAGACAGCGCCCTAAGGTTGTCTCGTTTTCGACACAGCTCGGCGGGCTTGGGTTTCCTCGCCGCCACCACTAACGGCCGGCTCGGAACCCCGCAGCGAACAGGATGCCTAGCGCCGTTTTCCCATCTTTGATCCGCCCCTCTTGGATAAACCGAAGCGCGGTTGACAGGGTCACCGTTTCCAGGGTCATGAATTCGTCGGATTCATGCGCGGTTTCGCCCCGTTCGAGGCCGACGGCCATGAAGACGTGGATCCGCTCGTCGGTGAACCCGGGCGTCGTGAACATCGTGAACAAGAATTCCATGCTCCGCGCCGTGCACCCGGTCTCCTCTTTCAACTCTCGCCGCGCGCACGCCAGCGGTTCTTCACCCGAATCCAGTCGGCCCGCCGGGATCTCGTACAGGTACTCTTCGGCCGCGTAGCGGTACTGCTTGATCATGAGGATTTGCGGATCGTCGCCCGTCGGCTCGCTGACGAAGGGCACAATCGCGCTCGCGCCAGGATGCCGGATCATCTCGAGCTCGCCTACCGATCCGTCTGGGAATCGGACGGTGTCGCGGTCGAGGTTGATGATTCGTCCCGTGTAGATCCGCTCGCTGCGAATCTTTCCCGGAGTCACCGCCTCTTTTGTCTCGACAGTCCTGTCGGTGCGCTCGCTCATCCGAGCGGCTTACCCTGCGTGTCGTACAAAAACAGCGGTCCGAACTGCATCGCCTCGAGCGGCCCCCGAACGATGTTCGGGTCGCCAACCACCACCATTTGGAACGCCGCAGGATTCACATACCTCTGGGCGGCAGCCAACACTTTTTCACTCGTGATCGACGCGACGTTGTCACGGTAGCGGTCGTAGTAGTCCTCCGCCAAACCGTGCAGCGTCAGCACGGACAGCGCGGCGGCGATCGCCGTCGTCGTCTCGAAGCGAATCGGAAACACGCCCGTCAAATAACTCGTCGCCAGCGATAGCTCATCCGGCGTCACGGCTTCGGCCCGAATTCGATCGACCTCGAATAGAATCTCGCGCGCGGCGGCGTCGGTGATGTCCGATTTCACCGCCGTGTGGACGACAAACGGTCCCGCCTCACGCCGCCACTCGAAACCGGAGAACGCGCCATAGGTATACGCGTGCGCTTCGCGGAGGTTGAGGTTGATTCGCGAGTTGAACAGGCCGCCTAGCAGCGCGTTCATCACGTTCACCGGGAAAAAATCCGGATGATTGCGCGGAATGCCGACATGTCCTATGCGAAGCTCCGATTGTGGAGCGTCCGGTTTCACGATGATGTGAACGGCGCGTTCACTTCGCGCGGGACGTGTATCGCCGAGGACCCGCGTCGTTGCCCGGCCCTCCCATTTTCCAAAAGCTTGATCGACTAGCGCTTCGGCTCGATCCGTCGTGACGTCGCCCGCGACGACGACGGTCGTCCCGCCGGCGACGTATCTCGTCTTGTAGAAATCGACGATCGTCTGCCTCTCGATCCCTTCGACGCTCGCTTCTTCGCCGCCTTCGGGTCGCGCGTATCGCGAGGTCGGCGCGTAGAGGAATTTCGTGAACAGCTCGTCCGCCAACCCCCGCGGTTCCGCACGCAACTGTAGTAACTCGGCGAGCCGCTCGGCTTTGAGTCGTTCGAGTTCCCGGCCGCGAAACGCCGGCCTCAGCACGACTTCACCCAACAAGTCGAACGCATCGGACAGATGCTCGACGAGAGTTGTCATCGTGATCGCCGCGGCGTCCCAGTCGGCGCTCGCCTCGATCGACGCGCCAAGTCGCTCGAACCTCTCGGCGAGTTGCGCTCCGTCGTATGACTCGGTTCCCTCGAGCAGCATTTTGGCCGTTAATTGTGCCGTCCCTTCATATCCTTCCGCGTCGCCCACGGCGCCGGCGTCGATCAGCACGACAACTGTCGCCAATGGAAGCTTCGGAACACGCGCCGCGATCAACTGCATTCCGTTGGCGAGTGTGCGTCGCTCGAATCGAGGAAAGTGATACTCCCGCGGTGAACCGGGCGCGGGGCGCGGGCTACGCGACACTTCGGGTACAGCCGTCATCGTTCCTCGGCGGCCGCGCCGCTACCGACGAGTTCACCCGGAGACTCTTCCCTCGCGACATAGACCAAGCTCGCTCGGTTGTTTTCGCCGAGGCGCTCGGCGATGAAGTCGTTCACCTGCTGCGTCGTTACAGCGCGATAGCGATCCACTTCTTCGTTCAAACGATTCGGGTCGCCGAAGTACGTCGCGAACAACGACAGCTTGTCCGCTCTCTCGCCGGCCTCTTGCATGCTCGACACGAACATGGTCTGAATCAGCGCCACGGCGCGCTCGACTTCCGCGTCCGTCACGCCGTCGCGAACCATCGCATCGATTTCCAGCGCCACTTCCTGCTCGAGTTGTTCGCCTGGGACCCCCGGCCGTGCCGTAACGTCCACGACGAGTAAGTCGCAGCCTTTCGCCAGGTCGAAGGTGAAGGCCGACGTTTCCGCGGCTACCTCACGCTCGCGAACCAGCCGTCGCTTCAACCGGCTTCCGTTGCGCAGTCCCAGGATCGCGCCGCACACGCTCGCCGGATAGTAGGCGGCAGTTCCGAAAGCGGGCGAGCGAAACGCGAGAAACAAGCGCGGCAACATCACATCGTCCGGAACGACCTCTCGCTTCCATTGTCCGAACACCGGCGGCAGCGACATGTCCGGCAACGGGGGCTTACGTCCGCCTCGGGGAATCGGCCCGAAGTGCCGCTCCACCAGGCCTCGCGCCTCACCGGGATCAAAATCTCCCGCGATCGACAAAACGGCGTTGTCCGGCGTGTAGAACGTCGCGAAGAACTGGCCCACATCCTCGAGGCTCGCCGCGGTGAGGTCCTCCATCGAACCCATCAGCGAATGATGAAACGGGTGCTCGGACGGGAAACACAGCGCTGGCAGCTTTTCGAGCCAACTGCCGTACGGCTGATTATCCATCGACCAGCGGCGCTCGTTCTTCACCACGTCTCGCTGCGTGTCGAGTTTTTGCTGTGTCATCGCCGGAAGCAGCGCGCCCATGCGGTTCGCTTCGAGCCACAGTGCCAGCTCCAGCTGATTCGACGGCAGCGTTTCGAAGTAGTTGGTTCGCTCGAGCCAGGTTGAGCCGTTCAACGTGCCGCCGGCTCGCTGCACCAGTTCGAAGTGTTCGTTCGCCTGAACGTCCGCCGAGCCTTGAAACAACATGTGCTCGAACAAATGCGCGAATCCCGTCCGCCCCGGCGGCTCATTTGCAGAGCCGACATGATACCAGAGGTTCACCGCCACGATCGGGGCTGTGTGATCCTCGGACAGGGAAACGAATAGTCCGTTCTGCAATCGAAATGTTTCGATCGGAATACGCATTGTTCTAAATTGCACGCCTCGTCCCGACACTGGAACCCGCGCTCAGTTGACACGATCTCGAGTGACTCAAATTGCTTCGTGGGTTCTGGTCGGCCTTGGGCTCGGTTATGTCGGGTTGATGCTCTTGCTCTGGGGCTTTCAGGAGCGTGTTGTGTTCCAACCCCCCGCCCCTCTGGCGCCCCCGGCCGGACCCATCATCGGTCGTCGAATCGAGTACAAGACATCCGACGGCGTGCGGCTCTTCGCTTACGTCGTCGGTGATTGCACGAGTCAACATCACGTCATGCTGGCCTTTCATGGAAACGCCGACATTGCGCGATGGCTAGTTCCGTGGGCAAAAACCGTCGCGGAACGCACGAATCTTTGTGTCGTGCTCGCCGAGTACCGTGGGTACGATGGTTTGGCGGGCGCACCCTCATATGCCGCGTCAGCCCAGGACGCCCTCGCCGCGCTGCGGTTCACGCGAGACAGCCTCGGTGTAACGCCGGACCGTCTCGTTCTTTACGGACATTCGCTCGGCAGCGCGGTCGCGGCTGAGCTCGCGACCGTCGCCCACCCGCGAGCTCTCGTGCTGCAGTCGCCGTTCACCACCGCGCAGGACATGGCTCGCCGAATGTTCGTCCCCGGAGTGAATGCGTTGTGGAAGCTCATTTCGCGCGTGCACTTCGATACTGTCGCACGGGTGAAAGCCCTCGCCACTCCAGTCTCCGTGGTTCACGGGGACCGCGATTTCATCATCCCCGACTGGATGGGACGGACGGTCTTCCGCAACGCGAAAGAGAAGGGCGCGCTTCTCATCGTCCACGGCGCTGGTCACAACGATGTTCCCGAAGTTGGTGCCGATGCGTATTGGTCGTGGCTCGCCGACGCGGCGAGCCTCGGAGCAGATGCTACTCGCTCCGTTGGAGCAGCAACGCGATCGGCACCTTGATCGACTCGGCGAGCGCGTAACGCCAGAATTCGCGAAAGCTCGACGAGATCGGACTCGTCCTCGTCGGCGACGTCCGCGGAACGAGGCCGTACCGTCGCGCGAGTATCGTCAGCCGAAGCATGTGAAACGGATCGCTGACGAGGATAACCTCTCGCGACGGTTCTCCGTCCATCAGCGCTGCAACCCCCCGAAGCGATTCGAGAGTCGACCGTCCTGTGTTCTCGATCAGGATGGCGCGCGGAGGAACGCCGTGCTCGATCGCGTATCGTTCCGAAACGGCGGCCTCGCTCGTCGTATCATGTTCGCCGAACCCGCCGGTGAAAATGATTCGCGGCGCCATCCCGCGTCGCCACAGGTCAATGGCGTGATCCAGTCGCGCCCGAAGCACCGGCGAAGGCCGGCCGACGTACTGCGCAGCTCCGAGCACCACGATCGCCGATGACCGCTCGGCCGTATCGCGGCGGGCCCACGTGAGGACGCCCGCGAGAGACGCCCCCCACGCGATGATCAGCAGCGCTCCGAAAAGCCAACCGAGGCGCCACCAGTCTATTCTCCGAGGCCGAGGCATTCGTCGCGGGACGCCGATACCGCTATCCTTCGCGGTCGCTGGGTCGCGCGAACACGATCGTCAGGCGCCCGCCCTCCTGGGTCATCATGCTCGGCTCCCATCCGCCTCGGCTCCGCTCGTTGAGCAGATCGGTGAGCGCGTCCTCGTCGTCGTGCGTGTGGCGCGTGAGGCGAAGG
>DATLPC010000249.1:0-4149 GCA_035535975.1 Gemmatimonadaceae bacterium | reverse complement strand
GTGGCGCGAGCTTGACCGACACGGCAACACCGACGGACCGAACCCAGTAATGGAATTGTCGCCGCACGACCCGTTGACCACGCACGATCCACCGGAGGAGCAATGCGCGATCGCCACAGCCGTAGAGAGTTCATGGGCCTCGCCGCTGCCGGAGTCGCCGGTGTGATCGCCGGACCGCGGCTCGGCGACCCGCGCGCCAGATCGTCAGTTGGCAGTTGGTGGACGCCGCAGAACGCGGACCCGGATCTCGCGGTGCTCAACGCCAAGGTGTACACCATGGACGCGCGCACCCCGCGCGCCGAAGCCTTTGCGACGAGCGGCGGGCGCTTCGTCGCCGTGGGAAGCACGTCCGAGATCAAAGGGCTCGTCCGCAAAGAGACGCGGACCATCGACGCCGGCCGAATGACGATCGTACCCGGCTTCGTCGACTGTCACAATCACGCGGGCGGGTCGACGCTGCTCTATGAGGTCCTCGTCGGCAATCCGTTCGAGGTGGAGTTCGTGACGATCGCCAGCATCGTCGACAAGCTCCGCGCCAAAGCCGCGCAGACGCCGGCAGGAACGTGGGTCGAAGGCTACTTCTTCGACGACACGAAGCTCAAGGACAAGCGCCCGCTCAATGTGCACGATCTCGATCGCGTGTCGACGGAGCATCCGGTGGCGGTCCACCATCGCGGCGGACACACGTCGTTCTACAACAGCAAGGCACTCCAGCTCGCGCAGATCACCAACGACACGCCCAATCCGCCGGGTGGCACGTTCGACCGCGACGCCGGCGGCGAGCTGAATGGCCGCGTCACCGACCGCGCGCGGAGCGTGTTCAACGGCGTGGGGCAGCGACCGAAGTTCAGCGCGGAAGAAATGGCGCGGCGCGATCGGGACGGACTCGCCCACATCTCGAAGCAGTTCGTCCGCTACGGCCTCACGAGCGTGCATCACGAGGGCGGCGATCTTGCCGCGCTGCAGGACGTGCGCGCACGCGGCGACCTGCACCACCGCGTGAGCTACGAGTCGAGCGGTCGCGTGCTCGAATCGATGCTCTCGGGCGGCATCATGACCGGCTTCGGCGACGAGTGGATCAAGCTCGGCGCCACCTCCGAGCACACGGTCGATGGATCGTTCTCCGAGCGTACGATGGCGTTGAGCATTCCCTACCCCGGCAGCAATCCGCCGTACACGGGCAACGTGACGGAGACGCAGAAGGATCTCGACGCCTGGGTGGAGCGCGTGCACCGCGCCGGCATCCAGGTGAACTGCCACGCCAACGGCGACGTCGCGATCGATATGTATCTCACCGCGTTCGAGCGAGCGCAGAAGGCGTTCCCGCGCGCCGACGCTCGGCCCAAGATCACCCACTGTACGCTGATCAACGACGACATCGTGCGGCGCATGAAGGCCGTGGGCGCGGTGCCGGCGATGTTCACGACTTATGCGTACTACAACAGCGACAAGTTCCCCTTCTACGGGGAAGAGCTGATGAAGCGGAGCATGGCGTATCGCACGCTGCTCGACGCCGGCATTCGCGCCGCGGCGGGGTCGGATTTCAGCCCGGGCCCGTTCGCGCCACTGATGGGTATTCAGGGAATGGTGACGCGCACCGGTTGGGACGGCACCACCTGGGGCGCCAATCAGCGGATCAGTATCGACGAGGCACTCGCCGTGAACACGATCAACGGCGCCTACGCCTCGCACGAAGAGTCGCTCAAAGGCTCGATCACGGCCGGAAAGCTCGCCGATTTCGTCATGCTCGCCGACGACCCGCACACGGTCAGCGCGGACAAGATCAAGGACATTCCGATCGTCCGCACCGTCGTCGGCGGACACACGATGTATCAGGCATGACGCACGAAGCGCCGGTTCTCTCGGACCTGAGAGCCGGCGCTTCGGTGCGCGGCGTGCGAGACGCCGGCGCTCAGTGCATCGGCTTCTTGGCCGTCGGCGGCAGCAGACCGATCAGCCGCATGTAGATCGCCATTTGACTGTAGTGGTCCGCCCAGTCGCCGGTCGTGATCGTCATCAGCGCGGCCCGCGACATCGTCCGACCGCCAAAAGCCGGCAGCTGTTCGGCGAGCTTCGAGTCATCGAGGTTGGCGAGGGCCTGATCACAGAACGCAAAAGTCTCCTTGAGCCGGGCGACGAGCGCGTCCTTGCTGTCGGTACCGGCCACCTTGGCTCGTGTCGGCGCTTTCATCCCACCGATCGTCCCGCACAGAAAGTCGTTGCCGCCGGCGAGGTGTACGGCAACTTCGCCAATGGTCCGCTGTGCCGGTGTGGGCTTGTACGCGTACTTGTCGGCCGGTACTTCCTCGAAGGCCGCGATAAGGTTCTTGGCCTTCTCCTTGGCGTCGTCGCGAAACGCCGTGGCGACCGGATTCGATTGCGCGGCGGCGATCGACGGCAATGCCGCGACGAGTGCGGCAACGACGAGACGGGTCTGCATGGAACCGCTCCAGTGTTGGATGCCTCCATTCTGCACCCTGGCGCGACCAACTTCAACGCGTCGAGGCCGGGCGGCCTCCGCTGGACACAATGCCGCCGCCGTGCGGGGCGACCGCGCCGGCGCTATTGTAGAAGCGATGGGCGATGCGTCGCGGTCCCGAAGTGGCCGCCCACTGGCCGGCAAATTCGCCGCCTATGCGGCCGGGCCACGACTCAACGCGACGACTGCTCGCGGATAACTCGGCCACGAACGATGGAATTCGACCTCGCAACCGGCACCGCCGTCCTCGAGCGCACTCCGCGGACGCTGAGTGCAATGCTCGACGGACTCACTCCCGCATGGACCGATGCCACCGAAGGGCCGGACACGTGGAGTCCATACGTGATCCTGGGGCATCTGATCCACGGCGAGCGCAGCGACTGGATTCCGCGCGCCACGATCATTTTGTCGCGAGGCCCCGACCGGCGCTTCACACCCTACGACCGCTTCGCCCAATTCCGCGAGAGTGAGGGCAAGTCGCTGAGCGACCTTCTCGGCGAGTTCGCCCAGCTCCGCGCTGAAAACGTGGCGACGCTGGCCAGTTGGCATCTCACCCATACCGAGCTCGCGCTGACCGGCGAGCATCCAGAGTTCGGTGCGGTGACGCTGAGCCAGCTCCTCGCGACCTGGGTGGGACACGACCTCGGACACATTGCGCAGGTCGCCCGTGTGATGGCAAAGCAGTACCGCGATGCGATCGGCCCATGGCGCGCGTATCTGCCGATCATGGATCGCTGAGCCGGGACCGGCTCGCTCCGCGCGTCAGGCTCGCAGCCGATGCCGTGCATCTGGATGTCGACAGCCCGCTACCCTGGCGCTTCGCGCTCGAATAATCGAACGGGCTCCTCCCCGCTCGAGAGCGCGATCGTTCGAACGAAGCGCAGGCCGAGCTTCTCGAGGAGGCGAATCGAGGCCGCGTTGTCGGCGTTCACCACCGCAAGCAGCCGCGGCAGCCCGAGCAAGCCGAACGCGTATGCCGTGACGCTGGCCGCCGATTCGAATGCGTAGCCGCTGAACCAATACTCGGGCAAGAAGGCAAACCCGATATCCGGGTCCGGCAGCGCGTCGCGTTTCACGAGGCCGCAGATGCCGATCGGCCCCGGGGATTCCTTTCGCTCCACGACCCACAGACCGAACCCGTTGCGCACGTAGCTCTCGATCAGCCGGTCGGCGATGTACCGTTGCGCGTCCTCCAACGTTCGTACGCCACGATCGCCGATGAAGCGCAGGAACGACGGCTCGTTGAGCAGACGCAGGATGAACTCCGCGTCGTCGAGCACGGCGTCGCGAAGCGTGAGGCGCTCAGTCTCGAGAACGACCATCGAGCGGGAAGTCATGTCGGGCATCACGCAATTTCGCCCATCCGGCAAGCCGCAGGCTTCTACGCCTCGGGCTTCTAAGAACGTGGGGTGGTGATGCGATTGGACCGATCCGAACGCCTGATCGAACCGATCGTTCGTCTGTCGGCGTCCGCTCCCCGCTCCACGAGTCGAGCTGAGTTTTGTGAGCCGTTCAGGCTAGCGCTTGACGTCGACGGTCACCTCGCCGCGTATGTCCGCCGACGACGCACCGACGCGAAGCTTGACCGGTTCCTCTTCCACGATCCAGCCGTGCGATGTGGAATCCCAGTACGCCAGCGACTTCGCGCTGAGCGGCATCACGACGGTTCG
>DATLPC010000248.1:0-24481 GCA_035535975.1 Gemmatimonadaceae bacterium | reverse complement strand
CGACATGATCGGAGCTTCCTATCGCCTCGGTCGAATCACGAGCGCCCTGTCGTACGTGCAGGCTTCGGTGAACGACATCATTCGAACGGTCTCCGACCCCCAGTCCTTGCCTGGAGAGATCTCCTACGGCACGACCGTGATCAGCGGCGGAGCGGCCGGCACCTGGGGCGATCTGTCGCTCGGAGCAGCGGCGCGCTACCGCCGCGGAACGCTCGACGAGAACAACCACGGCGCGCTGTCGATCGATGGCGGTCTGATCTTGAATCGTGTTGCCCGAACACCCGCAAGAATCAGCCTCTCGACTTTTCTCTTCAGTCCGTGGCAGAAGCGCGAGGTCGCGACGTACCTGATCGCGGCGGACGCGCCAGTCGTCCGCCGCGATTCCACCTTTCAGTTGCGGGGCGGCTATTCATTTGCCAAGACCGAATCGCGTGGCCGCGACCAGTACATTTCGGCCAACGCGACGTATCGGCGCTTCGAAGCCGGAGTCGGCGTATTGCAGTCGACCGATTTCAGCGAGACGGCCAGGCGCGTTCGCCTCGGGCTTGGTCTGCACTATGCCGATTACATGTTGAGCCTCGCGCGCGAGGAAGGCGCCGGCGGGTTCGGCGCCAGCTATCAGTTCGTTTTCACTCGATCAGTCAAGTGACCGACGCGGACCAGCGGATCAATCTGTTGAGCATGACGCCGCAAGCGGCGCGTGCCTCGCTCGCTGCTTTCTTCGAGCGAGCGGGACAACCGCGCTATCGTGTCGATCAGGTGCTCCGACGCCTGTGGTTGAATCCAGCTCCGGACTTCGAAGCGATGACCGAGTTGCCGAAGGCGCTCCGCGAGACGCTCTCCGCCTCGTTCGAGCTGCCGCGGCTCTCCGTGGCGGCGCGCCAAAAGTCAGCCGACGGGACGGAGAAGTTTCTTTTCCGCCTCGCCGATAACGAAGCCATCGAGACCGTGGCGATCCCGGAAGGCGATCGCGTGACGCTGTGCATCTCGTCGCAGGCCGGATGCGCGTTGCAGTGCGCTTTTTGCGCGACGGGCGCGATGGGCTTCAGCCGCAACCTCAGCGCGTTCGAGATCGCCGGACAAGTGCGTGAGATGCGCTTGCTCGACCCGCCGATTCCCGTGACGAACATCGTGTTCATGGGTATGGGCGAGCCGATGATGAATTGGAAAGCCGTCGACGTCGCGCTCACCATCCTCAACGATCCGTCGGGACTCGGCATCGGGGCGCGGCACGTCACGATCTCGACCGTCGGTGTGCTGCCGGGAATCGTCGCGTTGGGGCAGCGTCCGGAACAGTTCCGACTCGCCATCTCCATTCACGCGCCGAACGACGGGCTGCGTCAGGAGCTGATGCCGATCAACACCAAGTATCCGCTCGCGCAGGTCATCGACGCCGCGAAGGTGTTCGACCGGCGGGTGACGTTCGAGTACGTGATGCTTGGCGGTGTCAATGATCGCGAGGAGCACGCGCTGCAGCTCGCGCGGTTAGCCCAAGAGTGCCGCGCGTTTGTGAACCTCATTCCGCTGCACCCGGGAGGGGCGCGCGGTTTTACGCCGTCGACGCCCGATCGCATTCGCACCTTCTCGCGCGAGCTTCGGAAAGAGGGCGTGGAAGTAGCGGTGCGAAAAAGTCGCGGCGTCGACATCGCCGCCGCGTGCGGCCAGTTACGGGTAGAACGGCTGGGTCGGCGGCCGCCACGTCGTCCCCAGCACGACGACGACGTCCAGGTAGCGTGAGCTGTCGGATCGCGCTTGCACGCGCGACGGCGGAAACAATTTCGCGACGCGGTTTGCCCAGTCGGGATGTCCCGATACGTCCAACACGAGCGTCGTGTCGCGCGCGTCGTTGATCGTCCCTGTCTCGACGACGTCGAAGCCGCGATCCCGCAGCAACTGCGTCGCCCGGCGCGCCAGGCCGCGAACCTTGGTGCCGTTCAGCACCTGAACGCGCACCCGTGTGCTGTCCGGCGCGCGAACCTGCGCCGGCGGCGGCGGCGCCGAGCCGGTCCGCCGCGAGCGCACGGCCATCACGACCCCGAACGCCGCGACACCGATCGCCACCGCCACAACCGCAACGCCCCGAGGCTTCAACGGACGGCGTTCCAGAGCCCGACGGTCTCGGGAAACAGGGTGTAGCCCTCGCGCAGCGCGTACTCGAGGCGAGCCCGCAGCACCTGCCGAAACACGCCGTCGAAATCGTGCGGAACCTGACGCGCCAGAAACGCGCGATCGCTGCGCGCGAAGCTTCGACCCGGCTCGAGGAAATCCGCCATGTAGAGAGCCTTCCCGGTGCGATTCCAATCCGGCGAGCCGACGGTGTGATAGCGGATCGCGAGCAACGCCGGCGCCCGCACCTCTCCAGTCGGCGCCAACAGGTTCGCGACGGCCGGTCCGTGCAACAGCTCTTCCTCTCGAACCGGATCCTTCGCCAGTGCGCGCAGCTCCGACTCGTCCGCATCGCGTAACGCGTCGTGGAGCAGCCCGGCGTGCGTCCAGTCGCGTCGCTCCTCGTCGGAAATACCGATTTCGTCCGCCCACTGCATGAGCAGCGTCGTGACTCGCGCGATGTGCTTTCGGCGCTTATCGGACACCTTCGCCCACGCAGGGAGCAGCAACGGCTCGAGCGCGACCGCGAGCGTCATTCGTTACCCCGTCGCAACTCGGCGAGCTCTCGTTGCCAGAAAGGACGATTCGTCAATCCGGGGTGAGGCACCTGCAGCCCCGGCTCGTGCACCGACTGCTGTTGGAAGCACACGATGTCGAGATCCAGCGTACGCGACGCCCAGCGCGCGCGGCGCTCGCGTCCTTGCCGCGCTTCGATCGACTGAAGCGCGGCGAGCAGCTCTTGGGGGGTCAGCGACGTCTCGAGGGCGACCATCTGATTGAGATACCACGGTTGCTCGAGGCCGTTCAACGGCTCCGTCTCCTCGACGCTCGAGATGCCGACGACACGCGTCTGGGGCAATGCCGCCAACGCGGCACGGGCGGCGGCGAGATGCCCCTGCCGGTCACCGAGGTTCGACCCCAGCGCGACGTACGCCACGTCAATCATTCCGCGTGCGGTCGACGGCGACTTCCGCGTACGCGAGCGGTCCGCCAAGGGCGACCTGCGGCTTCCGCACGGCGACGCGGACCGAAGTGATCCGTCGATGATCTTCGAACAGCCGGCTCGCCACCCGCTCGGCAATCTCCTCGAGAAAATCGACCGGTCCGTGAGAGAAGACCGACGCGGTCGCGTCGTACATGCGCCGGTAATCCACGATCCCGTCGCCCTCGCCGACCTGCGCCGTCACATCGACCTCGATCGGCTGCGCCAATTCGCGTTCGTGCGGAAGAATTCCGACGAGCGCATGAAACCGCATCGCGCGCAGCGTGATCTCGTGCGTCGGCATCACCTACGCTCTATCGATCGCGTCGCGCAGTGACGCCGCGAGGCGAGTCGCTTCGGCCACACTGTTCCCCGCGGCGCGGACGATCGCGCTGCCGACGACGACCCCGTCGGCGATGCGAGCCACCGCGGCCGCCTGTTCAGGACGCGAAACACCAAAGCCAACGCATACGGGGAGCGTCGTTGCGTCCCGCAATCGTTGCACCGTTGCCGGCAGCTCGGCCGAGAGGTCGTCGCGGATTCCCGTCACGCCGAGGCGACTGATCAGGTACACGAACCCGCTTCCGTGCTGCGCGATCTCTCTCATCCGTTCGGTCGGCGTCGTCGGAGCGACGAGCCGAATGAACGCCAGCGGACCGGCGGCGACTCGCGCCTCGAGCGCCGGGTCAGATCCGACGGGAAGATCCGTGAGCAGCAGTCCGCTCATGCCCGCTTGCGCGGCGCGCGTCAGCGCGTCGTCGCCGGCGGCAAGGACCGGATTGAGATAGCTGAACAGGATGAGCGGGATCGACGCGTGCGCTCGCGAGACAAGGTCGAGGAGGCGGTCGAAGTTCATCCCCTGCTCGAGGGCTTGCTGCGAGCTGGCTTGAATCACCGGACCGTCGGCCATCGGATCCGAGAACGGCAGTCCCAGCTCGATCGCGTCGGCGCCGGCGGCCTCCAGGCCGGCGATCAGCTCCAGCGTGCGCGCTTCGTCCGGATGACCGGCGGTGATGTATGGAACGAGGGCGCGCCGCCCCGCGGCGCGAAGCTCGGCGAATTTGCGTGTTACCGCGTCAGACGAAATAGTCGGCGATCCGGATGCCATACCGTTCGGGATTCTCGGTCTTGATGATCGTGCGTACAAACTCGCCGTTGGCATTGCGGTCGGCGAGATCAGCCAGCGTGCCGGGGAACAGGACGTTCCCCTGCGCATCGCTCACGATACGCACGATCGGACGGGAAATCATGTCCTCGAGCGGGTTGGCCGCGTGCACGACGCCAAGCTCGAAGGTGTCCAGCACGACGAATGTCCCGACCGGGTACACGCCGGTCAAATTGATGAACGCCTTCACGACGACGGGATCCATTCCGCGTCGCGGATTGTCGCGTAGCTCGCGCATCACTTCGGCCGGCGTGTAGGGCACCGGTTGGTACGAGCGACGCGACGTCGCGGCATCGAAACCGTCGGCGACCGCGACGATCTTGCTGAACACGCCCATTTGGCGATTGCGCAGCGGTCGCGGATAGCCGGAGAGGTCGGCCTTCATGTGATGCTCGTACGCGACGATCATCGCGCGGTACGGGAGCTCCTGCGCTCCGCGCACGCCGAACAGCGCGAGGACTCCGAACCAGGGATGATTGGCGACGATGCGCCACTCGTCGTCGTTCAGCCGATCGGCCTTATTGATGATCTCCGTCGGGACGCGCGACTTCCCGATGTCGTGGAACAGCGCGGCCATGCCCAGGTCGTACAACTGGACTTTCGACAAACCGAGTCGTCGTCCCAGCGCGACCGAAAAGATGCAGACGTTGACGCTGTGCGTGAACGTGTATTCGTCGTAGTCGCGGAGCGTCGTCATGCCGATGAGCGACGTCTCCTCGGTCAGGATCTGATCGACGATGCTCTGCACGAGGCGCTTGATCTTTTTCAGATTCGGCGACGCGCCCATCCGAAGAGATCCCATCAGCTCTTTCGTCGCCGCCACCGACTGGTCGTACGTTCGCTTCGCCCGCTCCTTCGCTTTTTCCTGGCCGTCGCCCTGCTCCGTCGGCGGCGCCGTCGTCAGCGTCGCGACGCCCGCGTCGGCCAGCTTCGTCTGGAGCTGAACAAGCCGTTCTTCCGGATTGTCGCTCGCCGGCGCTTGCATGAGCGAGAAGAAGATCAGCCAGTCCTTCTCCGACACCGTCGGCGCGATGTGCAGCGTCCCGATGCCGGAGGCACGGAAGAGCGACAACAGGTGGCTGAAGCTGGCGAAGTTGTCCAACTCGAGACGGAGCCGCACCTGATTGACGAACAGAAATTCGCCCGAGATGCGAAGCTCGAGCTCTCCTTCGCTTTTCGCCAAGTCGCGCGACTGGGCCGTGACCTCGGCCAGCGCCTTTTGCACGGCGACGTTTTCGACCGGGTAGAGTTTCACCGCTCGCAGAGCGCCATAGGCGGCGAGGATGAGCTGTCGTCCGGCCCGGCGAACGTTCGGTTCATCAGCCGCGGGCGCGACGGCGCGTGGGGCGCTCACGGCGCGGCCCCCGGCGAGCGCAGCGCGCGAGTCACCGCGTTCCGCACCACGACGTCCTTTTCTCCGCTGGCTTTGCGAAGCGATTCCAGTGCGCGCGCCGTCCCGATTCGGCCAAGCGCGACGGCCGCGCACGCTCGAATCTCCGGTTCTTCGCGGCGCCCGAGGAAGCCCTTCCCGTTGAGAATCCCGTCGCACAAGTCGACGCCGCCGTCTCCCGCCAGCGCGCCGTACGCCTCGAAGAATGCCATCTTCTCGGTCAGGTCGGCTTCACGAATCGGCCGTCCCTTCACCGCCGCCTCGATGCGAGCGAGCCCCGGCCTGTGTACACGCGACGCAAACGCGCGCGCGACAGCGATTCGTACCTCACGGTCGGAGTCTTCGGTCGCTCGCTCGATCGCCTGCAGCGCTCCGGCCGACCCGATCTCGACGAGCGCGTGGACCGAGGCGAGGCGCCGCGCCGAGTCGGGATCACTCAGCAGCTTGCTCAGCGCCAGTACCGCGGCCTGCGCCTTGAGCGATCCGGCTCGTCGAATCGCCTCGTCCGACACCACGCGATCGGGCGATTGAACCAGGCGAACGAGCTCTGACGTGTTTTCGCCCGCCAGACGATCCGCCGCGGCGCCGAGCGCCGGGCGTAGCTCCGCGTTCGAAGACGCGCCCAACCACTGAAAGATGGTCTGCAGCGCCGCCGGGCGCAGTTGCGCGAAAAGGTCAGAGAGCTCGTCCTCCGGCGGCAGGTGCGGCGCTTCATCCAGCGCCTGCAGAAGCTGGTTCAAGCCGTCCGGTGCGCTGAGTTGATCGGCGAGCCGAGTCAGTCCGGACTTGTGGCCGTCGCTGATGTTCAGCGTGCGAGAGAGAGACGCCTGCGCCTCGTGCAGCAGATAGGCGACGCCTCGAAAGTGACCGGCCGCCAGGAGATGTGGCAGGAGCGTCTGCGCGTGTTCCAGGATCTCTCCGCGCGCTGCCGCGTCGGCGTGCAATTCAAAGATATCAAACAGCGCCGAGACGACGTTCCCGCGCAGGTCGTGCGCGTACTCCCGCTCGATCTCGCGACGCAGGTACTCCACTTCCTCCCCGTCGAGGAAATACAGAGTGGAGTCGAAGTCGGCCATATTGACGAAGCCGGAAGCCTGCGACTCCTCCACGGCCGCCTGTGTCTCGCGCTGCACCTGATCCGCGGAGAGCGGCGTGACCTCTGGACCGGGAGCGGTTTCACTCCCGCCGACGCCGTCCTGCAGCAGATCCAAATGGCGGTACGTCAGGAACGTGAACTCCGCTTCCCAGAGCATCGCCACCAGATCGTCGTCGTCGGTCGTCGCGCGGCGCGCCCGCTGCACGATGTCGAGCAGCTTCACGACCTCTTCATCCTCGAAGCCCGGCGTTATCGTCAGCTCGCGAACGCCGTCCTTGAAAAACAGCCAGGCGAGATTGTCGGCCGATTTCGCGCTGGTGGGATCGGCGAGCACCATTTCGCCTTCCCATTGGATTTCGATCTCGTCGATCGCCAGTGGCAGAATGGGCATTTGCTGCCAAACGGGACCAAACGCCGCACGAAGCGTGTCGATCGCGCCTCGGTAGATCGGGTTGTTCGGTAGATAGAGCTGGTGCGCGCGCGCGGCTTTCATGAACGCGCGCAACATCTCTTCGACCGCCGCTTTGGGCGACGTCATCGCCGCCGACGCCGGGCCTCGCATGCCTCCGCGTGCCGATGACGAGGGAGCCGTCACGCGCCGAGGATGTTCATCGCGCTCACCTGCGCGACGTCCTTGTCTCCGCGGCCGCTCACGCACAACAGCACGGGCTGGTCTTTCGCCCACCGGCCGCGCTGCGACGCGATCCAACTGACCGCGTGCGCCGTCTCGAGGGCGGGAATGATCCCCTCCAGTCGGCTCAGTAGTTGGAAGCCCTCCAGCGCTTCGTTGTCGGAGACCGCGACATACTCGGCGCGCCCACTGTCCTTGAGGAACGAGTGCTCAGGGCCAACCCCGGGATAATCGAGTCCGGCGGAAATTGAATGCGCCGGATGCACCTGGCCGTGCTCGTCCTGCAAGAGATAGCTCAACGAGCCGTGCAGCACGCCGGGCCGCCCGCGGGCCAAGGACGCCGAGTGCTCGCCGCTCTCGAGCCCTTTCCCCGCGGCTTCGACGCCGACGAGCTCCACATCCTTGTCGTCGACGAACGCGTGGAACGCGCCCATCGCGTTACTGCCGCCGCCGACACAGGCCACGACCGTCTTCGGCAGCCTTCCGGCGCGCTCGAGCATCTGCGCCCGCGCCTCGCGCCCGATTACCGCCTGAAAGTCGCGAACCATTCGCGGATAGGGGGCGGGCCCGACGACCGAACCGATGATATAGTAGGTGTCGTTGACGTTCGTGACCCAGTCGCGAATCGCCTCGGTCGTGGCATCCTTGAGCGTCTTCGTTCCGCTGGACACGCCGACGACCTTCGCGCCCATCAGCCGCATGCGGAAGACATTCAGCGACTGCCGCCGCATGTCCTCCTCGCCCATATAGACCACGCATTCCAGTCCGAACCGCGCGCAGACGGTCGCCGTCGCGACGCCGTGCTGGCCGGCTCCCGTTTCGGCGATGATGCGACGCTTTCCCATCCGTCGCGCCAGCAGAACTTGGCCCACCGTGTTGTTGATCTTATGCGCGCCGGTGTGATTCAGGTCCTCGCGCTTGAGCCACACCGGCGCGCCGACAACCTCGGAGAACCGTGGTGCGTCGCTCAGCGCGGACGGCCGGCCGACGTAGTGCGTGAGCATGTCGCCGAGCTCGCGCTGGAACGACGGATCCACGCGTGCGTGATCGTACGCCCTTTCGAGCTCGTCGATCGCCGGAATGAGCGTTTCGGGGACATACCTGCCCCCAAAAACGCCGAACCGATCGGATTGTAGTGCAATCATTGGGTGGGAATGAATGCTTGGGTCGCGGCGTCGCGGAAGGCCCGCATCCTTTCACGATCCTTGATGCCAACTTCAACCTCAACTCCTGAGGACACATCGACAACGTCCGGCGCAACTAGCGCGATCGCCCGCGCCACGTTTTCCGGCTTCAGCCCCCCAGCAAGGATGAGTCGGGTGGAGCGCAGCGAATCGAGCTGATCGGCCAGTTCTTCCCACGGGAGGGCGACACCCGTTCCGCCCAAAATACCCTCGACATGGGCGTCAAGCACCACGCCATCCGCCGTGGCGGCAATGGCTTTGGAGTTTTCAGGTAAGAATCCTCTCGAAATCCGTATCGCTGACCAGATCTCCGCGGACGTCCGTTTACGCAGCTCGGCGACCGACGAAGGATCGCCTCGATCGTGGAGTTGAACGACGTCCAACCCCAGGGTGACAGCGACGGACGCCACCTCTTCCGGCGACTGTCTGCCGAAGACCCCAACCCGCTTCACATTCGACGGCAAGCCCGCCAGCACAGCCGCGGCATGATCCACGGTACGCTGGCGTGGGCCGCCGGCGAAGATTACCCCGACGTATCTCGCCCCTAGCTCCGCGGCTATCTGGGCGTCGATCGACCGGGTTAGGCCGCAAAACTTGATATCAGGCGCCACGGCTTCTTCGCTTGACGGCCGACAACTCGCGCACGGCCTCGACGGGATCCTTCGCCGCAGACACGGCCGAACCGACGAGCACGGCGTCCGCGCCGGCTTCCGCCAACCGTTCTACGTCCGAACGACCAGAGACGCCGCTCTCGCCGATGGCGATGCGATCGGCCGGAATCTCCGCAATCAAACGCTGAGCGGTTGTCGGATCGATCACCAGTGTCTCGAGATTTCGGTTGTTCACGCCGATCACCCGGGCCCCCGCCTCGAGCGCGCGATCCAACTCGATTCGATCCCGCACCTCGAACAACAGCTCGAGTTCCAGTTCGGTTCCCGTCTCACTGAGTTGCGACAATGTGTCCGGCGATAGCGCGCGCACGATGAGCAAGGCCGCCGATGCACCGAGGGCTTTCGCTTCGATCAGTTGGATCGGATCGACGTGAAAATCCTTTTTCAACACCGGTACGCGAACGGCGGCGCGAACGTTCGTCAAATCCTCGTTAGAACCTCCGAAGTGCCGCGGCTCTGTGAGGACGGAGATCGCTGCCGCACCGCCCTCCTCGTAAGACCGGGCTTGCGCGGCCGCGCCGATCTCCGAGTTGATCCAACCCTTCGAGGGCGATCGGCGCTTGACCTCGGCGATCACACCGACGTTGGAGCCGCGGAGCGCAGCCTCGAGTGACGGGACGCCACCGGCCACCGCGGCGGCGCGTTCGAGCGCCACACGGTCTGAACGGAGCCGGGCGGCCCGCTGATATGCCTCGTCGATGATGCCACCAAGCGTGCCTGCCGGTGGGGTCCACGCCGGGGTAGCTTGCACTTCGGTCCTTCTTCGGATATTGTAGTTCGGGGCCTCTTCGGTGAACGTTGCCGGCCCCAAGTCATCCGCACAACGGGACTCAGCCATGCCGCTCACAAAGCGCCAGCGCGAAATACTAAACTACCTCACGGCGTATTCCGAGCAAAACGGTTTCGCGCCGAGCTTTGAGGAGATCGCCGAGAACTTCAGCTACAACTCGTTGGCGACGGTGCACGAACACCTCACCAACCTCGAGCGCAAAGGCTACATCAAGCGGAGCTACAACGAGAGTCGGGCGATCGAGATCCTCCCGACGGAGGCATCGCCCCGCGCCATCGAGCTTCCCCTCCTCGGTAGCGTCGCCGCCGGTATGCCCATCGAGGCTCTCGAGCACAACGAGACGCTTTGCGTCCCCGAAACGCTCGTTGGGCGGGCGGGCAGCCACTATGTGCTTCGCGTGCGCGGTAATTCCATGATCGACGAGCAGATTCGGGACGGTGATTTCGTCGTCGTCAACGAGCGGCAGCGCGCCGATAACGGCGAGATGGTCATCGCGCTGCTCAACGGATCGTCCGCTACGGTCAAGAAGTTCTATCGAGAGCGAGACGGGCGTATTCGGCTTCAACCCGCCAACGAGACGATGCAGCCGATGTACGTCCACGAGAACGACATCAGTATCCAAGGCATCGTCGTCGGCGTGCTACGGCGGTATTAAGTCCGCGCGAATGCCACTCTGAGGCGGTCCAGGGCCACGATGCCGGCGCCGCTGTCGATCGCCGCCTTCGCCTGCTCTACCGCGTCGTCGTAGGTCACCGCTCTACCCGCGACATACAGCGCGGCTGCCGCATTGAGCACCACCGCCGCGGTCGCCGTCGCGTTCCCTTCGGCTCGCAGCACTCGCATGATCGCCGCCGCGTTGGCGGCGGGCGGACCACCTGCAACATCCTCGGCGGTGCCTGCGCCATAACCGAAACGCCGTGGATCGATCTCCCACGAGCGCACGGTACCGCGCGACACCTCGATGACTTGGGTCGGCACGAACGGGGAGATCTCGTCCATGCCTTCGCCGTGCACGACGAGCGCATGCACCGAGTTCAGCTCGGCCAGAGCTCCCGCGATGAGCGGCAGCCGCCGCGGATCGGAAACGCCGACGACCTGTCGCCCCGCCCGCGCCGGATTGGCAAGCGGACCGACCAGGTTCATGATCGTTTGCACGCCAAGCTCGCGCCGAACGGGACCGACGTGCCGCATCGCCGGATGCATCAGGGGCGCGAACATGAAAACGATCCCCGCGTCGCGCAGCGCCGATTCCATCACCGGAACTGGGACATCGATCGAGACACCCAGCGCTTCCAGGACGTCCGCGCTGCCACACTGCGTGGTAAATGAACGGTTGCCGTGCTTGGCGACGCGCACGCCCACGCCGGCCACCAAGAGCGCCGCCGCCGTCGAGATGTTGAACGTATTGATCGAGCCGCCGCCGGTGCCGCAGGTGTCGACCAGATCGTCCGGGCGGTCCGCCGACAGCGAGACCATCGCCTCGCGAAACGATCTCACGACGGCGGCGAGCTCGATCGGCGTCTCGCCTCCCCCCTTCACGCGCAAGCCGACGAGCAAGCCGGCGACCTGCGCGGGCGTGGCGTCGCCCGCCAAAATAAGATTGAACGCCTCTGTCAGCTCCTCCGGAACCGGCGCTTCTCCGAGCGTGAGCCGACGAATTGTTCCGAGCAGCGGGTTCGGTGCGGGGGCGGAGCTAGTGGACACTCAGTGCCTCGACGAGGCGCTCCGGCAGCCGTGCCTTCGACGCGACGAGAGAGATGACGAGGCCGAGCAGGCGAACGCGATCGACGTCTTCCTCGCTGAACAACCCCTGCATCGCGCGGTTCGCCAGATTCACGACGCCGACAAGTTCGCCGTGGTACACGAGCGGAAAGCTGATGAACGATCCGGTGGTGAAATACCGGTCTTGCTGCAGCTGCTGGTCGCCGGCATCGGTCACGTCGCGGACCAGCAGTGGCTCCCGCGTCGCCGCGACGCGTCCGGCGACGCCCTGCCCGATCGCGACGCGCGCCCCTTCGGTGACTCCAGGCGCCACGCCGCGCACCGCGGCGATGTACAACGATTCGCCATCCGGCGTCCGCAGCATCAGCGAACAACGCTGCGCGTGCATATCGTCGCCGACGAGTGAAAGAAGCCCGTCGGCGAGCTGTCGCGGATCGTCGGTCGCCGTGTCCAGCGTGAGGACCCTGTCAATGAGATAGATCGTTCGCGTCTTCTGCCGCAGTGTTTCGCTGCGGCGATGGAGCTCGACGTGCGCCTTCTCGAGCTGCTCGACGGCGGACGATACCGTCGCGTCCACCGCGGCCGCGCGCTTGAGCGCTCGACGCGCGTCCTCGGTTGCCTGCGCCAGGTCGCGCTCGAGCGTCACGATGCGCGTCGAGCCGGAAACCGCTTCGGCGCTGCTCGTGTGATTGACGCGCGCTTCCAGCTCGGCCAGCCGGCGGCTGTATTCGTCGTGGACGCGTTGCGTCACATCCTCGAGCGTCCGAACGGCGTCCTCGCGCGCGTTGCGCTCGAGGAACCGAAGGTATGCCAGCTCGAACAGCGCGATCGCCGGCAAGAACCGCTCGGCGGTTCTTGCGCCGAAGAGTTTGCGCGCCTCGTACAGCACGAGGAGGGCGCTCAACTTTCCTTCGTAGCAGAGCCCTCGTACGTTCAACCATCCGGCCTCGCCGAACGACGGCAGCTGGAAGAGCCGCCCGAATTCGTCGCCGTTGTCGGCGAAATCGACAAACTGTCCGCCCGCCGCGATCGCGGCGCGCTCTCGGGACGGCAGGTGGTCGAACGTCGTGTCGATCGCCATCGCTTCGGGACGACCGTTGGCGAGCAGGGATCGTTCGGTCAACATGCCGCGCCGCTCGTCGAACTTGATGAGGGCCAGCTGGGCGAAACGGTCGACCTCGGCGAGGGCCTCACCCAACGCCACGAGCGCGTCGTCGGGAGTCGCCGAAACGGTGAGCGCGTGGGCAAGAGAGGCGAGCGTACGTGGGGGCATCGAGGGCGCAATGTGAGTGCGTACGTCGTGCAATGTCAATCGCTTTCAACACTCTGACGCACGACCATGCTTGCTTGACACACCCCCCTGGTCTGGTAGCTTTCCAGCAATGGCCGAACGCACTGTGCAACTCGTATTGCACTATGACGGGGCCCAATTCAGCGGATGGCAACGCCAGCCCGATCAGCGGACCGTACAAGGCGTCCTGGAAGAGGCGCTCGCGCGCCTCGTGTGCGAACGCATCGCGGCGACAGGGTCGGGGCGCACTGATGCCGGTGTGCATGCGAGGGGTCAGGCGGTCGGTGTTCGAGTACCGGAGCGATGGACCGTTCAGAAGTTGCGGCGCGCGCTGAACGCGGTCCTGCCCTCCGACGTATGGGTCGCCTCGGCGGCCGAGATGAAGCACGAGTTTCACGCGCGCTACAGTGCTCTGAGCCGGCGGTACAGCTACTACGTCGGTACGGATGATGGAGCACATTCGCCGTTCCGCGGTCGGTATGAGCTGGCATTCGGGCAGCCCTTGGATCGGGGCGCTTTGGATGCAGCCGCTGCCCGCGTCGAGGGCGAGCACTGCTTTCAGGCGTTTGCGGTCCTCGGAACGGCGCCCCCCGGCGACGACCATCGGTGCCACGTCACGCGTGCCCGCTGGTTGGATCGGCCCGGCGGCATCGTATTCGAGATCGAAGCCAATCGCTTTCTCCATCACATGGTGAGATTTCTTGTCGGAACCATGCTCGACATCGCCAGCCATCGCCGACCCGCGACGGACATGCCGACGCTGCTGACCGCAAACACGAATGACGACACCTCACCGCCCGCGGCGGCACACGCGTTGTTCCTCGATGCGGTGATTTACCCTCGCGAGCTGTACCTCGAGGACGCATGAAGATCTATCTCGCCTCGGCAAATCTCGAGGACATTCGCTGGGCGGCTCATCGGCGATTGATCGATGGGGTGCTCACGACGCACGCGCTCGTCGGTGCGGAAGAGGCCGACGACGTGCGTGAACATCTCGCCGAAATTTGTCGGACCAGCAATGGACCGGTATTCGTCACGGCGCACGCGCTCACCAGCGACGAGGTGTATCGCGGCGCGCGCGAGCTCGCCAAGCTATCCGACAACGTCATCGTGCAAATCCCGTTCGTCGAGGACGTCGTCGATTCGATTCACCGACTCACCGTCGACGGCGTTCGCGTTGCCGCGACGCTCGTGTTCAGTGCCGCGCAGGCGCTGCTCGCCGCGCGAGCCGGCGCGCGCGCCGTGGTGATCTCCGTGGACGATCTCGACGCCGCCGGACGAGACGCCGGGGCGGTCATGCATGAGCTCCGCGCCGTCCTCGACGGCTCCGGCAGCGAAGCCGATCTCGTCGCGCTCAATCCGCGCACCGCCTCGCAATTCGGCGCCTGCGCCGCCGCCGGCGCGGACGGAGTCGCCGTCACGACCGACGTGTTGCGCGGATTGTTGGTGCACCCGCTGACCGATCGTGGCATCGATCGCTTCTTGCGAGAGTTGTCGCAACGACACGCGGCTTGGACGGTGGTGTGATGCGGCCGCTCCTTCGCTGCGCGCTGACGGCCCTGGTCGTGGGCTGCTCACACGCGCCGGATCGATCGGCCGCGCAGTCCTCGGGCGTGCGCCCGTCCGCGAGTACGCAGGTGTCGCAGAGCCGGCAGAACGCGATTACCACCGCGGCAGCCCGTGTTGCTCCGTCAGTCGTGACGGTACAGACGGAAGCGGTCGACCAATCGCCGATGGATCCGTTCGACCTGCTGTTCGGCGCCCGTCCGCAGCCGCGGACGTCGGCGGGGCTCGGCACGGGGTTCATCGTGCGCGGCGATGGTGTCATCGTCACGAACCACCACGTAGTTGCCGGCGCCAACAAGGTCTCGGTCATGATGCGCGACGGGATCGTGTTTCCCGCGCGCATCCTCGGCTCCGACGAGGCCAACGACGTCGCCGTGCTCAAGATCGAGGCAAAGGGCCTCCCGGAAGTGAAGCTCGGCAACTCCGCCAACCTCGTCATCGGCGAGTGGGCGATCGCGATCGGTAATCCCTTCGGCTTCTACCTCGGGAACAGCGAGCCAAGTGTGAGCGTCGGCGTGATCAGCGCCACGCAGCGCAACCTCATCGCGCCGAACGAAGGCCAGGCGTCGTACTTCGACATGATCCAGACCGACGCCGCGATCAATCCCGGGAACTCGGGCGGGCCGCTCGTCAATGCCGACGGTGAAGTCGTCGGCGTCAATAGCAGCATCTTTTCACCGAGCGGAGGGTCGGTCGGCCTCGGCTTCGCGATTCCGATCAACCGCGTCGCGCGCGTCGTGGACGATCTGCTGAGCCACGGCTCGATTCGCAGTCCGTGGATTGGGATCACCCTGCGTTCCCGACAGAGCACGAACCCTCGCGATGTCCTGACACAAGGCGCGGTCATCGCGACTGTCGCTCCGGGGTCGCCCGCGGCCGCCGCCGGATTGCAGCCGGGTGACGTAGTCCTTCGCGAAGGAACCCGCATCATCCGGAACCCGTTCGATTGGCAAGCGGCCCTGCTCGACCTTCGCGTCGGCTCGCCGGCGCGCCTTCACATCAAGCACGGGACCCGTGAGCTCGACGTCGATGTCAACATCGCCGACCGACCCGAGGTCACCGCGCCGAAGGTCCAAGTCCTCCGCGAGCTCGAGCTCGTGACCGTGACACCAACGATCGCGCAAGAACGAGGACTTCGGCGTCCCTACGGCGCGCTCGTGTATCGGTCGTCACCGCTCGTCACGGACCAAACGGGACTTCAACAAGGCGACGTGATACTCCAGATCAACAACGCACCGATCCGTGTCGCCGAGGACGTCGCGAAGGCGATCGATTACTACGCCTCGCGGAGTTACTTGCGCGTGATATTCGAGCGCCAGGGTCAGGTCAGTTGGACGGAGTTCGGCATCCGATGACCTCTGCCAATCGGTACTCGTCGCCGCTCGCCGAGCGTTATGCGTCAGCCGCGATGCTCGAGCTCTGGTCGCCCTCCGTTCGCTATGGGCTCTGGCGTCAACTCTGGCTCGCGCTCGCCGAGTCGGAGCGCGAGCTCGGCGTGCCGATCCCCGAGAACGCGATCGCGCAGATGCGCGCGCATCTCGACGACATCGACTTCGACACCGTCGCCACCTACGAGCGCCGCTTCCGCCACGACGTGATGGCCCACGTGCACGCGTTCGGCGACGTCGCGCCGGCGGCGCGCGGCTTCATTCACTACGGAGCGACGAGCGCCTATGTCACCGACAACGCCGACTTGATCCTCATGCGGCGCGGACTCGAGCTGTTGCGCGGGAAGATCGTTCGCGTGCTCGGTGCGCTCGCCGCCTTTGCCCGCCAATGGCGGGCCGAGGCAACCCTCGGCTCGACGCATCTCCAGGCCGCGCAGCCGACGACGGTCGGAAAGCGAGCGACGCTCTGGATGCAGGACCTCGTGCTCGATCTCGCCGACATCGAACACCGTATCGCCGGCATGCCGCTCCGTGGCGTCAAAGGGACGACGGGCACGCAAGCAAGCTTCCTCGAGATCTTCGCGGGTGATCACGCGAAGGTACGCGAGTTGGAAGCGCGCGTGAACGGCAAGATGGGATTCGCGGCGGCCATTCCGGTGTCCGGACAGACCTACACCCGGAAGATCGACGCCCAAGTGCTCGCCGTCGTCGCCGGCGTCGCGTCGAGCGCGATGAAGTTCAGTGGGGACATTCGCATGCTGCAGTCGGTCGGCGAGATCGAAGAGCCGTTCGAAGCGGAGCAGATCGGTTCGTCGGCCATGGCATACAAGCGCAATCCGATGCGGAGCGAACGGATCGCGTCGTTGGCGCGCTTCGTCATCACGATCGAGCCGAACGCCAACCTGACGCACGGCGTTCAGTTCTTCGAGCGCACGCTCGACGACAGCGCCAACCGCCGCCTTGTCATTCCCGAGTCGTTCCTCGCCACCGACGCGATTCTCGTCCTCATGGCCAACGTCGCTGGAGGTCTCGAGGTGCACCCCGCGCGCATTCGACGTCGCCTCGCCGACGAACTTCCCTTCATGGCAACCGAAGAGCTCATCGTTCGTGCCGTTCGCGCCGGCGTCGACCGCCAGGTCGCGCACGAGCGCATCCGCCGCCACAGCATCGACGCCGCTCGTGCTCTCAAGGACGGCGCCGACCGAAACGACTTGCTCGATCGGCTGGGAACCGACGCCGAGTTCGGCGTTCGCACCGACGATCTGTCGGACGTTCTCGATCCGAGTCGCTTCGTCGGACGCGCGCCGGAACAGGTCGACGAGTTCCTGCGCGGCGTGATCGAGCCGATCATGAACGGGCACGTTCACGCCGACGAGCGTGTCGAGGAGGTCAGGGTATGACCATCGCGCAGCTCGAGCCCCTTCCCCTCCGTCATCTTCGCCGCGGCAAAGTCCGCGAGGTGTACGTCGTCGACGACGATCGCCTGCTGCTCGTCGCGACCGATCGCGTCAGCGCGTTCGATGTCGTGATGGCCGAACCGATTCCATACAAGGGCGCGGTCCTGACGCAGATCACCGCGTGGTGGCTCAGGCAGTTTGGCAGTGAGGTCCACAATCACTTGCTGTCCTCGGATGCCGACGAGATCATCGAGCTCGTCCCGGAGCTCGCGCCGCGTCGCGCCGACATCGCCGGGCGCGCGATGCTCTGTAAGCGGACGACGGTGTTTCCCGTCGAATGCGTCGTCCGCGGATACATCTCCGGCTCGGCGTGGAAGGAATATCGCGAACACGGCACGCTCGCCGGTGAACCGCTCGCACCCGGAATGCGCGAGAGCGACCGTCTTGATCCACCGTTGTTCAGCCCGGCCACCAAGGCGGACGCGGGGCACGACGAAAACATCACCATCGCACAGATGGCCGGCGTCGTCGGAGCCGACGTCGCGCGGGAGCTCGAGCGGCTGAGTCGCTCCGTCTACGAGCGCGGTCGCGCCATCGCCGCCGCGCGCGGCATCATCATCGCCGATACGAAATTCGAGTTCGGCCGCGACGCCGATGGGCGCATCACGCTGATCGACGAAGTCCTCACTCCCGACAGCTCGCGTTTCTGGCCCGCCGAGCTCTATCAGCCGGGACGATCGCAACCCAGCTTCGACAAGCAGCCGTTGCGCGACTACCTCGACGCCGAGCGGCGGGCCGGCCGGTGGAATGGAGAGGCGCCGCCGCCGACGTTGCCACCCGAGGTGGTGGACGCGACGAGCGCGCGCTACCTCGACGCCTTTCGCCGCATCACGGGCACGGACCTCGATACGTCGGATCTTTCATGAGCTTCGCGCGCGAAGGAATCAGCTTCATCGTCATCGCGGCGCTCATTGCCGCCGGCGGGTTCGGCGTCGCCATCATGCGTCGCTCGTGGCCGCTCTGGCTAGTGGCGTTCGCGCTCACCCTGATCGCTCTTTGGGTCGCGTACTTCTTTCGCGACCCGCAACGGATCGGCGAGCGCGGCGAGCGGTTGGTCATCGCACCCGCCGACGGTAAGGTCGTGATGATCACCGAGGTCGACGAGCCGACCTTCATGAAGGAGCGCGCCAAGCGCATCTCGATCTTCATGAACGTGTTCAACGTCCACGTGAACCGGTATCCGGTGAGCGGGATCGTGCGCCTCGTCGAGCGGAAGCCCGGCCGGTTCATGAACGCCGGCGCGGAAGAGGCGAGCATGCAGAACGAGCAGACGTCGATCGGCATCGAGGTTGGCTCGAATCACATTCTCGTTCGACAGATCGCCGGCTTGATCGCGCGTCGCATCGTGACCGACGCCAAGGACGGGGAGCACGTGCAGCAGGGTGAGCGCATGGGATTGATCCGCTTCGGCTCACGCGTCGACGTGTTTCTCCCGGCGTCCGCCGCATTGCGCGTGAAAGTCGGGGACGTGACCTACGCCGGCGCTTCGGTGATCGCCGAGCTGAGAGGCCAATGATCCCTCCTCCGCCCCGCGGCCAGCGTCGTCGGAAGGTCGTTCATCGCGCGGTCGTGATGACGCCGAACGGGTTGACGCTGTTGAACCTGTTCTGCGGCGTGTACGCCATCATACTTGGCATCCGCGGGGAATTCGTGAAGGCGCCGATGTTCATCGTGCTCGGCGGCATCGCCGACGTCCTCGATGGACGCGTCGCCCGCGCGACGGGAACCGGCAGCCGCTTTGGCGAGGAGCTCGACTCGCTGGTCGACGCCATCTCGTTCGGTCTGGCGCCGGCGCTCCTCATGTATCTCGAGCAGCCGAACCGCGGCACGTGGGAGTGGCTGCTCGCGTTCATCTTTACCGCGTGCGCCGTCATGCGTCTCGCGCGGTTCAACGTCGAACAGGCGGGCCGCAAGAAAACACACTTCCACGGACTCCCCAGTCCGGCCGCGGGGCTGACTCTGGCCAGCTACTACTGGTTCAGCCAGACGCCGCTCTACAACCAGACGGTGATTCTATTCACCGACAGCAAGACGCTGAGCGATCTCCCCTGGCAGACGATTCTGCGCGGCCTCATGGCGATTCTTGCCGCGTTGATGATGAGCGACGTGCCCTACCCCACGGTACCGTCGATCGGCTTCAAGACCCTCAAGCAGATTCTTGGCACGCTCGTCGTCCTGGGTTGCGGGCTTCTGCTCGTCGTGAGCCGCGAGGAGTTCATCTTCCCCGCGATGCTCGCCTATGTGCTCTACGGCGCGACCAAGTGGGTCATCCTCGGCTTCCTCGGGCGCGCGGGGCGTCCGGACGAGATCTTCTGGGAACCCGAACCGGCCGGCGTCGGTCGTTCATTCGAGCGACGCCAAACGGCAGCCCGTTCGGCGGGTGCGATTGGTCCGCCGGCCACCGACGGTGCCGTCGCCTCACGCCGCGACGAATCGCGCGAAGAACGTCAATCCCTCGAGCGGCGTGAGCAACGTCGTGAACCGCGGGAGGGGAACGAGGAGCAGCCGCGCGGCAACCGCCGTCGCCGCCGTCGTCGCGGAGGCCGTGGAGGCAATCCATCCGGCGGCGGCGCGGCATCTCCGCCGTCGTCCGCCCCAAATCCGCCGTCCAAACCCGACACACCGAACGATTCATCGACATGAGCCGATATCGCATCGCTGTTCACATCACGCCGCGACGCGGCATCCTCGACCCTCAGGGGCAGACCGTCGCGGAAGCGCTCCACACGCTCGGCTTCGCCGGCGTCCGCGACGTTCACGTCGGGCGCCACATCGTCGTCGAGCTCGACGCGCCGGATCGGCCGAAGGCCGAGCAGTCCACGCGCGAAATGTGCGAGCGATTGCTCGCGAATCCGGTCACCGAAGACTTCGCGATCGAGAGCGTGGAGGCAACATGAAGTTCGGCGTCGTCACCTTCCCCGGCTCGAACTGCGACTACGACGCGTACCGCGCCGTGATCGACGGGCTCGGCGAGGAAGCCGTCTTCCTGTGGCACAAGGATCACGACCTCCAGCAGAGCGATGTGATCGTGCTGCCGGGCGGATTCAGCTACGGCGACTATCTGCGTCCGGGCGCGATCGCCCGGTTCAGCCCCGTGATGCAGGACGTCGTTGCTTTTGCCCGGCGGGGCGGGCCGGTGATCGCGATCTGTAATGGTTTTCAAATCGCCTGTGAAGCGGGCTTGCTCCCCGGCGCGCTCTTGCGAAATGCAAGTCTGAAATTCGTCTGCGAGGTCGTCCAGCTTCGCGTCGAAACGACGGATACGATGTTTACGAACCGCTACGAACGCGGTTCGGTGCTGCGAATTCCTATTGCACACGGTGACGGGCGTTACACAGCGGACCCTGAAACACTCAATAGACTGGAGAGCGAGGGCCGTGTGGTGTTCCGCTATGTGGGCGGACCGGGTGACGCCGATGAGTGGTGGAGCCCGAATGGATCCATGCGTGCCATCGCCGGCATCGTCAACGAGGAGGGGAATGTCCTCGGCATGATGCCCCACCCCGAGCGGGTGATCGATCCGCTGCTCGGATCGGCTGACGGCCTTGGCCTATTCGAGTCGGTGCTCGCCCGCATCACCGTATGAGGATGCCCCAATGATGTTGACCGTCATATCCTTCGTCGCCGCGCTCACGCTCCAGTCGCAAGGTCCCGTGACGATCGACCCCGGCATGTCGCGCGAGCAGGTCGTCGCCAAGCTGGGCGAGCCGTTGTCCGCGCGCAGCTACGACGGCCACACGTACCTGCTCTATCGCAACGGCTGCGAGAAGAAGTGCGGCATGAACGATCTCGTCGTGCTCGACAGCGGGAAGGTCGTCGACGCCGTGTTTCGTTCGAGCAACCGCAAGTACAGCGGCACCAGCAGCTCGCCGCACATGATCTCGGCGGTCGAAGCCCGCAAAGGCGTCGGCGCGCCATCGTCAGCCGCTCCACTCAAGACGCCACCGAAGAAACCAGGAACGTGACATCAACTCGAGCGAAGGTCGAGCCGCGCCCCGGCGATCCATTCATCACGCCGGCCCTCATCGCCGAACATGGATTGACCGCGGACGAGTATCGGCGACTCGTCGACATGTTGGGTCGCGAGCCGACCTTCACCGAGTTGGGAATCGTGAGCGCTTTGTGGAGCGAACACTGCTCCTACAAGCACTCGCGACCCCTGCTCAGGACGTTGCCGACGAAGGCGCCGTTCGTGCTCCAGGGCCCAGGCGAAAACGCCGGTGTGATCGCGATCGGTGACGGACTCGCCGTCGCGTTCAAGATCGAGTCCCACAATCACCCGTCGGCCGTCGAGCCGTATCAAGGAGCCGCCACCGGCGTCGGCGGCATTCTTCGCGACGTCTTTACGATGGGCGCGCGTCCGATCGCGATGCTGAACTCACTTCGCTTCGGATCACTCGACTCGGCGCGCGTTCGATACTTGTTCGCCGGCGTCGTGAAGGGCATCGGCGATTACGGCAACTGCGTCGGCATCCCCACCGTGGCCGGCGACATCTTCTTCGATCCGGCGTACGAAGGCAATCCGCTCGTCAACGCGATGTGCGTCGGCTTGATGCACGAGAACGATCTCATTCGCGCGGTCGCGCAGGGGGTCGGCAATCCGATCATCGCCGTCGGCGCGCGAACGGGGCGCGACGGCATTCATGGCGCGTCGTTCGCGTCGGAAGACCTCTCGGAGCAGAGCGACGCCAAGCGTCCGCGCGTGCAGGTCGGCGATCCATTCACCGAGAAGTTGCTCCTCGAGGCGAGCCTCGAGCTGATCAAGAGCGGGGCGATCGTCGCGATCCAGGACATGGGCGCGGCCGGCCTCACCTCATCATCGGCCGAAATGGCGGCGCGCGGCGACGTCGGCGTTACTATAGACACGACTCGCGTGCCCACACGCGAGTCAGGCATGACCCCGTACGAGATCCTGCTCAGCGAATCGCAGGAGCGGATGCTCGTCGTTGCCAAGCGCGGACGCGAAGACGAGGTCCACAGAATTCTCTCGAAATGGGATCTCACGACGGCGGTCATCGGTGAAGTGATCGCCGAGCCGGTCTACCGCGTCACCGAAGGCGATCGGGTCGTCGCCGAGTTCCCCGGAACTCGGCTCGTGACCGACTGTCCGACGTACACGCCCGATGCCGCCGAGAGTCCCGAGGTGGTGTCGCTTCGCGCGCGCGACGTCTCGGCAATCCCCGAACGCCCGGAAGAGCGCGATCCCCTCTGGACGCTCGAGCAGCTCCTCTCGTCGCCGACCATCGCGTCGAAGACCTGGGTGTACCGCCAATACGACACGAGCGTCCGCACCAATACCGTGATCGGCCCCGGGGGCGACGCGGCGGTGGTCCGGGTCCGCGGCACCGACCGCGCCCTCGCCATGAAGACCGACTGCAACGGCCGATACGTCTACCTCGATCCGCGCGTCGGCACGCAGATCGCCGTCTGCGAGGCGGCGCGCAATGTCGCGTGTACCGGCGGCCGCCCCAAAGCGATCACCAATAACCTCAACTTCGGCAACCCGCGTCGGCCGGAGGTGTACTACCAACTGCGCGAGTCGATCCGCGGCATGGCCGAAGCGTGCGACGCGCTTGGCACGCCGGTGACCGGCGGTAACGTGTCGCTCTACAACGAGAGTCCGCTCAGCGCGGTGTATCCGACGCCCGTGATCGGCATGATTGGGCTCATCGAGCACACGGCGCATATCACCCGGGCCCACTTTGACGAAGAAGGCCACTCCATCGTTCTGCTTGGCGAGCCGAGCGCCCACGTCGGCGCGAGCGAATATCTGGCGCGCATCCACGGCCTTGTGGCCGGATCGCCGCCTCCCGTCGACCTCCATGGCGAACGCGCGCTCATCGACGGGCTGCTCGACGCCATCGCGGCCGGGCTCGTTCACTCCGCGCACGACTGCAGCGACGGTGGCCTGGCCGTCGCGCTCGCCGAATGCTGCATCATGAATCGCGAGCTCGAGCGCGGCGCGACGATCGACCTTTCGGCCTGGAGCGCGCTGCCGGAGCGATCCCTGCTCTTCGGAGAGGCGCAGGGACGCGTCATCGTCACCACGACGATGCCCGACACGCTGCTCCGCATCGCGAACGACCACGAAGTACCGGCTCACGTCATCGGACAGGTCGGCGCGGTTGGCGCACCGTTGCAGATTACTACGGGTCGGTCCCGCATCGTCGCCCCGCTCGACCGCCTCGACGAGGCGTACTACGAAGCGATCCCGGGTATCATGTCGCAGGCGGCGACCGCCGCGTTGTCCGATCAAGCCTAGTTCGCGCTCGTTTCTCGGTCTCACCAAGTCACAACGGTCGCTGAAGCCATGTGTGGTATCGTTGGAGTTCACGGTCATCCGGACGCGACGCACCTCGCGCAGTTGGGCCTGTATGCCCTCCAGCATCGCGGGCAGGAGTCGGTCGGGGTCGTTTCCATTGACGATGCCGGGCGGGCCCGCGCCGTGCGCAGCATGGGCACGCTCAACGACTCCTTCGGCCAAGAGCTCGCCAAGGTGCCCGGCACGTCGGCGATCGGCCACACGCGATACAGCACCGCGGGCTCCTCGACGATCGAAAATGCGCAGCCGGTCGTGGCCCGATCGCGTGGGGGGTTCATCACCCTCGCCCACAACGGCAACCTGGTGAATGCCGGTGAGCTGCGAGTGCAGCTCGAAGAGGAAGGCTCGATCTTCGCGTCGAACTCCGACTCCGAGGTCGTCGTCCATCTTCTCGCGAAATCCAACGACCAGCCGCCCGCGCAACGCCTGGCCGACGCACTGCGTCAGGTCGAAGGCGCGTACAGCCTCATCGTCGCGATGGGCGATACGCTCCTCGCGGCGCGCGATCCGCGCGGATGGCGTCCGCTGGCGATGGGCCAGCTTGGCGACGCAGTGGTCTTTGCCTCGGAGACGTGCGCCCTCGACATCATCGGCGCGACATACCTTCGCGACGTCGCGCCGGGCGAGATCGTCTCGGCGAACGGCAACGGCATCACATCGATGCAAGCCTTTCCGTCCACGGACTTGCGACGGTGCGTCTTCGAGCATGTCTACTTCGCG
>DATLPC010000247.1:0-1827 GCA_035535975.1 Gemmatimonadaceae bacterium | reverse complement strand
CTCGATCTTGGACATTTCGATCGGCAGTTCTGCGATATATCGTTGCGAAAAACGATATATCGCTATTCATATCGGCGCAACCGGCGACGTAGCGACCTTAACCCGCGCGTATGGACGCTGCTCGGTTGGCCGCATGACGACGGAGAAACGGGCACTGCCGCGCGGCGGCCCATGACTTACGTCCACCAGTGAGCGCCGTCAATGCCGGTGCGACCCACGCAGCGCAACGAGGCGCGAAAACGCGCCGTAACTGTCTCACTAGCCCCGATCGCCGACGCGAGTAAATCTCCAAGGTTGCGCCGCCGCTCCGGGCGTAGCGCGACACCCCACTCCTTCCCGATTCTCCGATGTCAGGATATCGCGTGCTCATCTCGCTCACCGCTCTCGTCGCGGTGCCACTCGTCGCGCATGCGCAGACGCGCATGCTGCGCACACCATCGGTCAGCTCGACGCAGATCGCGTTCGCCTATGCGAACAACATCTGGACGGTCGACAAGAATGGCGGCGCGGCGCGCCGCATCACGAGCTTCCAGGGGACGACGGAGAATCCCGAGTTCTCTCCCGACGGAAAGTTGATCGCGTTCAGCGCCACGTACGCCGGGAACGAAGACGTCTACGTCGTGCCGTCGGAAGGCGGTGAGCCGAGACGGCTCACGTGGCATCCCTCGCCGGACGTCGTGCAAGGGTGGACGCCCGATGGCAAGTCGATCGTCTTCGCCTCACCGCGTGCGACGCAAGCGCCGACTGCGGCGCCGCGCTTCTGGACGGTGCCGGTCGAAGGCGGCGTCGAAGCGCCGATGCCGCTGCCGCGCGCGTATCAGGGGAAGATCTCACCCGACGGCCGGCACATCGCCTACCGCATGAACAACTCGTGGGACGAGGAGCGCCGCAACTATCGCGGGGGCCAGAATCGGCCGATCTGGATCGTCGACCTCAAGACGTACGATCTCGAGACGACGCCGACCGGAACCTCAGACCTCATCGTCGCACAGGCGGGCTCGCCGCGCGGTTCGTCGCACTTCTCGGCGCCCAACACGCCGGACTCCAAGAACATGGATCCGGTGTGGGTGAGCAACGACGTCGTCGACTTCATTTCCGACCGCGACGGCGTGGCGAACGTGTGGAGCTTCGACACGGAGACGAAGAAGCTCACGCAGCTCACGAGCTTCACCGACTACGACGTGAAGTCGATCGGCGCGTCGGCCGACGGAAGCGCCGTCGTGTTCGAGCAGGCCGGATACATCCACCTGCTCGATACCAAACCTGGTAAAGAGCACACGCTGAACATCAGCGCGGCCGGCGACTTCCCGTGGATGATGCCGCAGTGGAAGGACGTAACGGCGAACATGCAGAGCCTTGCGCTGTCGCCCACGGGAAAGCGCATCGCCGTGGAGGCGCGGGGCGAGATCTTCACGATTCCCGCCGAGAAAGGCGACGTTCGCGACATCACGCACTCGAGCGCCTCGGCCGAGCACGAGCCGGCGTGGTCGCCCGACGGCAAGATGCTGTCGTACTTCAGTGATCGCTCGGGCGAGTACGCGCTCTACATCGAGACGCAGGACGGTCTGACGCCGCCGCGCGAGATCAAGATCCCGACCGCCGGGCATTTCTACACGGCGTCGTGGTCGCCCGACGGCAAGAAGATCATGTTCCATGACACGAACCTGCATCTCTGGGTCGTGGACGTGGCCACCGGACAAGCCAAAACCGTTGGCAACGATCCCTGGATGGCGCCGCAGCGAACGATGAATCCGGTGTGGTCGCCCGACGGCAAGTGGATCGCGTACGCCAAGCATTTGAATTCCTTGTATCACGCGATCGAAGTCG
>DATLPC010000246.1:0-3849 GCA_035535975.1 Gemmatimonadaceae bacterium | reverse complement strand
ACGAGCCGCCGAACGCGTGTGATGTTCACCGCCGTATCGCGGCGTACCTGCATCAGGCCGAGTGATGCGAGCTCGGCGACCACCGCACGCAGCGTGCTGCGCACCTTGATCGTCCGACCGCACGCGGTGATCACCGAACAGTTTCGCAACGAGTGGACGGATATGACGTCCGCCCACGCGAGCAATTCCGTTGACGAACCCCAGCAGACCGCGATCCGCTCCGCATCGATTACGCGGAATCGCGTTTCCCGCCGCGGCGCGATCGCCGGTCCCTCATCGTGGTCGAGATCAATCACCGTCGCTCCGCGTGCGAACGAGGATGACGCCGCCGCCGCAGTGGCACGCCGAGCCAAATCGGTTGCGCGCTTCCACAGGCGGCAGATAGCGCGCGTCGATCACGACCTCGGTCGGAATCGTCCGCAACACCTCCGTTTCGCCGGAGTAGATCCCGTCCGTGTACACGGATGCACGGGCCGCCGGCTCAACGTTGCCGCGCGACGTCGGATTCCAGCGAAGCCAGTCCGGCCTGAGGCGCAGCACGACATCCTGAAGCGTCTCTTGTCCGACATTCGTGATCTCGGCTCGGCCGATGTACAGAGCTCGCGGGCCTTCGTTCAGGACGGGCGCCGGCGTCGCGCCGGGCATTATCGGTCTCCGGCCAAAGCTCGAACCTGCTGCGCACGCCGACAGCGCGGCCATTACGACAATGCACGAGGTTCGCGCACTTGCCTCCAGCTTGCGCATTTGTTTCTCCGGGTAAAGAGAAGATTGGCAGTCCGTCGCGGGGGAGTGACGCTCGATGCTATCGGCGGTGGGCACAACACTCGATACGTCGCATCGCGTACGCCGACGACATTTCTACGTAGGCTCGCTCGATTGAACGTCTCTCATTAAAAGACGGACATGCATGCGTGGATTGCGTTGAACGACAACATGTTGCGCCCCTATCGCACACACGCGTCACTCGCATCCGTGACGGACGCTCGCGCGGCCGTGCCGCAATAACCTTCGGGAGTGACCGTTTAACACAGTCATGGTGAGGAGCACGATTCGGCGGTCTTTCGTCGGCGGAACGACGTTCCGAGCTTGACTTGTGACACTCGACGGGCATTTTGAGCCGCGTTACGCACTCCCTCTCCCACGCGTGACCGACGAAGGCACCGTGACAGAACCTTCTCGTTCGCTGGACCGTTTCATTACCGCTCTCGCCGCCGACGATCCAAGCCAGCTCGAGGCGGCGTGGCACGGCTTTGTCGCGGAGCACACGCGGCTCCTGCTCCACGTCGCGCGATCGGTGTTCAAGACACACGACGAGGTGATGGACGCCTACGCGTACATCCTCGAGCAGTTGCGGGCGAGTGATTGCCGGCGATTGCGGGAGTTCGCCGCCGATCCGCGGAGCCGAGTGTCAACATGGCTCGTGGTCGTCGGCCGGCGGTTGTGCCTCGATTTCTACCGCCGCCGCTACGGGCGGGACCACGGAGGAACGTCGCGGGATCAGCGCGCGATGCGCCGGCGCCTCCAAGACCTCATCGCCGAGGACGTCGAAGTGCACGAGCTGCCGGCGACGCGCATGGTCGGTGCCGAGCTCCTCATGCGCCAGACGGAGCTTCGGAACGCGCTGGAGCGCGCTCTGGACGAAGTCGGCGTCTCTGATCGCCTCCTCTTGCGCCTTCGGTTCGATGACGAGCTGTCGGCGCAGGAAATTGCGCATCTCCTTGGATTTTCATCCGCCTTCCATGTGTACCGGCGGGTGAACGCGTTATTGGCGCGATTGCGCCGCTCGCTCGAGGCGCAGGGCATCGAGAGCGCATTGCCGTGACCGCCTCGCACAAAAGCGGCGGCGGCATCCGTTCAACATGGGCATGCGCTCACTGGTATTACACCGATATCGTGACTGGACGGTGATGGAGCAAAACCATCTCTCGGCCGCCGAGATCGCGGCCTTTATAGATCAAACGCTCGAAGGCGAGTTCCGGGTGCGCGCGGTCGAGCACCTGGGGACATGCGAGCGGTGCCGCGATGAAGTGGCGGCGTGCGCCCGACTCGCGGCGTCCGCACCGACGGCCGTCACGCGACCGGTCATTTGGCGAGTCGTCATGGGGCTTGCCGCGGTGCTGTTGGTCGCCGTCGTGCTCCGCCCGATCTGGCTTGCCCGATCACCAATGGGCCGCGGACGAAACGTGACCGCGGAGCGATCCGCTCCAATGACAAGTCGCATCACTACCGTCTTTCCTGCCGACAGTGTGCCGATCGCTCGCTCGCAGCTCCGCTTCGTATGGAAGGGAGACGCTGGGGCTAGCGCGTATAGTCTTGCGATCACCGATGCGAACGGGAAGACGGTCTATGTGATCGACGAGATCAGCGATACGACATTCGCGTTGCCGGACACGGTGCGACTCACTCCGTCCGTCGTGTACTTCTGGCATGTAGATGCACCACACGCCGACGGCAGCTCGGCGGGGAGCAGCTCAGTATCGTTTCGCGTGGCACCCTGATGCGCGTCGGCAGGGACAGCGTCGCGAGCCTGTTGGCGGTGATACTGCTCGCCGCGTGCTCGCCGCGTGGCGATTGGTCGGCCGCACGCACGGTTCAACAGAGCGGCCGCCGCGACACGAGCGACCTCCTGAAAGCCGCGAAAGGCGTCTACGACCGAGCCGAATACGATAGCGCGCGCTCGATGTACGAGCGGACGGAGCGCGACGCCCAAGCGGCCGGAGACTCTGTTCGCCTCGCGCAGGCGCTCACGGGCCAGGTCTTCACAGCGAGACATCAATCCCGGCTCGACGACGCCAAATCGATCGCAGAGCGAGCGCTCGAAATCGATCGGCTACTTGGGGATCAGGGCGAGACCGCCAAATTGCTGAACGCGCTCGGTCTCATCGCCCAGGACCGCGGACAGCTCACCGAGGCGGCGGAGTTTCTCAATCAGGCCGCGGCCGTCGCTGACTCCGCGCACAATTCGGGCTACGCCGCCAAAGCTCGCGGCAACCTCGGATTGGTCTATAAAGACTTCGGCGAGTACGACAAGGCGCGCGCCGCGTTCATGACGATGCGCGACGCCGCGACGGCCATGCGCGACGAAACGGTGCTGGGAAACGCGCTCAACAACCTGGGAATGCTCGAGACGCTCGTCGGCGACCCCGATCGCGCAATCAAGTGGCTCACCGATGCCCGCGCCCACTATCGAGCGATCGATGATGCCGAGGGACTGGAAAACTCTTCAGGTCAACTCGGCGTCGCGTATTCCGAGCGGGGTGAACTATCAAGATCGCTTGCTTACCTCGATACCGCGCTGACGATTGCCGCCGCCCACGGCATGCGATCGCCGCAGACAGACGACCTACAACTGATGGCCGAGTTATATGTGGATGCTGGCGATCATCGTCAGGCGCTCGAGTTGCTGGGTCGTGCTCGCGCGCTCGCCGAATCGCTGAATGTGACGACGAAGCGCGGACACGTCGCGCTCACCGAGGCAGTCGCGTATAGCGCGCTCAACAATCAATCCTTGGCGCGAGCGCGTGCACGCGAAGCAGCCGAGCTTCAGCGGTCCGCCGGCGCGCATATGGACGAGCTGGAGGCCGAGCTATTCCTCGCCGCATTATCTCAGCGGGCGCGCGACTCGGTCGGGGCTGCGGCGGCGCTCGCCGCCGCCGATTCGTTAACGCGCCGCCTCGGCTCGAACGTCGCTCGAATTCGCTTCGCATTGGGCGCGGCCCGAGTTGCCGATGCGGCGGGCCGTCCGCGAAACGTTCTGGCCGTGCTTGATGCCTCGCGTGCCAATCCGTTGTTACTCACCGCCGACGAACAAGCCGAAGCAGATGCGTTGCGCGCGCGTGCATTCGTCCA
>DATLPC010000245.1:0-80909 GCA_035535975.1 Gemmatimonadaceae bacterium | reverse complement strand
ATCGCCGCTGCCCTGGCAGCCTGCGATGCCGGCGACGGCCGCGATCGCCAGCGCCCCGATCCACCCCGGCCACCGCATGCCTTCATTCTGGGCACTGGATTACGCCCCACGGCTGTCAACCGCGGCCGGCGTGTCTAACTTCAACGTGAGTGACGGCGCCGTCAGGCGCCGCACCGACAACACGGAGGAAGCGATGGCGACACGGCGGAGCTCGAAGGGTCGGAGACGGTACGGCAAGGGCGCGCAGAAGAACGTTCGCAGCGCCATGCGGCGGATGAAGAGCGGCACGCTGAAGTCGGGCCGGGGGCGCCGGACCACCGTGAAGAGCAGGAAGCAGGCGATCGCGATCGGCCTCTCCGAGGCGCGCAAGAAGGGCGCAAAGGTCCCGCGGAAGAAGGGTGGACGAAAGAAGAGTCGGCGCTGATCTTCGGTGGTGTGATCGAGATCGTTCGTGGCGACATCACCACGCTCGACGTGAATGCCATCGTCAACGCGGCGAATTCAACGCTGCTCGGCGGCGGCGGCGTTGACGGTGCCATTCACCGGGCGGCCGGCCCCGAGCTGGCGCGCGCGTCCGGCCTGCTCGGTCCGTGTCCTCCCGGCGAAGCCGTCATCACACCCGGCTTCCGGCTTCCCGCGCAATTCGTCATTCACGCCGTGGGTCCGATCTGGAGCGGCGGCACTCACGGCGAACCGGCGATTCTACGCCGAGCCTATGAGCACGCATTTCGGATCGCGCGCGAGACGCCCGGGATCGGGTCGATTGCCTTTCCCGCGATCTCGACTGGCGTCTATGGGTATCCGAAGGACCGGGCGGCGCAAATTGCGCTCGCCGTCATGCTCGACAACGAACCCCACTTCGACCGAATCGTCGCCTGTCTGTTCGACGCGGAAAGCGAGCAGCTGTACGCGAGAACACTGGCCGAGCTAATGCACTAGTCGACCGCACGAATCACGACCACGGGCATGCCGTACCCGCCGAGCCGCCGAGCCGCCGAGCCGCCGAGTCGCCGAGTCGCCGAGCGACCAGGTACGGAGATGCCCCGGTGTGGTCGCGATCAACCCGGGCCGCGACTTCCGCCGTGGTCATCGTGACCGTCGTGATCCTCATCCTCGAACGCGTGGAACGAGGCGATGATCCGCGAGCGTACCTGAGCGAGCAGCGTCGCGTTGGACGAGATCTTCGACGGATCGACGAGCGATCCATCGGCGTTAGTCAGCCAGCCCCCAACCGGGACATTGATCGTCACCGACGTCGGCGTTCCGTCGGCCACGACGAGCGGCGTCGCGAACTCGATCTCGCCGCGCGTGTTCACCGGGACCGTCACGTCGAATGGCGTGCCGTCGAAGGTGCCGACGACGCGCGCGGTCGAGACCTGCAGCTCGATTTCGCGAAAGGTCCCCGCCGGGATCGCGTTGGCGGGCAGCGTGGTGATCCCGCCGTTGAGCGGGAGATCCACCGAGAGCGGGCCGGCCTTGAGCTCCTCACAGGCATCGTTGTCGTCGGATGTCGCCGATGAAGACGCCGAGACGATGTTGTCGTCGCCGGCCTCATTGTCCCCGACGCAGGCGTCGGTCTTCGTCGGCTTCAGCTCCACGCGGGTAATCGTCAACGTCGCCTGCGTGATGTTCAACGTATGGCCGCCGCTCGTCAGCGGGACGAGGAGCGCGTTCGCCGTCGAACTGATGCCGCTCGTGAAGGCGATTTGCGCCGGCGCGCGGTTCGTCGACGTCGAGTCCGAGCACGCAACGACGAGCCCGAACACCGCGAGCGATCCGACCACGGCCGCGCGGCTTCCCATCGTCGAGCGCCTCGCACTGTCAGGAGAGATGCAAAACATGTTGACGCATCCTAGTTGTGGGTCGTTTTGCCAATCCGCGAGTACATGATTGAGTTTCACGATTCGCTTATCGTTGACCTGTGATCGACCGCGCCTGTGCGCTGCGTCACATTGGGAGCTAATTTCTTTTTCATGGACATCGAGCTCAGCCCACGCAGCTGCGTCGTCCGCGAGTTTCGCACCGAGGATGCGCCGTCGCTCGCGCGGCACGGCAACAACCGCAAGGTCTGGCTCAACCTCCGCGACCTTTTCCCGCACCCGTATACGCCAGCGCACGCCGCCGGCTATATCGCGCACGTCCGCCAGCGTCCCGAGATCCTGTCGTTCGCGATCGACGTCGGCGGCGAGGCGGTCGGAGGCATCAGCCTGCGACGCGGCGAGGACATCGAGCGATTTACGGCGGAGCTTGGCTACTGGCTCGGCGAGGAGTTTTGGGGACGCGGCATCACGAGCGAAGCGATCCGCGATATCACTGAACGCGGGTTCGCGCTGCACGGACTCATCCGCATCTTCGCCGTGCCGTTCGCGCGGAACGTCGCGTCATGTCGCGTGCTGGAGAAGAACGGCTATACCCGCGAAGGCTTGATGCGGCAGAGCGCGTTCAAGGACGGCGTGGTCGAAGATCAATACTTGTACGCGGCGTTGCGCGACGAGTATTTCCCCGCCAAATGACGACTGCCTCGTCCGGCCGCGTCGAAGCGATGTGGCTCAAGCGATCTCATCGCGGACCGATGGACGCGGTTCGTGAAATCCACGTCACCAGCGCCACGGGAATCGTCGGCGGTGTGGATCGAAGCCGGCGCCGGCAGATCACGCTGATCGAGCAAGAGGTGTGGGAGCGACTGATGCGCGAGCTCGGCGGCGACGCCGATCCGTCAGCGCGTCGCGCCAACCTGATGCTGACCGGGATTCGTCTCGCGAATACACGCGGACGCGTCCTGCGCGTCGGCGAGGCGCGGCTTGCGATCGGCGGCGAACTGACTCCGTGCGAGCGAATGGATGAGGTCCTGCCCGGGCTGCGAGCCGCGATGCGGCCCGATTGGCGCGGGGGCGTGTTCGCGCAGGTGCTCGGCGACGCGACGATTCGCGTCGGCGACACGGCCGAGTGGGAAACGTCCTGATGAAATCGTCATGACCCACGTCGCTCTCTTGCGCGCGATCAACGTCGGCGGGCATACCGTTTCCATGGAGCGGTTGCGCGGACTGTTCGCGGAGCTCGGCCACAAGAACGTTCGCACGCTGATCGCCAGCGGCAACGTCGTCTTCGACGCCGCCTCGAAGAAGGCCGCGGCGCTCGAGCCGGCAATCGAGAAGCATCTGGAGACGGCGCTCGGATACGCTGTCGCAACGTTCGTTCGAACGCCCGACGAAGTCTCGGCGGTCGTCGCGCACGCACCCTTTCCCCGATCGGTAATCGACGAGGCGCACGCGCTCTGGATCGGCTTTCTGAAAGACACGCCCGGCGCCGACGCGGCGCGAAAACTGTCGGCGCTTCGCTGCGCGACGGACGATTTCCACGTTCACGGCCGCGAGGTCTACTGGCTCCGCCGTGTGACGTCGAGCGAATCGAAGATTACCGGGAACTCGCTCGAACGCGCGCTCGGCACGCCGCTGACCGCGCGCAACATCACGACCGTGAGAAAACTGGTGGCTCTAAGCAGTTCTTCGCCGCATCAGTAGTTTTTGGAATCAGTACCAAGAAGGGTATTCGGATGTTGACGTTGATTTCGAATGAACCGATCGAGCGGCGGAACGACGGTGCCGCTCGGTCGGATGCCGAGCGTGACCGCGAGCTTCTCGACGCGTACTCGGCGGCCGTGACGGACGTGGTGGAGCGCGTCACGCCGGCAGTGGTTCACTTGGAGGTGGCCATTCCCGCGCCGCCGCGGCGCGGTCGCGCGCGACCAGGGGGCGGGCGTCCGCCGACGTCGAGCGGATCGGGATTCGTCTTTACCCCGGATGGCTTCGTGTTGACCAACAGCCATGTCGTCGAGCGCGCGACACGGATCTGGGCAACGACGGCCGACGGCTCGCGTTGCCAGGCCGAATTGGTGGGCGCGGATCCGGACACCGATCTCGCCGTTGTTCGCGTAGACGGCTCGGGCTTCGCGACCGCCCCGTTCGGCGATTCGTCGCGGCTTCGACCGGGACAGCTCGTCATCGCGATCGGGAATCCGCTCGGCTTCGAGTCTACGGTCACCGCGGGAATCGTCAGCGCCCTTGGGCGAACGATGCGCGCGCAGTCGGGTCGTCTGATCGATTCGGTGATTCAAACCGACGCGGCGCTCAATCCTGGAAACTCAGGGGGTCCGCTCGTCAGCTCCCGCGGCGAAGTGGTCGGTGTCAACACGGCGATCATCGCCGGTGCGCACGGCATCTGCTTCGCGGTTCCGTCGAGCACCGCGCAACTCGTGATCCCGCAGCTCATTCGCGACGGCCGCGTACGCCGCGCATTCATCGGCGTCAGTGGACAGTCGGTGCGTCTCTCGCGCCGTCGAGTACAGGTGAGTCACCTCACCGCGTCGAGCGGCGTGCTCGTAACGGAGATCGTCGAAGGTGGCCCGGCAGACACCGCGGGCCTTCGAGTCCGTGATGTAATTCTCGAACTCGGCGGAACGGTCGTCTCGAGCGTCGACGACTTGCATCGCGTGCTGACGCAGGAAGCGATCTCGCATGAGACGACGCTGTCTGTGTTGCGGAACGGAGGGTTGATGACGTTGGGGATTACACCCGGCGAGCGGGGATAGGGACGCGCTCGATGGACGCGATGGCAAGGAAAGGGCGCCGCGAGGCGCCCTTTCTATATGTGGTGCAGTTGTCCCCAGCGCGGCGTCAGCCGCGCGTGCACCCATGGCCCAAAGGGCCCGTGCTACCAGCGGGCGCCAGCGAGCGTGCACCCAACTAATCAGTCCCCCGCCGACGGAACCGCGTGTTCCGCCGTCATCTGCTTCGGCGTCGCGCCCATCCACCGCATGAACGCGTGACGCCATTCGTCCAGGATCTCGTAGCCCGTCGGGATCACGAGCAGCGTGAGGAAGGTCGACGTGATCACGCCGCCGATCACCGCGACGCCGAGCGGCGCGCGGAATTGGGCGCCTTCACCACGGCCGAGCGCGACCGGGATCATGCCGGCGATCAGCGCGAACGTCGTCATGAGAATCGGACGCAACCGGATCGCGCCCGCTTCGATCAGCGCTTCGCGCAACGGGACTCCGCGCTCCTCGCGCGCCCATTTCGCGAAATCGATCAGCAGGATGGCGTTCTTTGCCACGATGCCCATCAAGAGAATGACGCCGATCAGGCTCATGATGTTGATCGTCATCTTCGTCACCGCGAGCGCGACCATCACGCCGATCAGCGACAGCGGCAGCGACATGAGAATCGCGACCGGATCGATGAACGAGCCGAACTGCACGACGAGAATCAGGTACATCAGCAAGACTGCCAGCCCGAGTGCAGAGAAAATCTGTCCGAAGACTTCGGCCTGCGACTCGGCGTCGCCGCCGATCGTGTATCGCACGCCGGCGGGCAGACGCATCTTGTCGAGACGCGACTGAATGTCCGCCGTGACGTCGCCCGCGGCGCGGCCCGCCGTATTCAACTCGACGGTGACGACCGGCTCACGGTTGAGGTGATCGATGATCGCCGGTCCGAGACCTTCCTTGATCGACGAGACCTGGCCGAGCGGCAGCGTGGATGGCGCGCCGTTCGGTCCGATCACGGTCATCGGCAGATTCATCAGATCGGCCGCGCGTGTGCGCGACTCCGGCGTCAGTCGCACCGTGACTTTACGCGATTTGCCGGTCGGGTCGATCCAGTACCCGGCGTCGATTCCGGCAAACGCCGGACGGAGCGACTGCGCCACCTGACCGACCGTCAAGCCGAGCGAGCCAGCGGCTCCGCGATTCAAGTCGAGCTCGAGCTCCGGCTTCTGTCCCTTCGTCGAGAGGCCAATGTCCACGGCGCCGGGGATCTTCTGGACCTCGGCTTTCACCATGTCCGCCGCCTGCGCGAGCGCGACGACGTCCTGACCGCGGAGCTGGAGCTGGATCGCCTTGAAGCCGCCGTTCAGGTCGTTCGTGAACACCGAGATCGTCGCGCCGACGACGTTCTTCGTTTCGCCGCGCAGCTCTTCGGCCAGTTGCTCGACCGACTTGCTGCGCTTGTTCTTCGGCACGGTGCGGACGTAGATCGCGCCCTCGTCGACGCCGCCCGTCGCGTTGTTGCCGAGCGTCGTGTAGGTGTACTCGACCTCGGGATGTGTGCGCGCGACGCGCGCGGCCTCTTCGGCCTTGAGTCGCGTGTACTCGAGGTTCGAGCCCGGCGGCGTCTCCAGCTGCATCGTGAATTCGGCGCGGTCGTCTTCGGGGAAGAACGCCGTGCCGACCGTGCGGACCGGCGGCACCACGCGCGGCAGCGCGACGAACGCCGCGAACCCGATCAGCGCCGTCAGCGTGCGCAGACTCCAGTGGAGGCCGACCTTCGTGAACGCGAAGACCATGATCGCGATGCCAACGATCGCCGCCGCCAGACCGCTGATGCCGCGGCTCGGCAGGACAAACGAGGCGAAGAAGGTGAGCGTCGCCATCGTCACCATTGCCGCGCGGTGGTCGAGCGCCCAGGCGATGACTTTCTTGTAGTTCTGCGCCTGCTTGTTGAACCAATCGTTGAACTTGTCGAGCTGGCGCGTGATCCAACCCCGCTCGTGCGGCAGCTTATGCGGATCCGCCCAGTACGCCGAGAGCATCGGGTCGAGCGAGAACGACACGAAGAGCGAAACGGCGACGGAGCATGCGATCGTCAACGCGAACGGCTTGAACCACTGCCCGCCGATGCCCGGCATGAACCCGATCGGCACGAACACGGCGAGGATCGAGAAGGTCGTCGCCGCGACGGCGAGGCCGATCTCGTCGGTGCCGTCGTGCGCCGCGGTGAAGTGGTCTTTCCCCATCTCGACGTGTCGCACGATGTTCTCACGCACGACGATCGCGTCGTCGATCAGAATGCCGATGGCGAGCGAGAGGCCGAGCAGCGACATCGTCTCCAGCTTGAAGCCGAGCGCCCACACGGCAATGAAGCTCGCCAGCACGGAGATCGGCAGCGCCACGCCGGTGATCACCGTCGAGCGCCACGAATTCAGGAAGAGGAAGACGACGAGCACCGTGAGCACGGCGCCGAGGAAAAGCGCCTCTTCCACGTTGCTCACCGCGTGCTCGACGCGGGTGCCCGAATCCTTCACGAGCTCGATATTCGTGCCCTTGGGCAGCGTCGGCTTGATCTGATCGAGGCGGGCGCGAATCCGGCTTGCGACGTCGGTCGTGCTGTAGCCTTTCGCCTTCTTGATGTCGATGCCGATCGCTTCCTTGCCGTTGTACAGCGCGAGGGTGCGAGGCTCCTCCGTGCCGTCCTTGATCGTCGCGACCTGATTGAGCCGGATGAGCTGCCCGTTCCGATCGGCGACGACGAGGTTGTCGAACTCGGCCGGATTCTCGAGACGACCGCGCAGCCGGATCGCGCGCTCGTCGAGCGCGCCGTTCACGCGACCAACCGGCGCCGCGAGGTTCTGCATCTCGAGGGCCTGCACGACCTGGGCGACGCTGATGTTCGCCGCCTGGAGCTTGTGCGGATCCACTTCCACCGTCAGCTCGCGCTCGACCTTGCCGAAGATTTGCACGTCCGCGACGCCCTGGATCGCGCGCAGCTCGCGCGTGATACCCGGGTCGGCGAGACGCGTCAACTCCGGCGGCGAAAGCACCGTCGACGAGATGGCGACGGAGACGATCGGCCGGTCCGTGTTGTTGAACTTCTGAACGATCGGCTCCTTCATCTCCGTCGGGAGGTCGGACCGAATCGTCGAGATGGCGTCACGCGTCTCCTGCGACGCGACGTTCAAGTCTTTGTCGAAGTAGAACTCGATCATCAGCATGGCGTAGCCGTCGTACGCCTTGCCCATCATCCGCTTGACGCCGGAGATCGCGCCGATCTGCTCTTCGACGGGCTTCAGGATCTCGCTCTCGACGATTTCCGGCGACGCGCCCGGATAGATGATGCCGACCGTGAGAAACGGCGGCGCCACGTCGGGAAACTCGTCCGTCTTCAGCTTGAAGAGCGCGAACAACCCGAAGATCACCATCGCCACCATCGCCACGACGGTGATCAGGGGGCGCTTGATTGCAAAATCGGAGATAATCATGAGGTAGGTCTCAGGTCCCTGGTCTCAGGTCCCAGTGTTGTGTGTTACGGCTTCCGTCCCGTATCGGCGGCGACGGCGCTCACCTTGATCGGCGTCTTCTCGGAGATGCCGCGCGCCGCGCCGAGGAGAATCGTGTCTCCCGCCTGCACGCCGCTCCGGATCTCGACGGTCTCAGTCGCTGCGTCGCGAATGCCCAACTCGACTTCCGACTTCTGCACGACACCGTTCTTGATGCGCATCACGAACGGTCGAAGGCCGCGCTCGTCCACCGCCGCGATCGGAAGCACGGGCGCGCTGCGAACCTCGCTCGCGACGTGACCGTCGGCAAACAGCCCACCGACGAGCACGCCATTCTCGTTCGGAAGGGAGACGATGATCCGCACCTGTCGCGTTGTCGGATCGGCGACGGGGTTGATGTTCGTGATGCGACCCGTGAAGTGTCGCGTCGGATAACCGCTCACCGTGAAGTCCACCGGAATGCCGAAGCGGACCGCGGACAGCTGATCCGCCGGGACAGATGCTTCGAGTCGCATCGTCGTCGGGTTCACGATCGTGTAGAGACCGGCGCCCGGCTGCACAACGTCGCCCGCGCTGACGAGGCGCGCGCTGACGATGCCGCTGAACGGCGACTCGATCGTCGCCTTACCCGCCTGCTTCGCGGCGTTCGCGAGCTGCGCCTTCGCGTTCGCGAGCTGGGCTTCCGCGGACGACAGCTGGTTGCGTGTGATCTCCACGTCGCGCTCGGCGATCGCCCCGGCCTTGAGCAACGTTTCGTTTCGTTCGACCTGACGCTTGTTGAGATCGACGGAATTCTGCGCGGTGGTCACCGCGGCACGCGCCCCCAACTCGGCCTCACGAAGCGCCGCGTCGTCGATGCGCGCGAGAAGTTGACCCTTGCCGACACGCGTTCCCTGTTCGACCGTCGCCTGCAGCACCGTGCCGCCGACCTCGGCGCGCACCGTGGCCTGCTGCTCCGGCTGGAGCGTGCCCGAGACCGCCGGGCCGGAACGAATCTGCTCCGCCTTCACGACCGCGATGTTCTCGGGACCGACGATCATCGCGTTCGGTGTCGTCGCCGACTTCGCGGATTCGGTGCCCTTGCAGGCCAGCAATCCACCGAGCGCCGCGGCGGCCGCGAATGTAAGACCCGCGCTGCGAGCGATGTGAGTTCTCTGATTCATGGCTGGATGGTCCCCGTTGGTGCTCCCGCGCCCGGCGCGGGTTGTGTCCCTGTGTTGGCTCGGAATTGTTGTTGCTGCGTTTGTTGTTGCTGTTGCTGCTGTTGAATCGCCCCACCGGCGCCCTGCGTCGACGCGCCGCCCGTCGTGCCGGCGGCTTGCAGCGGCAGGTCCTTCAAGAGCGCGAGACGCACCTTGGCCACGGCGAAGTTCCGCGCGGCCTGCGCGCGATTCGCCTTCGCTTGCTCGAGCAGCAGCCGCGATTGCGTCAGATCCGTTTGCGTGGAGATGCCTTCGCGATAGCGCACCTCGTCGATGGCGTAGGTGCGCTCGGCCTGCTGCACCGTTCCACGGCTGGTCTCCCAAATCGACGCCGCCTGCTCTAAATCGTTGAGCGCCACGCGAGCGTCGAGCTGGGCGAATTGCCGCGCTTCTTCGCGCTGCGCCTTGGCCTGCCGCAGCCCCGCCTCGGCCACCACTTTGTCGCCGCGAATCCGGCCGCCGTCCAGAATCGGGAAGCTCGTCGACAGACCGACCGTCCACTGATTCACGCCCGTATTGAGGCTCGGGAAGAGCTGCGTCGGGAAGTAGAGGCGCTGATAGTTCGACACGATCGACAGCGATGGAATGCGCTCGGATTTGGCGATACGGATCTGCGCCTCCGACGCGACCACGGCCGCGTCGAGCTGGCGCACCGGCGCACGGTCTGAAGCCACCGTGTCGGGCGTCGCGGTGGCGATCGCCGGCAAGGTGGGATTCGACGTCGTGCTCGACGAATCCTCGACTTTGGTCGTCAAATCGAGCGGCGTGTCGAGCGACATGTTCATCAGCTGCTTGAGTCGCAGGTACGCCACCTGCCGGTTCGACCGCGCCTGGATCGCGAGGGGCAGCTGATTGTCGTGCGTCACCTGCGCGCGAAGCAACTCATACTCGGACGTGTTGCCGACTTGCTTGGCGAGCTTTGTTTGGTTCAGCACGATCGCCGTTTGCGCCACCGACGAATCCGCGATCGATACGAGCTGATCGGCGAGAATGGCGTCGAAGTACGCCGAGGTGGCATCGAGCGCCGCCTGCGCGCGCTGGGCCGTGACTTCGATGTTCGCCGAGCGAAGCTGCGCGTTCGCCGCGTCGTTCTGCGCGGCGATGCGACCGCCGGTGTACACGTTTTGGGAGAACGCCAGGGCAACGTTCCACTGATTCTTCGCGCCGAAGCTCGTCCTCGTGAGATCGAAGCCGCCCGAAGACGACGACGAACAACTCGCCGCTTGCGAGAGGGCCGCGAGTCGTTGCTCGGGCGTCGCGTTCGCCGGAATCGTCGGTGCGCAAACTGCCTTCGTCGTCGGCACCGTCGTGTCGACCGGCGCGCTCGCCGCCAGCCCCGAGAACTGGGATTCGAGCGTCTTCAAGTAGGCCGCGGTGGCGTTGAGCTGCGGGAAGTATTGGCTGCGCACCTGCGACCGTTGGCCCGAGGCACGGTCGACACCGGCACGCGCGACCTCGATCGACTGGCGCTGCGCCTGTGTGAGGCGAATGGCATCCTCGAGCGACAGATGAACCGTCGCGCCGATGGTCGGTTGCTGAGCGTGAATGGCCGGCGCCAGCGCGAAGCCGATCGCGAGCGCCGCTGCGGTGACTGCGGTGACTGCGGGTTTCATCGTGGGAAGCAGGTGAAGTGTTCCGTGTGGCATCGTGCGCTCAGTCTCCGGCGACGGAGCGTCGACGCGACACGCCGCGCGCAACGGCCGGCGTGACGCCGAGGGCGCGCATGAAGACGCGTACGTACTTCTGGGGCGCTTCTGATTCAGGCTGCGGAAAGGTGTTCGGCATCACGTCGCGCGAGATCGCGTCGCCGAACATGGAGCTCATCAGCATGGCGACGGCGGTCTGGATGTCGCCGTCGGGATCGGCGAGACCGAGCGACTGGAGCCGGAGCACGTAGTCGGTGAGCAGCATCCCGGCGCAGTTCGGCCCCTCGCACATGGAGATCGCGGCTTCGGGCCGCTCCTCGATTTCGCCGAACGAGGTGCGGATGAGCGCGCGATTCTCGCGCATGTGACTGAGCACGGTGCCGACCCACTCGGAGAGGTCGCGCTCGGGATCTTGCGGATTGTCCGGCAGCAGGGGGATCGGCGACTGCGAGACGTGGTTCTGCATCAGCGCCTCGAAGAGCGCCGCTTTTGAGCCGAACGTTCGGAAGATGGTGACTTCGTTGACTCCCGCCTCGATGGCGATGAGTCGGGTGGTCGCGCCTCGGAAGCCGTGCTGCTCGTAGACCCGTTTGGCTGCGTCGAGGATGCGGTCTCGGATATCCATAGGGAGATACCCTACGGAGGCCGGTGTTGAAATGCAAGTACCTACTTACTTTCGTTACTTTCGCCCACCGCGACGCTTCGTTCGACGCTCCAGCACGACCTCGTCCTGCACGATCATGTACCGGATCACACGGTCCCGGACCTCCGGAAACTCCTTGATCCGGTCGCGAAACCGGTCGTTCGACACGATGCTCGCGTTCAGCTCCCGCGCGAACGCCAGGATGAAGTAATCCGCGTCCGTACCAGCCGGCGCCTGACGCACTTCTCCCGCGTCGATCAGCTGCTCGTAATGGTTCGCGTCGTCGATCTGATGGCGGAGGGCCGCGTCGGCAACGATGATCGGCTCGAGCCCTTCCTCGCGAAGCTTGTCGCGGATGGCGACGATGTTCGCCACCTGCGCGCGCTCCCCCTCCGTCGAGTGCGCGACGTTCGAGCCGTCCACCAGCACGACGTTGCTCGTCGTATCGTCCCGGCCCTGCTTCGCCGTCGCCGTCATCCTTTCTTGGCCGCCCTGGCTGCTCGGCGCTCTTCGGCGCGGCGCACCGAGTCCGCGGTCACCGAGTCAGCGATCGCGAACAAACCGCGCATCGCATTGGCGCGAGCGATTTGCGATTGCACCGCGGTGGTCAGCGATCCAAGAAGAGTCGCCACAGCCGGCGCGTCCGAGACCGCGGAGAGCTGGCTGAGGTACTGCGCCATGAGTTGATGCCCGCCGACGGCTTGCATCACGTACGCGCGGTCGAAACCGCGCCCGCCATGTTGATAGATCGTGTCGATCTGTGCTTGCATCTGCCCGCGGATCGTCGTCCCGAGCGCCGGCAACACGGGGGCGATGTGGACCGCTTCGGCGAGTGAATCGATCGAATGCTGCAGCGCCGTGTGCTCGCGATACATCGACGCGGCGAACGCACGCACCGTGTCGACGTGCCAGGTGCTCAGCTCCGCGTCGGCCGCCGCCAACTGTCGTTGATTCATCGTCGTCACGATCGCGAGGACGTTGGCATCATTGAGCCACTTGATGTTGTCGCGCGGCCCCGCCGAGTCCCTGGCAACATCGCCCGCGGCCTGCGCGGTCTTGGGTTGACGCTGCGCCGACGATTGCCTTTGCGGTTCCGGCTTTTCCTTCGTGCACGCGGCGATCAGGGCGATGAGCGCGAACGCTCCGACGACCCTCCAGCTTCGATTCATGACACGCTCCCGGCGTAGTGACCGGGCGAACGCAGAATGCCCGGGCCTCTGCCCGGGCATTCTTTTCAAAGAGCGCGCCCAGCCGTCGGTTGCCGGGCTCCGCGGTCACGGATTCTTCTTCTTTTTCCCCGAGTCGCCCATCGCCTTCTTGCCGGTATCGGCGCTAGCAGCCGCCGGTGCCGCGCCGAGCTTGCCCTGGATGTCCTGCGCCTTTGTGAGATGCGCCTGGATGTTCGGGGTGGCCTTGACGATCAGTGCCTTGAGCGACGTGTCCTGCGCGGCGCCCTGCGCCGTCTGCAACAAACCGAGCACCATTTGGTGCACCGCGACTTCGTTGTCGATGTACGCCTTGTCCCACGCCGCACCCTTGGCCATCGCATTCAGGCTGTCATGCATCTTCTGGGCGGACTGCGGCAGCGAGTCGTTGGCCGGCGGAGTGGGCGTCAAGTTCAGTTTCTTCGCGAGATCCTGGCCGGCTTTCCGAAGCGCGTGATGGTCGCGCATCATCGTGCGCCCGAACTCCTTTACCTGCGCGTTCGTGCCTTTCGTCGACGCGAGGTTGCCTGCGGCGCTGTCGGCGCCATTCGCCTCATCGAGCAGCGCGGCGATGTTCGCGTCGGTCAGCGGCGCCGGTGCCGGCGCGGGCGGTGGCGCTGCCGCGGCTGCCTTCGCCGCGGAATCGGCCGCGGCCGCTGAATCAGACTTGGCTTCGTTCTTGGCGCATGCAGCCCACAACACGCTCGCGCCGGCGAGCGCGATGCCACGAGCAAGGCGAATCGACATAGTTCCTCCGAACAGGGTGATGCGCCCGGTAGATCCGGGAAGTTGGCCGCCCCAGCGATAGCAAGTTCTGTACGCATTTCGTCCAGTTGCGTCGGCTAACGGCATCGTTCGAGACACGTCTGACGGTGGTTGGTGTAGAGACCAGCAGACTTCTTTAATCCCACCCATGCGATGACGAAACGGGCTCTGCGAAACCTGCTCATGCTCTTTGTCGCCGCCGCGTCTGCTTCACTGGAAGCACCGCGTCTAGCGCACAGGCCGCTTGGACAAGCGACGGCCGAGCTCGTCGACGTCCCGGATGCGAGCGCCGATGTCGTCACGCGCGTCGCCTCCGCTGGCGCTGATCCATCGAGCACGTCACCCAGCCACCTCGGATTCGACACGAACGTGTATCCGGGCGACAAGGCGATGGATGCATGGAAGCGCTCCGGCCAATACGAGTGGGTCGGCTACTATCTCTCCGCACCGTGCCACAAGGATGATTCCTGGTCGGGCAAGCGAGCACGCCTCGTCGACAGCGGTTGGGGCTTGGCCGTCATCTACGTCGGGCAGCAGACGTGGGGCCAGTCCTACTCGCCGACGACGGTCAAGCGAGTCGTCACGGTATCAAAGAAGTCGAAATCGTCCAAGCACAAGCGTCGCGTGACGCGCGTAATGACGAGGCGTACCATCGCCCCAGTCGCCAAAACCGGCGACGGCTGCTCGACGTCCTACGTCGGCGCCGCACAGGGGACAATCGACGCCCGCGACGCCATTTCGCAGGCACGCCACGAAGGATTCGCCACGGGCACGGTGCTCTTTCTCGACGTGGAGCACATGGACCGCATCCCGCAGCGCATGCGCGACTACTATCGCGCCTGGACGGCCGCCGTTCTCGCCGACGGTGGATACCGTCCCGGGATCTACGCTCATACGAGAAACGCGAGCACGATCTACGACGACGTCAGCGATGTTTACGACACAGCTGGTCGCGAAGACGAACCGCCGTTCTGGGTCGCGGGCTCGAGCGGCTTCTCACCGGATCGCGTTCCAGCCGACGTCGGCCACGCGTTCGCTTCGGTCTGGCAAGGCGTGCTCGATGTCGTTCGCACACACAATGGCGTTCGTTTGCCGATCGACATCTCGGTCGCCTCGGTCGCTTCGCCGAGTTTCGCCCAGTAGGCGTCGTTCTCCAGTAGGCGATGCCTACGGTTCGTGGCTCGGCTGGCCCCCGTGTGGCCGGGACGACTCGTACAATTGGATACGGAAAAGGCCAAGGGATTCAACCGACAACTAGGATTGACTGCATTGAATGTGGCAAGGCGAATGAGACCATCTCGCCACAGTCCCCATTACAAGTAGGTAATCCTGTAGGTAGCCCGTTCAATCCGTCGGTTGTCCGTATCCAATTGTACCAACCGTCCACGGTCTGACAGCGCCAGCGTGGTCGAGATCTACGCGATCGCGGCGGAAGACTTAGTCGCCCGGCTCCGGCACAGGCGCAACAACCGGCACACGCTTGAATCGCGCCGAGAGCCATTCACGCCACTCATCCAAGATCTCGTACACCGTCGGAATCACGATCAGCGTCAGGACGGTAGAAGTGATCACGCCGCCGATCACGGCCCGGCCGAGCGGCGCGCGGAAGTCGGCGCCTTCACCGAGTCCGAGCGCAACCGGAAGCATGCCCGCGATCAGCGCGAGTGTGGTCATAAGGATCGGGCGGAGACGAATGCGCCCCGCCTCGATCAGCGCTTCGCGCCGCTCGAGCCCTTTGCCGGTGTGCGCCCACTTCGCGAAATCGATCAGCAGGATCGCGTTCTTCGCCACGATGCCCATGAGCAGGATCACGCCGATCAGGCTCATGAGGTTCAGCGTATCGCGCGTCACGATCAGCGCGAGCACGACGCCAATCAACGACAGCGGCAGCGAGATCAGGATCGCCAGCGGGTCGAGGAACGAGCCGAACTGCACGACGAGGATGAGGTACATCAACATCACCGCCACGCCGAGCGCGATGAAGATGTTGCCGAAGACTTCGTTCTGACTCTGCGTCTCGCCCGCGGTCGAGATGTGATATCCCGCCGGGAGCTGCAACTTGCCGACGTTCGACAGCACGGCGCGCGACACTTCGCCGAGCGACGCCCCTTCGACGTTCGCGCCGATCGTCACGACGCGCTCGCGCTGAAAATGATCGATCTGCGAGGGACCGCTGCTCGGCGTGATCTCGGCGACCTGCCGTAGCGGGACGAACGCCGGCGGACCTCCGGGCGTCGCCGACGCGACGATCACCGGGAGTTGGCCGAGGTCGGCCGCGTTCTCGCGCGATTCGGGGACCAGGCGAACGTGGACGTAGCGCGAGATGCCGGCCGGATCGACCCACGTGCCCGCGTCGACACCGGCAAACGCGAAGCGCAACGACGTCGCGAGCTGCCCGAGGCTGACGCCGAGCGTCCCCGCAAGACCGCGATTCACGCGAACGTTGAACTCCGGCTTCTGTCCCTTCGTCGAAAGGCCGACGTCCACCGCGCCCGGCGTCGACGCCACGATCTGTCGCACTTGCTCGGCGTAGGTGTTGAGAACATTCTGATCGGGCCCCTGGAGCTGGAGCTGCAGCTGCTTCTGCGCGCCGCCGAAGCCCGAAGCATAGGTGAACGTCGTCGCCCCGCCGATCGCGCGCATCTCCTGCCGAATAACCTGTCCGAGCGCGTCCTGGCTGATCGACCGGTCCTTCTTCGCCACGAGCCGGACATAGATGCTTGCGTTGTCGAACGTCGACGCGCCCGTGGTGCTCCCCACCGTCGTGTAGGTGTAGCGAACTTCCTTGTGGCCGCGAATCAGGCGAGCAATCTCCTCGGCTTTGAGCGTCGTATACTCGAGGCTCGAGCCGGGCGGCGTTTGAATGGCGATGTTCAATTCGCTTTGATCGCTCACCGGCACGAACGCGAAGCCGCCGGCGACGACTTGCAGGGCGATCGCGCCGAAGAACGAAGCCGCGGCGAGCCCAATCATCGTCCACCGGTGGTCGAGCGCCCACGCAATGACCGTTTTGTAACGCTCGGCCTGGCGGTCGAACCACTTGTTGAAGCGGTCGAGCGCGCGCGCGATCGGGTTGCGCCGTTCGTGTCCTTCGAGCTGTGGGTCCGGCCAGTACGCCGACAACATCGGGTCGAGCGAGAACGAAACGAACAGTGACACCAGCACCGCCGCGGCGATCGTGAGGGCGAACGGCTTGAACCACTGCCCCGCGATGCCCGGCATGAACCCGACAGGCACGAAGACGGCGACGATCGAGAACGTGGTTGCCGCCACGGCAAGCCCGATCTCGTCGGTACCTTCGTGAGCGGCTTGCATGTGGTCCGCCCCGAGCTCCACGTGCCGCACGATATTCTCGCGCACGACGATGGCGTCGTCGATGAGAATGCCGATCGCCAGCGACAGGCCTAACAGCGACATCGTGTTCAGCGTGAAGCCGAATAGCCATAGGGGCACGAACGACGCGAGCACGGAGACCGGCAGCGCCAGTCCCGTGATGACCGTGGATCGCCAGGAGTTCAGGAAAAGAAAGACGACGAGCACCGTGAGCAGGGCCCCCTCGACGAGCGCCTCTTCGACGTTCCGCACCGACCGGCGCACGCGATCGCCGGCGTCGCGCACGACTTCGATCGTCGCGCCGGCGGGAAGCATTTTCTTCAAGAGCTCGATGCGTGCCCGCACGCGGTCGGCGACGGCCGTCGTGCTGTATTCCCGCGACTTCACGATGTCGAGCCCGATCGCCTGCTTTCCGCTGTACAGCGCCGAGGACTTCGGCTCGGCGGCGCCTGCCTCGATGGTGGCGACCTGGCCGAGCGTGATCAGCTGTCCGTTGCGCTGCGAGACGACCAGCGCGTTGAAGTCCTCGGGCCGCTCGAGTCGCCCCTCGAGGCGTATCGATCGCTGCTCGAGCGGGCTGTTCACGTTGCCGACGGGCGCGGCGAGATTCTGCGATCGAAGGGCCGTTACGACCTGATCGATGCCGACACCGACCGCGGCGAGATCGTTCGGCCGAACGTTGACGTTGAGCTGCGCGCTGTCGCCGCCGACGACATTGACCTGCGCCACTCCGGCGATCGCCCGCAGCTCACCGGCGACGGTCTGCTCGGCGATTTGCGTGAGCTGCGGCGGCGTGAGCACGGTCGATGTGATCGCCAGCGAGACGATCGGCAGCTGATTCGGATCGAAACGCTGAATGAGCGGTTCGAGGATCTCGGCGGGCAGCTGCGCGCGAACCGCCGAGATCGCGTCGCGAATATCCTGCGTCGCCTGCTCGACCGCTTTCGAGAACACGAATTGTACGATGATCTGCGCAAAGCCGTCGGTCGACGTCGAGTTGATCTTATCGACGCCGCTGATGCCGGAGATCTTGTCTTCGACGCGATTGACCACCTCGCGTTCGACCACGTCGGGCGCCGCGCCCGGATATGCGATCGCCACGAACACGATCGGCGCGTCGATGTCGGGAAATTCGTCCGTGTCGAGCCGGGCGAGCGACGCCAGGCCGAAGACGACGAGCGCGATCATCGTTACCACGGTGACGATCGGCCGTCGAATGGCGAAGTCCGAGACGAACATTCGACGTGATTACGGGTGCGCCGGCGTCACGGTGCGCGCGAAGACGATCGCGTCGTAATTCTTCGGGAATTCCACGCTCGTTTCGAACGCCGTCGGTACCAAGGGTGAGTAGAGATCCGAGATGAGACGCATCTGGCGCGGCCCGCGGAGCCACGTGCCCGCGGAGTCGCTTGGCAAGCCGCGCATGTCGAGCCAGAAGATCGGATTGTTCGCGCGCATCAACACATCTTCATACGATTCCGGGCCCGGAACCGCTACGCGAGTGTTCGAGAAGCCGGGCTCTCCGCCCCCCCCGCCCCCGCCGCGGCCGGTCGAGGGGACACGAGCGCGAATCGTGCCGCCACCGATGGCGAACGCGGCCGCACGATACTTGTCTCCCAATTTTTCCCCGAGCGGAACGCCGGTTTGCACGATCTTGCCGTCGCTGAGACGACCCATCTCGACATCACCGCCCCAGACGAGAAGCTTCGCGCCCGGCCCGAGCTCGTCGAGCACATATAGGACGTGCGCGGCGTTCGCCTCATGTCTCGACAGATGACGCAGTCCAACGTTGACGTGATGGCGAATCAACCGCGCCATCGATTCGGCGAACGCGATCTGCGGCATCACCGGCGCCGTGGTTGCGTAGCGCGATCGCAGCGACGCGATGCTGTCGAGAGCGGCGGCGGTCGCGGGGCCGCAGGCATTCCAGAAGGAACTGTCCGCGGCGCGACCTTCTCGCCCCCACTGCGCGGCCTCGTTCGTCGCGACGCAGGCGTAGGTCCGCTTGAGCCACTGATTCAGCGCGACACCGGCGACCGAATCTGGAAGGCTCGTCGCAACCTGAACGGCGCGCGCGGCCGTCGGGATCTCGAATGCGTAAAAGCCGAGCGGCCGATCCTTGTGCGCCTCGTTCCACGTGCGCATCGCGAGCATGAACGCCCACATCTCGCGCGTGTCCCATCTCCATGAGCCGAGCGCGCGCATGATGCGCCGTGGATCGCCCTGCGACGTTTGAACCCAGCGATTCAGCTCGAGCGCTTCAGGCATCGGGCCCTGGATGGCGACGCCGCGAAAGCCGGAGTCGGCGAGCGCAAAGAGCGTTCGTCGAACAATGTCCGGAAACTCGTCCGTGCCCTCGGTGAGCTCGCTGAGGCCGAGGACACGCGCGCCGTTCACGAGGGGCGCGAGCGCTCGCCGATCGCGATCCAGGTTCATCGAATCGATGAGCGTGAATCCACCGGTGTTCGCGTTGACCCATCGCAACGCGGCGGCGCCGTGCGCGCTGAGCACGGGGGGCGGCGTGGGCGGCGGTGGCGGCGCGCCCCGACACGCGTCGAGGGTGGCCAACCATATAGTAGCGGTGACGCTCGCCGCTCGGCGCAGGACGTTCATCGTCATTGCAGTGGTTCTCAAATCTAGGTGTCTAGGTGCTGGTTCGCGGCGCGCCGGTGTCACCCGAGGCATCGCCGACGCTCGAGCCACGCTCCTCGTCGAGCAGCAAGCGAAGCTCCCGAGCCGCCGTCGAATCCGATCGATGACGAAGCTTGAGCTGCGTCAGTGCACGACGAATCTGCAGTCCCCGGACCGGGACGACGACGATGCGGCCCAGAGTGATCTGATCGGCCGCGGCGGCCCGCGATACAATCGCCACGCCCAGGCCGGCGGCGACCCCCTGCTTGATTGCTTCCGTTCCGCCGAGTCGCATCGTGCGCCTGAGCCGCACGCCGTGGAGCGCGAGGGCCCGTTCGGCGACCTCTCGCGTACCGGATCCTGGCTCGCGAACTAGAACCGTTTCTCGCATCAGGTGCTCGACACCGACGTTGGACTGGGGAGCCAGGGCCAGCGGATGATCAGGATGGGCGATGACTACGAGCTCGTCCTCGCGCCACGGTATGACCTCGACCGCGTCGTGCGAAATGGGACCCTCTACCAACGCCACGTCGGTGCGGGATTCGAGGAGGAGGCGGAGTACCGAGCGCGTGTTGGAGCTGGTGGCGCGGATCCGGACTGACGGATGCCGCATATGGAAGCGCCCGAGCACGGGCGGAAGCATGTACGTGGCGATTGTGGTACTGGCCGCCACGCGAAGCGTTCCTCGTTTGAGCCCTCGGAGCTCTCGGAGCTCGCGTTCGGCCACTCGTTCGACCCCGAAAAGCTCGCGGGCGCGCCCGTAGAGCGCTCTTCCGGCCTCGGTGAGTCTGACGCCGCGTGCGCCGCGCTCGAGGAGTGAGACGTGGAGTTGTCTTTCTAATTCATTGAGAGACTTGGAGATAGCAGGCTGGCTCAGTCGAAGAGTGCGGGCGGCGTTGGTGAATCCGCCCTGTTCGACGACTGCGGCGAAGAGCCGGAGGTGGTGGAGGTTCATCTTCATAACTCAAAGTTATGATCCGATGAAAACAATGTACTGGACTCATGATATCCGCAATGCGTACCGTCCGTGGTGACCGCAATCCCCATCACCTCGAGGCTTACCGGCGGCGCCAAGCTCCTTCCCGGCATCGCCGCGTCGATTCTCGTTTCGGTCGTTGCTGTCCTGGGAGGCTGGCTCCAGAGCACCTGGCTGGGCCGACCGGTCGTCGAGCCCCTCGTCCTGGCGATCATCGTCGGGATGCTCGTGCGCAGCGTGGTCGGGATGCGTGCGGACCGCGAACCGGGCGTGAGGTTCGTCGGAAAGGAGGTTCTCGAGGTCGCGGTCTTCCTACTTGGCGCGACCCTCGACGCGCCGAAGCTGTTCGCGTCCGGCCCCACGCTCGCGCTCGGAATCGCGGCGGCGGTAGTCGTCGCGCTGATCGTGGGGTTCGGCATCGGTCGCGCGGCGGGCCTGCCGCCTAAGCTTGCGCTCCTCGTCTCGTGCGGCAACGCGATTTGCGGCAACTCGGCGATCGCGGCAGTCGCCCCGGTCATCGGCGCCGATCGCGAGGACGTCGCGGCGTCGATCGCGCTCACGGCGGTCCTCGGCGTCACCGTCGTGCTCACGTTGCCGCTGCTCGCGCGGCCGCTCGGCTACTCAGACTATCAGTATGGCGTGCTCGCCGGACTGACGGTGTACGCCGTGCCGCAGGTGCTCGCGGCGGCGTTCGCGGTGAGCGTGATCAGCGGTCAGGTGGCGACCGTCGTCAAGCTGGCGCGCGTGCTGATGCTCGGCCCGGTGGTGGTCTTTCTTTCGCTGCGCCGCAGTCGAGGCGCGACGTCGACGACACGCGCGACGGCGTTGCTGCCGTGGTTCGTCGTCGGCTTCGTGCTCCTGGCCGTCGTGCGAAGCATGGGCTGGCTTCCCGAATTCGCGATCTCCACGGCGCGCGTTTCGGCGCAGTGGCTGACCATCGCGGCGATGGCGGCTCTCGGCCTTTCCGTGGATTTCGCGGCGGTCAAACGCGTCGGAGCGCGAGTCGCGATCGCCGCGGTGGGCTCGCTCCTCGCGCTCCTCGGGGTGGTGATCGGGCTGATCTCAGCTCTTGGAATTCGCTGAGACCTTTCCGTCGAGGTGGATGACCGCGGCCGTCCACTGTGGGCCGTCGGAATCTTCCTGGAAGACCTTGTCGAGATCGACGGTCACGCCGGTCGGCTGCATCTGAATCGCGTACCGATCCATGTTGCGCGTGGCGCGTCCGCTACCCGCGATGTAAGCGCCGTCCGGCTGGAACTTCGAGTGATGCTTGGGACACTGGAACGCGTGGTCGCGCTCGTCCCACTTCAGCGCGGTATTCTGATGCGGACAGGACAGCGCGAACGCGTACACGGCGTTCTGCCATCGCACGAGGATGACGTCGTTGTCCCTATCGATCTGCGCGCCGTCCGTGGCGGGCACAGCGTAACTCCGCATGCTGCCGGACGAGCGCTTGGCTCCGGTAAACTCGAGCGGCATGGCGAGCGCGGCATTCTTCGCCATCCCGACCGCCATCATTGCACCGGCGACGCTCAAGAAGCTGTCGCGCAGAAATTGGCGCCGGCTGCTCGGAATCGCGCAGTCGAACTGCTCGCACTCGTCGTGGATGTTCGCGTTCTTGGACATGATGAATCCCCTCGGCGAGAGACACCCGAGCGTGGTCGAGACCCTCACGTAGTGTTGAATTTGCCGGCGGCGCGGAAGGAAATGTCCGCCGTCTCGCGCGACGTCAGTCGCTCGACTTCCTACACCATCTGTTGGCGAGAGTTGCCACCTGTAGTTGCACGGTGGCGGCCCGAGCTATCGGGTCAGCTTCGTTTGGCACCTCACCGCTCACGGTTGAGGAGAGGTCCTAATGATTTGACACGCGGGCTAGCGCGGGACACGGCGCGGACACGACGCGGGCGCCGATTCGGCAGCGCCGCACCATGAGCCGAGGTTTGTGGAAAAGACCTCAGGAAAGCACGAGGAGCGGCGCGAGCGGTTGTCCCCACGAAATCCCGGCTCCGTCGCAAGCGAAATTTGCCTTCGGCCAGCCCGCGTCGTGTCCGCGTTTGTCCGCGTCCCGCCCGACTTGACATAGCTAGTTAGGTATAGCTAGTTAGGCATGTGACCAAAAAGAAGAACGACATCCTCCAGGGCACGCTCGCCCTCCTCGTGCTCAAAACCCTCGGTGCCAGCGGGCGGATGCACGGGTACGCGATCACGTCGCACATCCAGCAGGCGTCGGGCGATCTGCTTCGGGTCGAAGAAGGATCGCTCTACCCGGCACTCCACCGCATGGAGCAAGACGGCTGGCTTCGCGCCGAGTGGGGGACGACGGAAAAGAATCGTGAGGCGCGTTTCTACGTGATCACGGCCAGCGGACGAAAGCAGCTCGCGCTCGAGGAAGAGAGCTGGGCGAGACTGCGCGACGGTGTCACGCGCGTCCTGCGCTACGCGTAATCAACGGGAGAGTCCGTCATGTCCTGGCTCGCTCGCGTTCGCAATGTCTTCCGCTCGAACTCCCTGTCGCGCGACATCGATCGGGAGATGTCGTTTCATCTCGCCGAACGCGTCGACGACCTCACGGCGTCGGGCATGCGACCCGAGGACGCACGGCGCGAGGCACGGCGACGCTTCGGAAACTACGGTCTTCTCAAGGAACGGACGCGCGAGCGCGACCTCGCATCGTGGCTCGACGCACTCGCCGGTGATCTTCGCTACGCACTCCGCGGATTCCGCTCCGCGCCGGGCTTCGTGCTCGTGGCGATCCTCTCGCTCGCCCTCGGCATCGGCGCGAACACGGCGATCTTCACGCTCATCGACGCAGTGGTGCTCAAATCTCTTCCCGTCAGTCACCCCGAGGAACTGGTGGGTGTGACGCGCGACGGGGTCAACCTGTTCACCAACCCGCTCTGGGAGCAGATCCGGGACCGGCAGGACATGTTCGACGGCATCCTCGCGCACGGCGAAGCGGAGTTCAATCTCGCCGACGGCGGCGAAGTGCGACGCGTCAACGCGAGCTGGATCAGCGGCGACTACTTCAAGACCCTCGGCGTCCGCACGGCCGTCGGCCGGCCGATCGTCCGTGAGGACGATCAGCGCGGATGCGCTGGCGTCGTGATGCTGAGCCACGCGTTCTTTCAGAGCGAGTTCGCCGGCGACGAACGCGTGATCGGCCGGAAACTCTCACTCGACGGGCATCCGTTCCAGATCATCGGCGTAGTCGAGCCGCGCTTCCCGGGGCTCGAGGTTGGGCGCTTCTCGTCGCTCTACGTTCCGCTGTGCACGGAAGCGATCATCCGCGGCGCGAACAGCCAGCTCGATCACCGCGGCAGTTGGTTTCTCGAAATCATCGGACGCCCCAAGTACGGCGTAGCGTCCGAGCAGCTCCGCTCGCGTCTTGGCGCGCTCGGTCCGGCGATCCTCGAGGTGACAATACCGCAGCACTGGACACCGAAGAGCAGGGCGGAGTACGTCCGCGCCAAATTCGGCGTGGAACCAGCGCCGCGCGGCTTCTCCGACGTGCGACGGATGTACAGCAAGGCGCTGTATGTCCTCATGTCGATCGCCGGGATCGTGTTGCTCATCTCATGTGCTAACGTTGCTAACCTGTTGTTGGCGCGCGCCACGGCGCGGCAACGCGAGATGGCGGTGCGCCTCGCCCTCGGCGCGGGCCGGCGCCGACTCGCCGGACAGCTCATTACGGAGAGTCTCCTCCTTTCCGGAGCGGGCGCCGTCGTTGGGATTCTCTTCGCCGCATGGGGCAGCCGGCTTCTCGTCGGTATGCTGGCTCGAACCAATCGCGTGGTGTCGCTCGATCTGTCGATCGATCCGCGCATTCTCGCGTTCACGGTCGCCGTCGCGTTGCTGACCGGACTGCTCTTTGGCCTCGCCCCCGTGTGGCGCGCGGGGCGCGTCGATCCGCACGCGGCAATGCGAGCCCACGGCCGCGGCACGATCGAGGGACACTCGAGACTGTCGATCGGCAAGACGCTGGTCGTCGGACAGATCGCGCTGTCGCTCGTCCTCGTCGCGGCGGCGGGACTTCTGCTCGGCAGTTGGCGCAAGCTCGTGAACGTCGACACCGGATTTCAGCGCGACCACATTCTCCTCGTGAACGTCGACATGCGCGCCGCGCAGCTGCCGGCGGCACGGCGCGGCGCGACGTACAACGAGCTGCTCGATCGCCTCCGGGCGATTCCCGGCGTGCGGGCCGCGAGCTCGTCGCAAGTGACTCCCATCGGGCCGGGGACGTGGAACGACGTGATGCATGTCGAAGGCTTTACGCCCAGCTCGATCGAGGACGCCGTCGCGTGGACGAACGCGGTCAGCGACCGGTATTTCGCGACGATGGGCATCCCGCTCGTGGCCGGCCGCGACTTCAATGCAGAGGACCGCCCGGGCACACCGCGTGTCGCGCTCGTCAGCCGCACGATGGCCAGGAAGTTCTTCAAGGACGAAGCACCGATTGGAAAAACCTTCCGTCTCGAGGAGGGGCCGACCGGACTCGGACAGCCAATTCGAATCATCGGCGTTGTTGGCGACACCAAGTATCAATCGCTGCGCGAAAAGACAGCGCCCGTCGTGTATTACCCATCGCGACAGGACACGACACTCGGACCGTTCACCAATCTCGAGATTCGAACCGACGGGGCAGCCGCGGCGTTGATTCCGCCAATCAAGCGCGCGTTCGCCGAGATCAACCCCCGCATCTCGCTCGACTTTATTCCTCTCGAGCAGCAGTTGTCGGAATCGCTGACGATGACGCGTACCGTGGCGACGTTGTCGGGCTTCTTCGGCGGTCTCGCGCTTCTGCTCGCGATCATCGGTTTGTACGGCATCATGGCGTACAGCGTCGCGCGCCGACGTAACGAGATCGGCGTTCGGATCGCGCTTGGCGCGGCGCGATCGCGAGTCGTGCGTATGGTGCTCGGCGAAGTCGGTCGACTGGTCGTCGTCGGTGTGTCGCTCGGTCTGGCGCTGGCGCTGGTGACGACGCGGCTGATCTCGAGCTTCCTGTACGGATTGACACCGACGGACGCGCGGACACTGCTCATGTCGGGCGGACTGCTGCTCGTCGTCGGGCTCTTCGCGGCGGCCAAGCCTGCTTGGCGGGCGGCCGGCCTCGATCCCGTCGCGGCGCTTCGCGAGGAGTAGACACCGCGGCTAGTGCGCGGTTCGGCGCCGGGTGCTAAGTTGGCCCGACCCTCAACCGGTTGGTCTGGGCCGTGTCGAATCTCTCACGACGCAACTTCGTCGCCGCGTTGGGAACCGGCGCCGCGGCGGTGTGGCTCACCGCGGAGGCGCGCGACGTTCTCGCCGCCGGCGCGCGAGCCGCCGCGGCCGCCAAGGCCCAGGCGCCATTCAAGGTTCTCACCGCCGATCAGGCGGCCGATCTCGACGCCGCGACGTCGCGCATCATTCCGAGCGACGGCACACCGGGAGCTCATGAGGCGAATGTCGTTCGCTTCATTGACGAGTCGCTCGCCGGTTGGGCGAAGAACCAAAAGGACGACGTGAACAAACTGGTCGCCGAGCTCCGGCGCCTCGCGGCGGAGAAGCACAAGGGCGCGAAGTCCTTCGCGGCGCTGACGCCGGTGGAGCAGGACGCCGTCGTCACGACGATGGAGAAGACGAAAGGCTCGCGCTTCGGGGATCTGCGCGGCATGACGATCGTCGGGATGTTCGCCGATCCGAAGTACGGCGGCAACGCGAACAAGTCCGGTTGGAAGCTGATCGATTTCGACGACAAGTTTTCGTGGGCCGCCCCCTTCGGCTGGTACGACCGCAATGTCTGATCACAGTCATCTTCCACTCGCGCCGCTGCAGACGACGACGATCAAATACAAACCCGAGGACGAAGTCGACTTCGTCGTCGTCGGATCGGGCGCGGCAGGGGGCGTGGTCGCCAAAGAGCTCTCGACCGCCGGGTTTCGCGTCGTCGTGCTCGAGCAGGGCCCATGGCGCACCGAGCGGGAGTTCACCCACGACGAGATCGTCATCAATCAACAAGGCTTGCTGACGAACGATTTCGACAAGTCGCCGAACACGTTCCGCAAAACAGAAAAAGAGAAGGCCAAACGGCAGCCGTGCGTCGGCTACGGGCGCGGCGTCGGCGGCACGAGCGTTCACTTCTCGGCGAATTTTTGGCGCTTTCGCGAGATCGACTTCAAAGAAGCGAGCGTCAAAGGCACGCTGGCCGGAACCGGGTTTGCCGACTGGCCGATCACTTATCAGGACCTCGAGCCGTATTACACGAAGGTCGATTGGGAGGTTGGTGTCGCCGGCGCGCCCGGCCCGTTCGACCCGCCGCGTTCGCGGCCGTACCCCATGCCGCCGCATCCGCCGAAGTCCACCGGCGTTCTGCTCGAGCGCGGCGCGAGAAAGCTCGGTTGGACGGCTTTCCCCGCGCCGATGGCCATCGCGTCGAAGCAATTCAACGGGCGATCGGCGTGCGTGCAGTGTGGCTTCTGTATCGGCTTCGGCTGCGAGGTGCGCGCGAAATCGAGCTCCCTCGTCACGGTGATTCCCAAAGCGGTGGCGACGGGCCGATGCGAGATTCGACCGGAATCGTATGTGCGGAAGGTCGAGACCGACGCGCGCGGCCGCGTGACGGGCGTGAAGTACTTCGACGCGGCCAAGAAAGAGGTGTACCAGCGCGCGAAAGCGGTCGTCGTCTGCGCGAACGGCGCGGAGACGCCGCGGCTCCTGCTCAACTCGAAGTCCAATCTTTTTCCGAACGGCCTCGCCAACTCGAGCGGTGTCGTCGGCCAGCATTTGATGTTCAACGGCGGCGGTTTCGCGAGCGGGCAATTCGAGCACGAGGTCAACGGCTACAAGGGAATCGTCGCTACGCGCGTCGTCTGGGACTTGTACGAGCTGGATCCGAAGCTCGGGCTGATCGGGGGCGGGGGCTTCGACTTCCGGTCCACCGACACACCGATCGGTTTCGCCTTCGGGGGGCTGCACCCCGATACGCCAAAATGGGGAAGTGCGTTCAAGCGCGAACTACACAAGCAATACACCCGCACGATCCTCGCGTATGGACATACGACGTCCCTCCCGCTGGCGACGAACAACATCTCGCTCGACCCGGAGCTGAAGGACGATTGGGGCGTGCCGGCGATTCGCATGACCTTTCAGGAACACCCTCAGGATCTCAAGCTCTACAAGTACTTCAGCGATCGCGCGAAGGAGCTCGTGGATGCCGCCGGCGCGGTCCGTTCATGGCAGGCTCCGGTGACCAGCGCGGAATTCAGCGTGCATCTCCTCGGAACGTGCCGCATGGGGAACGATCCAAAGACGTCGGTCGTCGACAAGAACAATCGCGCGCACGACGTGAAGAATCTGTTCGTCGTCGATGGATCGAGCTTCGTGACCGGCGGCCGTGGTCAGCCGACGATGACGATCCAGGCGCTCGCCTTCCGCGCGGCGGATCAAATCATCGGGTTCGCGAAGCGGCGAGAGATCTGACGCGGCGGGCGCTGTCGCCATTCCGCGCCCGCCCACAGCTTGCAAAAAAAAGCGGCGGTTCTTCCTCGGCGTTGCGGGTGCATACCGGTCGGTAGCCTTTCTGTCGCGCGGCGCTCGATCGGCGCTACATTAGCGCCATCGCACGACTCCCACCGGCCCGGTCGATGGATCTTCGCGAGCGGCTGCACGAGACGCTGGGCAGCGCGTACCTCCTCGAGCGAGAGCTCGAGGGCGGTGGAATGTCGCGTGTCTTTCTCGCGACCGAGTCGGCGCTGGCGAGGCGCGTCGTCATCAAGGTGCTCTCGCCCGATCTGGCAGCCGGACTGTCGGCCCAGCGATTCACGCGCGAGATCCGGTTGGCCGCCGCGCTGCAACAGGCCAACATCGTCCCCGTGCTGACGGCGGGAGAAGCCGACGAGCTTCCGTACTACGTCATGCCGTTCGTCGCGGGACTGTCGTTACGCGACCGGCTGACGCGCGACGGGCGACTCGAGATTCCCGCCGCCGTGGGCGTCCTTCGCGATGTGGCGCGAGCGCTCGCCTACGCGCATGACAACGGGGTCGTGCACCGCGATATCAAACCGGAGAACGTCCTGCTCTCCGGCGAGGCAGCAGTCGTTACGGACTTCGGCATCGCGAAGGCGATCAGCGCCGCGCAGACCGATACCGATATCGGACGCGCGCCGACCACCACGTACACGGTGGCCGGAATGGCGATCGGCACTCCGGCGTACATGTCGCCGGAGCAGATCTCGTCGGACCCGACGATCGACCATCGGGCCGACCTTTACTCGTTCGGGTGTCTTGCGTACGAGATCCTCAGCGGACGGTCGCCGTTCGCCGGACGTGCGGCGCATCAGCTGTTCGCGGCGCACCTGAGCGAACGTCCCGCGTCAGTAGAGACACTCCGCCCCGACTGCCCGGCGAGTCTCGCGCGGCTCGTCACGCAATGCCTCGAGAAGGATCCGGCGCGGCGGCCGATATCGGCGCACGAAATACTACGCGCACTGGACAGCTCGACGGCAGCCACGACCGGTGTGCGCCGGCTCGTGAACCGGATGTCGCGTCGTCAACGCGTCGTCGGTGTCGTCGGCGCCGCAGTGGTTGCGCTAGGCGCGATCGTCGTTGGCGCTCGTGTCTGGCCACGCACCGCGCACGCCGCGACGGACGCGAGCTCACTGGCGATTCTTCCAGTGGTGAACGTCGGCGGCGACACGGCGAAGAACATCTGGGCCGAAGGGCTCACCGACCAGGTCGCGACGACGTTGGCCCGCGCGGCGAACCTCCGTCTCGCCACGCGCACCTCGGTCGATCGATATCGAAACCGGCGCAACGTGGACGCGCGAGAGGTCGGCCGCGCGCTTCAGGTGCGCCACGTCCTTCAGGCGACGCTCTGGCCGCAGCGGAACCGGGTTCTCGTCGTCGCGCTATTGAGCAATGCCGACGACGGACGCGAACTGTGGCGCGACAGCTTCGAGCGCGACGCGAGCGACATCCTCGCCACGCTCGACAGCATCACGAACGCGATCACCGCGGCGGTTCAACGACACGTGCTCCACCTGACGGGGCCCGTGCTTGCCGCGACCTCGTTGCGAGGTACGTCGGATACGACGGCGTACGAGTTGTACTTGCGGGGTCAGACTCTGCTCCGAGCACGCGGCAGCTCGGTGCGTCGCGCGGTCGAGCTATTCGAACAGGCGACGGCGCACGACGGGAAGTTTGCCCGGGCCCATGCCGGCCTGGCCGCGGCGCTGGAAGTGCTCCCCAATTTCGCCGACACCACATACGCCGAAGTACACGACCGGGCGACGCTCGCCGCGCGTCGCGCCCTCCAGCTCGACTCGACGCTCGCCGAAGCGCAGACCGCGCTTGCGCTGGCGTCGATGCACGCCCTGCGCTGGGCCGAGGCAGATTCGGAATTCCGACGGGCCATCGCGCTGGATCCGAGCGACCCCACGGCACACTTCCACTACGCGCGTTACCTCATCTACGTAGGTCGTCCGGCCGACGCGGTGGTGGAGATGCAGAACGCCAAGCGAATGGACCCGACATCCGCGGTTGTTGGCGGCTGGCTCGCGCGTCTGCTGCTGTCGGTCAACCGACGGACGGAGGCGTTTGCCGAAATCGATCGCGCCCTCGAGTTGGACTCGATGAGCGTGCCCGCGTCGTTCATGGGTGCCGAGATTGCCGTCGCGCGAGGTCAGCGCGAACGCGCTCGACGGCTCGCCGAGATCTCCTGGCGTCCACAGGGGGTTCTGCGTTCGGCTCCCTGGCCGGGTGGTGTTGCTCTCCTCTACGGCGAAATGGGCGATCAGGCCATGGTGCGCACGATCATATCAACCATCGAGAGCAATCCCCAATCGCGCGCTTATGGGCACGCGTCGCGGGCGATGGCGGCGCTGGGAGCGCGCGACACGGCGCGCGCGCTCGACGAGCTGGAACGCGCCACCGATGCGCAGGAATTCTGGCCGAGCGCGCCGATTCTCATATTGCCACGAATCGATGTGCTCCGCTCGAGCAAGCGCTTCAAGGCACTGATCCGTCGCATTGGACTCGACACGATTCTGTTCACCACTCCCACGGCGGGCCGATACCAATAAGGGGAGGCGCCTCCATGCGAGCCTCGTTACGCCTCGCAGGACTCTTGGTCGCCGTCGCTTCGCAGTTGATCAGAGCGCAGGATCGGTATCTCGACGTGAAGGGCGCGCGCATTCATTTCACGATGAGCGGCTCAGGACCCGCTGTCGTCCTCATTCACGGCTGGGCGCTCGACCTTCGCGAATGGACCGACCAAATCGCGGCGCTCACGCCTCGGTACCGTGTCATCGCGTTCGATAGGCGTGGATTCGGTAAGTCGACGGGTGACATGGACGTCTCCGCCGATCCCGGCGACGTGCGCGCCTTGCTCGACACGCTTGGGATTCGATCGGCGATTCTTGTCGGCCACAGCGCCGGCGCCATGGTGGCGCAGCGGTTCGGCGCGGCAATGCCGGATCGCGTGAATGCACTCGTGCTGTACGGCGGACCGGCGCCTGCGGGATTTCCGTATCCCGGCGGCGCACGACCGCTCGCCGACGAGGCGCAAGGGCGTGGTGCCATCGCGCGCCAGTACGGAATCGATTCCGTGATGCGTTCGGTAGAGGCGCTGCCGCAGTTTCGGCCCGGGCCAAACAGATCCGCGGCGATGACGTCGCGGCTCGATTCAATCTCGAAGGACTATTCGGGGCGTGATCTGCTCGATCCACGCCCACCGTCCCGAGCTTTCCCGGTGGCGAGACTGGAAGAGGTGAAGGCATGGCGCTTTCCCATTCTCTTCATCTCCGGCGAGCGCGAGGCCCAGCCGTGGCAAACCATGTCCGATTCGCTCGTGCGCTGGATGCCGAACGCGAAAAAAATGTTGATTCCCGGCGGTGGACATGGCGTGCACTTCGACGAGCCGAAACGCTTCAACACGGCGCTCCTTGCCTTTCTCGACAGCGTCCCGCAAGAACGTCGCTAGCTCGCTCGATTGGCTCAATCCGCCCGCAGCGCGATCGACGGATCGACTCTCGTCGCGCGACGCGCCGGCGCGTACGCCGCGACGATGATCACGACGAAGAGCACGCCACATGCGCCGGCGAGTGCCACCGGATCGGTCGGGCTCAGCTCGAACAACATTGCTGAGAGCAGTTTCGACGCGGCGAGAGCGGCGACGATGCCGACAATCGCTCCGGCGCCGGTCACCTGGAGAGCGTGGAGCAGCACCTCGCGACGCAATCGCTCAGGCTCCGCGCCAAGCGCCATGCGAATTCCGATCTCACGAGTTTGTTCGCGCACCAGCGACGCCATCAATCCATACAGGCCAATCGCGGCAAGCAGTAGCGCGGCGACACCGAACACCGACATCAGGTACGTGCTGATCCGCGGTTGAGTGAGCGGTCCGGCGAGTAGCTCATCCGTCGGATGCACGTACCAGAGCCGGAAGAGCGGATCGATCGGTACGAGCTCGCGGCGCAGCGCCGGCAGCACCGCGCCGAGCTCGCCGCGCGTGCGAATGGCAAATCCAAATTGCCAAAAATCCATCTGTCGCCACGGCACGTACACGATCGGCGTCGCGCTGCGAAGCGTTCGGATGTGCGAGTCCTCGGCGACACCGATCACGGTGCGCCAGGGGATACTGTCCGGAAGCAGATAGTGGACGCGCTTCCCGATCGGGTTCTCGCCAGGCCACATCCGCTTCGCTACCATCTCGCTCACGATGGCGACGGGCGCGGCGTTCTCTCTGTCAGCATCCGTGAAGGCGCGGCCGCTCACGAGTCGCGTGCCGAAGGTGCGAAAGTAGTCTTTGTCGCCAGACATCTCCGGGACGAACGGATTCGACGCGATCTCAGACGCCGATTGGCCTTCCTTGTCGAATCGACTGAGGAAGACGTTGTCGCCGACGAGCGGCGGGATCAGCGTCGGCGTCACTGATATGACGCCAGGAATCGAGCGCCAGCGACGCAAGATCTCCTCGCCAAGCGGATAGTACTTCGACACCGAGTCGTACTTCTTCGACGGCCAAGACACCGACAGTTGCGTGAGGTGGTCCGGCTTGTAGCCGAGATCGATCGACTCCAGGCGAGCCAGGCTTCGCGCAAGCAGCGCCGCGCCGGAAAGCATGACGAGCGCCAGCGTCGTTTGCGCGGCGACGAGGGTGTGTCGGAACCGGCGGCGTGACGCGGAATCCCGGCCGGAGCGTGCGTCGAGCCGAAGCGCGGAAGCGACATCCGCTTTCGCGGCGACGAGCGATGGGACAACGCCGAACAACAGCACGGCGAGGATCGTCACGCCGATACCGATCCAGAGCGGCGTGCCAGACAGTTGAACGACGTCGAGCCGCGGTAGCCGTGCGGGCGCGGCGGCGACAAGCAGTTGAACGAGCAAGCCCGCGCTCAGGAAGCCGACGACGCCTCCGCCGAGCGCGATCAATCCGCTCTCGAGTAACAGTTGTCGCGCGACGTCGGCGTACGTCGCGCCGAGCGCGCGGCGGATCGCCAACTCACGGGCGCGGCCCGAGGCACGCAAGAGCAACAGTCCGCCGACGTTGACGCACGCGATCGCCAGCAGCAGGGCGACGGCGGCGCTGAGCGCGATGAGCACCGGCCGAATGTCGCCAAGCATTGCCTGCGTGAACGGAACGACCTTGGCGCCGGTGATACTCGGCCGCACCGGTGTGCCGGGCGCTGGTGTTCGCTTGACGATCGCCGCGAACTCGTCGGCAGCGGCTCGCGGCGTCGCTCCGGGATTGAGACGGGCGACCGCGATCACGCTGAGTCCTTCAGTGCCGGGCCAGAGGATCCAGTAGCCGGCGCGGTTCGGGAAGTCGAGTCCGGGCGGCGCGACACCGACGACTGTGTACGTCAGCTGGCTGTACGGCTCATACAGATGATGTCCGACGACCGACGAGTCGCCGCCGAACCAGTGCTGCCAGTTGGCGTAGCTCAACACGAGCACCGGCGCCGCTCCGGGCACGTCGTCCTCCGGGCGCAATAATCGTCCGATGGCCGCATGCGCGCCGAGTGCGTCGAAGAAGGTGCCGTTCACGACGACGCGACCGAGCGTGAGCGTCCGGTCGCCGTCGACGAGCGGGCCTTCGGAGGTGGCCCAGTGCGCGTAGCCGCCGACCTTGCGCATCGTGCGCGCCTCGCGCGCCACCGCCTTGAGATCGCTCTTCACCAGCCCGAACTCGTTGTCGGGCTTGTCCCGGTAGGTCGAGAGCACGACCAGTCGGTCGGCGCTAGTGACTGGAAGCCTTTGGAAGAGAACGGCGCGGAATACCGTGAACACCGCGACGGCGGTTCCGATGCCGAGGCCGAGAATGACGATCGCCGCCGTGAGGAACCCTGGCGTGCGACCCAAGCCGCGCAGAGCGATGCGGACCGATCGTACGAGATCGTTCATCGTGTGCGAATCTCCTCTTGCCTCGCGCTGCGTTTACCGGTTTGATCAGTCCGTACCGCGGTCGCCATGCCAACCGCAGGCCGTCACCGGCTGTCCAATCTTCACTCTACGACACCTCATGCGTCTACTCCCCCTTCCCCTGGTTGGGCTTCTGGTTTCGGCTCGTCTCGCCTCGGCGCAGGTTCCCGACAGCGTCGCGCGCCTCGTCGACCGGGTATTCGACGGTTTTCGGAGCAACGACGGACCGGGATGCGCGGTTGGAGTGAGTCGCAACGGTCAGCCCGTGCTCGCGCGCGGCTACGGCATGGCCAACCTCGAGACGATGACCCCGATCGCACCTGGCTCGATCTTCCACGTCGCGTCCGTCTCGAAACAGTTCACCGCCGCGGCGATCATGCTGCTCGTCCGCGACGGCAAGCTCTCGATCGACGACGACATCCGAAAGTATTTGCCGGAGATCCCGAGCTACGGAACGACTGTAACGATCCGGCATTTGCTGACGCATACGAGTGGCCTGCGCGACCAGTGGGAGCTTCTCGCGCTGGCGCGCGGCCGGTTCGAGGAGGATCGGATCACCGAAGCAGACGTGATGGACATCATTCCTCGACAGACCGCGCTCAACTTCGCGCCGGGGGCCGAGTACGTGTACAGCAACACCGGCTTCACGCTGCTCGGCGTCATCGTCAAGCGGGTGAGCGGCAAGTCGCTCAAAGACTTTGCGGACGAGCGAATCTTCAAGCCACTCGGCATGACGCACACCCACTTCCACGACGACTACACGATGATCGTGCCCGGCCGGACGTGGGGGTACGTGCCGCTCGAGAACGGCGGGAGTGCGCGGTGGAGGAACAGCATCCCGAACTATGACACCTACGGCGCGACGAGTCTCTTCACCACCGTGGGGGACATGCTCAAGTGGACGGCAAATCTCGATTCGCCCGTGATCGGCGATGCCGCGATGTACGCGCGAATGCAGATGCCGACGCTGCTCACGAATGGCGACACGTCCAACTATGGATTCGGGCTCGCGATGGGGCGGTATCGCGGAGCGCGTGTGGTCGACCACAACGGCGCGGACGCCGGCTATCGCTCGTACCTCGGGCGTTTCCCCGATCAGGGTCTCGGGATCGCCATCACCTGCAATACGGCGACGGCGAACACAACTGCGCTGTCACGCGGTGTGGCCGACGTCTTTCTCGGGAGCGCGCTCCAACCGTCGGCGCCGGTCTCGCAACAAGGCGTTTCCCTTCCGTCCAACATTCTGGAGAAGCGCGCCGGCTATTACCTGCAGCCGACGACGCTCCAGGTGGTTCACCTCATCGTGCGCGACGGAAAACTCTTCGTCGATCCGGGACCGGCGCTCATTCCGCTTGCCGAGGATCGCTTCGCGCTGCCGGGACAGCCGGGCGACATCCAGTTCGAGCCGGGCGAGCATGCCAACTACGAGCGACGCTTTCCGTCGCAGCATCCGCTGCGGTTCGAGTGGCATGCGAGCGTCTCGCCGAGTGCGTCGATGCTCGCGCCGTACGCAGGCGAATACGTGAGCGCGGAGCTGGCCGGCGCTCTCTACCACGTGGACGCGAAGGATTCGACGCTCGTCCTGCGCACGGGCAGCGGGAAAGGCTTCATCGTCCGCCCGGTGTTCACCGACACGTTCCTCGGTGGCGGCTACACCGTGCAATTCATCCGGGCCGGGAATCGTGTCACCGGCTTCGAGGTGACCAACGGCCGAATACGGCGGGTAAAGTTCGCGCGGCGCTGAGCCTCGAGCGCCGCGCGAAGGGTGGTCGTCCACCCGCGAGTCGTTACGCGCGCACCAGCTTCCTGTACGCCACGCGATGTGGCTGATCGGCGTCGGGGCCCTTCCGCTTCTTGAGGTCCTCGACGTACGACTGGTAGTTCCCTTCGTGCCACACCACCTCGCTGTTCCCCTCGAAGGCGAGGATGTGCGTCGCGACGCGGTCGAGGAACCAGCGATCGTGTGAGATGATCACCGCGCAGCCGGCGAAATCGACGATCGCGTCCTCGAGGGCGCGCAGCGTGTCGACGTCGAGGTCGTTCGTCGGCTCGTCGAGCAAAAGGAGATTGCCGCCGCTCATGAGCGTTTTCGCAAGATGCAGTCGGTTGCGCTCACCGCCCGAGAGGAGACCCACCTTCTTCTGTTGATCAGTGCCCTTGAAGTTGAAGCTCGATAGATACGCGCGGCTGTTGAGCTCTTTCTTCCCGACCATGATCATCTCCTGGCCGCCGGAGATCTCCTGCCACGCCGTGACGTCGGGATTGAGCGTGCGATTCTGGTCGGTGTAGGCGATCTGCACCGTCTCGCCGACTTTGAGCGAACCACCGTCAGGCTGCTCTTGATCGACGATCATCTTGAACAGCGTCGTCTTGCCGGCGCCGTTCGGACCGATGATGCCGACGATGCCGCCGCGCGGCAGGTCGAACGACAGTCCGTCGAAGAGCAGCTTGTCGCCGAATGCTTTCTTCAGATCGCGCGCCGTGACGACGTCGTTGCCGAGTCGCGGTGGCGGCGGAATCACGATCTCGTGCTGCAAAATTTTTTCGGCCGTCTCCTGCGCGGCCATCTCTTCGTACTTCTGGATACGCGCCTTGTTCTTGGCTTGTCGCGCGCGCGGCGCCAAGCGGACCCAGTCGAGCTCGCGCTGCAACGTGCGCTGGCGCGCCGATTCGCTTTTCTCTTCCTGCGCGAGACGCGTGCGTTTCTGGTCGAGCCAGGAGGTGTAGTTCCCCTCGTATGGAATGCCGTAGCCGCGATCCAGCTCGAGGATCCAGCCGGCGACGTTGTCGAGGAAGTAGCGGTCGTGCGTGACGGCGACGACTGTTCCCGCAAAGTCGTGCAAATACCGCTCGAGCCAGGCGACGCTTTCGGCGTCGAGGTGGTTCGTCGGCTCGTCGAGGAGGAGCATGTCGGGCTCCTCGAGCAGCACGCGGCAGAGCGCGACGCGACGTCGCTCACCACCCGAGAGCTTGGTGACGTCGGCGTCGGGCGGCGGCAGCCGCAGCGCGTCCATCGCCACCTCGATCTTGTTATCCAGGTTCCACAGGTCGTGTGCGTCGATCTGCTCCTGCACGCGCGCTTGGCGCGCGAGGAGCTTTTCCATCGCAGAGTCCTCCATCGGCTCGGCGAACGCCATCGAGATGTCCTCGAATTCCTTGAGCAACGCGCGCTGCGCTTTCACCGCCAGCTCGACGTTGCCCTTCACATCCAGAGTGGGATCGAGCTGCGGCTCTTGGGACAAGTATCCGACGCGCGTTCCTTCGCGCGCCCAGGCTTCGCCCTGAAAATCGTGATCGACGCCCGCCATGATGCGAAGGAGCGACGACTTGCCTGCTCCGTTCGCGCCGAGGACGCCGATCTTGGCGCCGTCGTAAAAGGACAACCAAATGCCGCGCAAAATCTCCCGCGAGGGCGGGACGACCTTGCGCAGGTCTTTCATGACATAGATGAACGTCGGGGGGGCCATTGATGTCGGTCGGAGAGGAGCGGAAATGATGAGGTTCAGGCCCAATTCGCCGCGTTAGGGGTCAGACTCCTTGCGGCGAATTTTGGTTAGGCGCGCGACGAAATGTACACCGCGGCCAGGCTATCTCCGGCAGTGATCGTACAGAAACCGGATGACGTCATCACCCCAAATCGGGACGCCTTCGGCTCCAAAAATCAGATGGCCTGGAGCGATTCCGTCGATCGGCTGCTTGGGATTGAAAGGGGGGTAGATCTTGAGCTCGGCGGGAACGCCGCGCGACGCGAGGATGGCGTGGACGCGACGGGCGCCGTCGACGGTGCCGTCGTTCTTGGCGACCATACAGCAAACCGGCGTGTTCAAGCGCCGCGCGGCATCCTCGAGCGCGTCGCGAAGCGGCGAGCTCCGCAAGAAGTTCAGCGAGCCGCCCGCCTGATTGATCACGGCGAACAGCCGATCAGTTCGCGCCGCCGCGAAGACGGAAACGAGTGCGCCGAACGACCAGCCCATCATCGCGATCTTTGACGCGTCGATCTCCGGGTCGCCCTCTACGGCGTCGATTGAGGCGAGGGCGTCGCCCGTCTCGGCGACGACGCGCGCGACGAAAAGATCGCGGTAGTCGCCCCGCACTTCCTCTCGAAACGTCGGGCCGTCCGACGCGCCGTAGCCTCGCCGCTCGAGGACGAGTACGGCGTAGCCCGCGTCGGTGAGCAGTCGAGCGACGTAGAAGAATGGCCGCTGCGCGCGCTCGTCGCCGAAGCGAAGGCCGTGATTGTAGATGACGAGCGGAAACGGTCCGCCGCTCGGCGGCTTGAAGAGATACGATTGGAGACGGAGCCCTTCGTGGTCGTAGAAGAGCTCCGTGTAGGGCGACTTGGCGCTTGTGTCCTCGGCCATCAGCGCGTCGGTCGAAGCTCGAGGCGCCAGGACTCGGCGATCGTCGGCTTCCCGAACATCCGGTGGCGTTTGGTTGCAATGCGCTTGAAACCCGCCGCCTCGTAAAGCCGTCGCGCCGCCGTGAGCTCGCTCTGCGTCCAGAGATCGATGCGCTTGTATCCGGCGTCGCGCGAAAAGCGCACGACTTCGTCTACCAACCGCGCGCCGAGTCCCAGCCCGCGCGCCGACGGCTCGACGAGCAGCAAGCGGAGCTGCGCCGTCGTCTTCGATTTCGCGACGACGAAGATCGTTCCGACGATCTGCCCGGCTCGCTCGGCGATCCAACACCGTTCGCGTTTGCGATCCAGCTTCTGGACGAAGCGCGCGACGATCCCGGCGACGAGCGCCTCGAAGCGCTCGTCGTAGCCGTACTCCTCGGCGTAGAGCGCGCCGTGACGGTGGACAATCCAGCCGATGTCGCCGGGCTTGTGTTCGCGCAGGGTGACCGGCTCGGCGGCGTCTGTGCCAACGAGGGTTCGACGAATGGTGCTCATCGCGTCCAGCATGCGCGCCCGTTCGCCGGCGCCGAGGGGCTCGAGCAGACCGACGACCGCGTCGCGGGCGCGCTGGTCGAGCGGCGCGAATGCGCGTCGTCCCGTCGCGGTCAGTCGCAACCGTGAATGCCGCCGATCCTTCGCGTCGGGGCGCGCGACGATCAGTCCGCGTTTCCGAAAGGACGCGAGCATTCGGCTCAAGTAGCCGGGATCGAGCGAGAGTGCGGCGGCGATTTCGGACGCAGCCGGATCGTCGCGATGCGCGAGCTCGTAGAGGACCCGGACTTCAGTGAGCGAGAAGTCGCTGTCCACGTACGAATCGCCGAGGGCGCCGATGCGCGTCGTGTAGAAGCGGTTGAAATCCCGGACCGCCTCGGCGTGGTGATCGAGTTGGCGCATGAGACCAGTCTCGGGCCGATAGTTGACTTTGTCAACTATGCTGTCATCCTGAGGAGCGCAGCGACGAAGGACCTACTGTCCTTGACTGGTAACTTGTCTGGGAATGTAGGCCCTTCGCTCGCGTTGCTCGCTCAGGATGACTACGGCATGTGATGGCCTTCGTGATGGTCGCCGCCCCACACGGTCGCCGGATCCTCTCCCTCGAACACGTTGGCATGAATCATCCAGCCGAACAGATTCGGATAGAATACGCCGTGCACCGCGTCGCACTCGGCCTTGCTCGAGATCGGGCTCTCCGGACCGAACAGCGGATGCCCGTCCCGCGTCTCGAGCCAGCGAAGGTCGTCCCCCTTCTTCGGCATGCACCAGTTCACGTGCTTGTGCCAGCGGGCGATGCTAAGCGGGACGCGATCATTGAGGCGGTCGGCTGACGCGTTCTTCGGCATCGTGTACATCGCGCCGATCAGCACCAGCCTGCCGTCGGCGCCGCGCTTATAGAGCAGCGACGTCGGCTTCGACGGATTGAAGTGGAAGGCCGCCTCGAAGCCGCGCGCGTTGCTCGTGAAGTGATAGACCTTCTGGTTCTTGAGTCCCGGCAAGAACATGTGGTATCCGTCCGCCTCGGCCACCGCGGTGTCCTTATACTTCGCGATCGCCAGCCGGAGCTGGCCCGCTAGCTTGAGTGCGCGGGCGCTGTCGCCCGGTGCCGGGCGGCGTTCGGGTGAAAGCTCCGTATGCTTCGAGGCGATGGGGTCCATCTCCATCTGGGCCGCTGCCGGCCGGGCCCGCGCGAGGAAAGTCACGGGAACTCCGAGCAGGAGCCACGTTTTGATATAGTTTTTCCGCATGCTCTTGGACCTCTCTCTTCCTAACCTTTCCGGGAATCCGCTCGCCGCCATCCCCGCCGTCTTCGCGGGCGGCGTACTGACGAGTTTGACTCCGTGTATCTACCCGATGATCCCGATTACCGCGGCGATCGTCGGCGGGACTACGGTCTCCCAAGGGGCCACCGGTCCCGGACCCCGGACCCGTTGGCGACCGGTCGTCTTAACGCTTACCTACGTGCTGGGCCTGGCATTGGTTTACTCCGCCCTGGGCCTGTTCGCGGGGATGAGTGGAACGCTCTTCGGATCGGTGAGTAGCAATCCATGGCTGTACTTCGTCATGGCCAACGTACTGCTGCTGGCGGCGGGGGCGATGCTCGACGTCGTCCCGATCCGCGTGCCAACCAGTACACTCGAGTGGGCGGCATCGACCGGGAAGGCGGGGCGGTTCTCCGGGGCGTTTGCGATGGGGGCGCTGTCGGGCCTCGTCGCGGCGCCTTGTTCGGCGCCGGTGATGGCGGCAGTGCTGACGTGGGTGGCGTCAACGAAAAGTGCTGCCCTCGGTTTTCTGTATTTGTTCGTGTTTTCGTTGGGGATGTGCACGCTGTTGGTGGTCGTCGGCGTTGGGTCCGGGACGATCGCTCGTTTGCCGCGTGCCGGCATGTGGATGGTGTGGGTGAAGCGCTTCTTTGCGATCGTCATGATCGGCGTCGCCCAGTACTACCTCATCAAAATGGGGCAGTTGATTCTATGAGAGGTCCTAGATCCTGGATCCTAGATCCGAGATGGGTCATTGCGGCCGGGTTGGTTGCGGCCGCGCCGGTGAGCGCGCGTGCGCAGGACATCGGGTTGGAGATCGGGAGCGCGGCGCCGCCGGCAAAGGTCTTTACTCTCGACGGTAAAGAAGCCGATCTCGCGCAGTACATCGGCAAGACAGCGGTGGTGATGGAGTTTTGGGCGACGTGGTGCCCGAACTGCAAGGAGCTCGAGCCAACCCTGCTCGCCGCGGCGAAGAAGTACGGCAGTCAGGTGAAGTTCATCGGCATCGCCGTGTCGGTGAACGAGACGCCCGAGCGCGTGAAGGCGTTCGTCGAAAAACACGGACTTCCCGGCGTGCAGCTCTTCGATGCGAAGGGCAACGCATCCGGGGCGTATGACGCGCCGGCGACTTCCTACGTCGTCGTGGTCAACAAGGCCGGCAAGGTCGTGTACACCGGGCTTGGCGGAAAACAAGACCTCGAAGCGGCAATCAAGAAGGCGTTATAGCGTCCCGGCCTCGAGCTTCGCGCCGATGCGCGCGAGGCCGTCGAGGATGTCGCGAATGTCGCCCGTCGTCGTGCGCGGATTCATCAGCGTGACGCGGAGCACTCGACGCGCGCCGAGATTCGTCGCCGTTATCCAGCCTTCGCCCGACTGATTGTAGCGCTCGCGCAGCTCGCGATTCAGCGCGTCGAGCGCCTCGTCGTTCAATCGTCCGCTGCCCACATAGCGAAAGCAGAGGATGTTGCACTCCGGCTCGTGCAGCGCGACGAAGTCCGATCGCTCGGCGATTTCATCGAACAGGTAGCGGGCGAGCGCGCAGAAGTAGTCGTACAGCTCGCCGAGTGCGTTCGCGCCGTAGCGCTGCAGCGCGACCCACAGTTTGAGCACATCGGCGCGACGCGAGCACATGAAACTGCGCGGCCCCTGATCCCACGATTTCTCGGCGTGCGCGTCGCTGAACAGGTACGGCGCGCGCTGCGAGAAGGCGGCGTCGAGATCGCGGGCGTCACGCACGAGGAGCGTCCCCGCCTGCGAGGGGACCAGCATCATCTTGTGTGGATCCCAGGCGAGAGATCGCACGCGCTCGATGCCGCGCAACCGTTCGCGATGCGTCTTGGAGAGCAGCGCCGATCCGCCATGGGCCGCGTCGACGTGAAGCCAGATGTCATGTTCGTCGCAGATCGTCGCGATCGCGTCGAGATCATCGAACGAGCCCGTGGCCGTCGATCCAGCGGTGGCGACGATCGCCATCACGCGGCGCCCGTCACGCGTCAGTTCGGCGACGCGCGCGGCGAGCGCCCCGGGATCGAGTCGATAGTCGCGCGACGGAATCGAGAGCACGTTGCGCATGCCGATCCCCAGCTGCGCTCCGGCGCGCGTCACGGCATAGTGCGCATGCTCGCCGCAGAGAAGCACCGGCGGGTTCGCGCCTACGCCGTTCATCCACGCGTCGGGAAGCGAGGCGGCGCGCGCGGCAAGGAGCCCGGTGAACGTCGCTTCGGTGCCACCGCTCGTCAGCGTGCCGCCGCTCTCGGGCGGGAAGCCCGCTAGCGCGCATAGCCACGAGACCACTTGATGCTCCAACACCGTGCCAACCGGAGACATCTCGAACACGGCGACCGATTGATTGAGCGCCGCGGTGACCGGCTCGGTCCACACCGCCGCGGGGAGCGGCCCGGCGATCTGGTGACCGACGTAGCGCGGGTGCCAGAGGTGGTTCGCATCGGGGATCACTTGCGTCCGCAGACGATCGATCACTTCGTCGACGGAGCGCGCGTCACGCGGCAAGGGCTCGTCGAACCGCGTCGCAAGCTCCGCCGGCGCCGACGACGTCGAGACCCGATCGCCGCGACGCCGCGTGTCGGCGAAATAGGAGGTCGCGACCTCGACGAATTTCATCGCGATGTCACGCGACGCATCCGCCTCGATCGCCGAGAGGATCTTCGGTGGCTCGAGTCTCGCGTTCCGCGTTTCGTGTAACGTATCCATCAGCCGGTCAATGGTAGATCGAGGATTTTCTTCGTCCGCGTGAGATCGATCGCCCGGTAGGCCTGAATCGAATCGATCGAAAGGAGCTCGTCGAAGCGCACGCGCAGCAGATCTCGAAGCGCATCCCGCGACAATTCGGGATAGAAGCTCAGCGTGAGATGCGGGGTGAATGTAAACCGCGCCGCTTCATACTCGACGCCGCTCAGCTTGATGCGCTCGTGCAGGGCGCGGATTGGGCCGTTGGGGTCGATCTGCATGGAGACGACGGTGCTTTGCATGAAGGGCCTCGGCGGCTGCAATCGCACCGTGAATGGCGCCGTCGTCGCGGCGATCGGTTCGAGTGCGGCACGCAGCTTCTCGTCGCTCACGTCGGGCGAGATCGGCCCCATGCCGGACGAGCCGGTGATCGTGATGTGCGGGGGAAGCTCGGCCGCCATGCGGGGGTCAACGCGCCGTTGAATCTCGAGCACACGCGCCGCCATGTCGGCGCGGAGCTCGGACATCACGATGATGCCCGGCTTCACGCCGCGCCGATCCTACGCCGGCTCAGCGCGCCAACGCAGGGAGAATGGAGAACGAAGTGCCGTTCGATGGCTGGATTGTCACTTCGGCTTTCAAGAGCCATCGGTCGAGTCGATTGCCGGGATGCGTACGATGATAGCGCACCACCTTCGTGCCCGCGAAGGTCCCGATCATGGCGCCGGTGATCACGTCGCTCGCCCAATGACGGTTGTTATACATGCGCGACAGACCCACCGCGGCCGCCCCGCCGTACAAGATTGGCCCGATCCCGAAGTACGTGACCTCCGGCCACCAGCGGCTCGTCTCGGCGCTGACGGCTGCCGCCGCCGCGAACGCGGCCGTCGAATGGCCCGACGGAAACGAGCGATAACTCTCTCCGGCATGAAAGCCGCGAAACAGTTGCCAGTCATCCGGATTGGGCGCCACCGTGTCGACGAACGGCCGCGCGCGACCGAACGTATCCTTGAGCAAACTGCCGGTCACGAAACCGACGGCGAGCGCCTCGGTGCCATGCAACCCGACCTGCGCGAGACGTTCGGTATGCGTGAGGCGACCGGCCGCGTACATCGCCGGGCCGATGATCAGCGAGCCGGGAAGCGCGATGTTCCGGACGATCGCCGAGCTTTTCTGGTAGATCGAGTTGGCCTGCCGCAACGAATCCTGCAACAGGATGGCGGCGCGTTTGTCGAGTGGCCGTGTCAGGATAGTTGCGGCGACGAATCCCGCGGCCAGCACGCCGTCGCGCCAGGTGAACAGTGACGGCGCATGGAACGTGGTATCCACTTGGGCGAACGCGCTCGATGCGCGCAGACTCACGAGTCCGACCCAAACGGCCCGTTTCAGCGCCGAGGACCTATTTGTCGAGCGTGATCTCACGTGATTCTTCCAGGTCTGCCAGGAACATGCGCTCGGCCGCTTGGCCGAGCGTCGCGTCTTCGATGACCGCGTCGAGCTCGTAGTTGATCGCGACGCCGAGCGGATTGAAATCGGTCGAGCCGACGCGCACCCAGCGTCCGTCGATCACGCTCGTCTTGGCGTGCATCATCTCGCCGCGCCACTCCCAAATGCGCACGCCGTTGGTGAGCAAGCGCCGATAGTACCGGCGCGCGAGCAGTGACACCCACGGATGGTCGTTGCGACTCGGCAACAGGATGCGGACGTCCACGCCGTCACGCGCCGCGCCATTGAGCGCTTCGACCTCGGAGGGCGAGGGCGTGAAGTACGCGGTGGCGATCCAGATCGAGCGACGCGCCGAAATCGCCTGAATTTGCAGTGCGCGCGAGACGCGAAGCCGTAGCGGTTCCCCCTCGACGATGCCGACGAGAGCAGGCGTGTCGGTCGCCGGATCCAAGTGCGCGCCGCGGGCCGGTCGCCGCAGGAACCGATGTGAACCGCGCCGTTCTTTTCCCGTGGCGCGACGCCACATGTGGTCGAACGCCTGGTTCATGTCGTGGGCGGCCGGACCCTCCACCTTCACGGCGGTGTCCCGCCAACGCGATCGATGGAGCTTGTGCACACCGGTCGTCCATTCGCGGCCGACGCCGACGCCTCCGGTGACGCCGACGCTGCCGTCTACGACGAGCAGTTTCCGGTGGTCGCGCGGCACCAGGCCGAACCAGGCACGGATGCCGGGCGGATTGAACACGGCGATCGCGACACCGGCACGCCTCAGTTGCTTGAGGAACTTCCGCGACGTGCCTCGGGCACCGATCCAGTCGAGCAATAGGCGCACGTCCACGCCGCGCTCCACGGCGGCGACGAGCCGTTCGGCGAAACGCTCGCCGACGTCGTCCGAGCGGAAGATGTAGCTCTCGAGCGAGATGCTCGCCTTGGCGCAGTCGATCAGATCGAGCATTGTGTCGAAGGTGGCCGGACCGTCCCGGAGGAGGGTGACCCGGTTCCCGCTCGACACGTCGGCCGCCGCGATACGCCAAAGCCCGCGGGCAAACGAAGGACCCGGGACGGTGGGCAGATCCACACCGCCCCGGTTTGATCTGAGATCGCGCGCCGGGAGTGACACGGGGGCGACTTCTACAGGATGCGTGCCGGGCTCGTGATCGGGAGACACGAGGCAATAATCGACTCTGTCGGCGAACTGAACAAGCGAGAATCCTGGGTTCTGGGGGGGCAGGCTAACTTCTCCCGCATGCTCAATATCGATCTCAGCGGGCGCCGCGCCCTGGTGGCCGGCGTCGCCGACGATGCGGGGTTTGGGTTCGCGATCGCCAAGGCGCTGGCCGAGGCCGGCGCCAGCGTGACGGTCGGGACCTGGCCGCCGGCGCTCACCATCTTCTTGAACCTCTTAGAGCGCGGGAAGATGGACGAGTCGCGTCGCCTCACGTCCGGCGAGCTGCTGTCGTTCGAGAAGATCTATCCGCTCGACGCCGTTTACGACACGTACGACGAGATGCCGGAGGATGTGCGCTCGAACAAGCGCTATAAGGACGTTGGCGATTGCTCGATTTCCGGGCTCGCGTCGCGTCTCACGGCGGATTTCGGCGACAAGCCGCTAGACATCGTCGTGCACTCACTCGCCAATGGACCGGAAGTGAAGAAGCCGCTCCTCGAAGTGAGCCGGCAAGGCTATCTCGCCGCGGTAAGCGCGAGCGCCTACTCGATGGTGTCGATGATCCAGCGACTCGGACCGCTGCTTCGTCCGGGCGGCTCGTTCCTCTCGCTCACATACATGGCGAGCGAGCGAGTGATTCCGGGATACGGCGGCGGGATGTCGTCGGCCAAGGCCGCGCTGGAGAGCGACACGCGCACGCTCGCCTACGAAGCAGGTCGTCGCTTCGGATGCCGCGTGAATACGATCTCCGCGGGCCCGTTGGCGTCGCGAGCGGCCAGCGCCATCGGAATCATCGAGAAGATGGTGGAGTACGTCGCGGTGAACGCGCCGCTGACCGAGAAGCTGACGGCGGACGAAGTCGGTCGAGCGGCGGCGTTTTTGTCGTCTCCACTCGCCAGCGCCATCACCGGCAGCACCGTCTACGTGGACAAGGGCTACCACGCCATGGGGATGGCGGTGACGGCGACGGCCGGCGAGTAGACGCTGAATTGGGCGTTACATGACCGGCCCTTTCGCCTCGATCTCCTTCAGGCCGGCGGCCTTGAGAATCGCGTTCAGCTTCGGCAGCTCGGTGTTCATGAGCTTCTGAAGCTTGTTCATGTCCCTCGTCAATTCGCTCGAAAGAACCTTGTACACGTCGTACGACTGCTGCGTCGGCCGACCATCGCTCGACTGCACGACGCCGAGCAGCGCGCCGATGCGGTTATTGAGACGAATCGGGTAGTTGAGCGGATCCTGTCCGCTGCGATTCTTCGTCTGGTAGACGGAGTCTTCGACCTCGCCGATGCCGGTGACGAAGCCAGTTGCGATGGCCTTGAACTGGCTCTGTTGCGCGCCGGTCAGTTTGCCTTGGCGGTCGGCGACCTCGCCCTTCACGCGGCGAATGTCTTTCACGGCGTCGTTCGCCTCGGAGAAACGATCGCGAATCTGCAGCGCGAGCGTCGACTGAGCCTGCCAGTCCGCCAGCGTCGCCTTGATGCGCGGATCGGGAAGAATCTTGAACGTCTCCGTCGCGACAGACTTTCCGGCGACGTTGAGTCGCACCTTGTACGTGCCCGGCGGCACGAGCGGACCCGTGACGTTCGCTGCCCAGAGAATCATGCCCGGAAAAGTCGCCGCGTCCGGGTAGCGCATGTTCCACGTGAACGTGTTGACGCCGCGGCGATTCGCGACGCGAGGCGGCGGCGGCGGACCGAAGCCCCCTTCCTCGGGATTCGGTGCGGGAGCCGCGGCCGCCGTATCCGCCTTGCTGCTATAACTGCGAATCACCTTGCCGGTCGCGTCGAGGAAGTCGAGCGCGACGTCTTCGCTGCCCGACTTGAGCCAGTATTGAACAACGACGCCAGTCGGTGGATTCTGACCCGTCGGACGGATCGGCGCGTTCTCCGGCGTTATCGGCTGGTTGCCGCCGCCGAAGCCGCCGCGTCCACCGCCGAAGCCGCCTCCACTCGCCAGGCGATACTGATCGCGCGGCTTGAAGAGATGCGCATTGCTGGCGACGACCGCGTCCGACATTTGCTCGAGCGTCGAGATGTCGTCCATGATGTAGAAGCTGCGCCCGTGCGTCGCGAGGACGACGTCGCCTTCCTTGTAGACGAGATCGTGCACCGGCACGATCGGCAGATTGAGCCGAAGGCTTTGCCAGTGCGCGCCATCGTCCGGTGAGAACCAGGCGCCGCGCTCCGTGCCGGCGATGAGCAGCCCCCGCTTGTTCGGATCCTCGCGCACGACGCGCGCGAACTCGGTCGACGCGATGCCGTTGTCGATGCGCGTCCAGTGCGCGCCGCAGTCGCTCGTCTTCCAGAGGTACGGCTTGTTGTCGTCGAGCTGGAAGCGGTTGGCCGCGACGTACGCGATGCACTCGCCGAACTTCGACGCGTCGATGCTGGAGAGCCGCGTGAACTTCTCCATGTCCTTCGGCGTGACGTCGGTCCATTTGAGGCCGCCGTCACGGGTGATGAACACCTTCCCGTCATCCGACCCCGTCCAAATGGTCTTCGCCGTTACCGGCGATTCCTCGATCACGAACACTGTCGCGTAGTACTCGACCGATGTCTGATCGCGCGTAATCGGCCCACCCGAGTTGCCGAGCGTCTTCGGATCGTGATAGGTGAGGTCGGGCGAGATCACCGTCCAGCTCTTGCCTCCGTTGGTCGTCTTGTGAACGACCTGCGAGCCGGCGTAAACGACGTTCGGGTTGTGCTTGGAAACGACGATCGGGAAGGTCCACTGGAAGCGGTACTTCGGATCCGCGGCGGGGTGGCCCATCGGATTGTCGGGCCAGGGATTCACGTTCACCGCGATCCCGGTGCGGAGATCCTTTCGCGTCAGCAGGTTCCCATAGCTCCCGGCATAGACGATGTCGGGATCGTCCTGCCGCGACGCGATCCACCCCGACTCGCCACCGCCCGCCTCGACCCAATCAGAGATATCTAACGACCCTCGGCTCGGTCCACACAGCGTCGAGTTGTCCTGCTGTGCGCCGCAGATGTGATACGGGAAGTGCGTCGTGGCGATGACATGGTAGAACTGCGCCGTCGCGAAGTCCTCGTCCGACCAGGTGCGGCCGCCGTCGACGCTCACCTCGCCGCCGCCGTCGTCGCCCTCGATCATGCGGCTCGCATTTTTGGGATCGATCCACAGGTCGTGCGAGTCGCCGTGCTGCATCCCGCGCACCGGACGGAAGGTCTTGCCGCCGTCGGTGGACTTCATGAACGACACGTTGTTCACGTAGACGACGTTCGTGTCCTTCGGATCGGCGTGGATCTTCGTGTAGTACCACGCGCGCTGCCGCAGATTTCGGTCGTTATTGATGCGAGACCAGGTCGTGCCGCCGTCGTCGGACCGGAAGACACCACCCGAGTCGGCCTCGATGTTCGCCCACAGCCGGTTCGGATTCGCGCCCGATACGGTGATGCCGATGTTTCCCCAGATGCCGGTGGGCAACCCCGGATTGCGCGTGATCTCCGTCCAGTGATCGCCGCCGTCGATCGTCTTGAACATGCCGCTGCCGCCGCCGCCGGATGACAACAGCCAGGGCGTGCGTCCCGCCTGCCACAGACCGGCGTAGAGCACATTCGGGTTGGTCGGATCCATCACGAGGTCGACGACACCGGTCGAATCGTTGCGGAACAGGATCTTCTCCCAGGTCTTGCCGCCGTCCTTCGACCGGAAGACACCGCGCTCGGGATTCGGTGCCCAGACGTGGCCGAGTGAGGCGACGTAGACGAGATCGGGATTGGTGGGGTGGACGACGATGTCCGAGATCTGGCGAGTCTCACCGAGTCCCATGAAGGTCCAGGTCTTTCCGCCGTCGGTCGTTTTCCAGAGACCGTCGCCGTGCGAGACGTTGCCGCGAATCGGGTACTCACCGCCGCCAACATAGACAACGTCCGGCGCCGACGGAGCGACCTCGATCGCGCCGATCGTTCCCCCAAAATATTTGTCCGTGACGGGGGCCCAGGATTGGCCGGCGTTGATCGACTTGAAGACGCCACCGCCCGTCGTGCCCATCCAGAACTCGTTCTCACGAGACGGATTGCCGGCCACCGCCACGGAACGTCCGCCGCGAAAGGGTCCGACCTCGCGCCAGCGGAGTCCGGTAAAGGTCAGCGAGTCGCGCTGGGCGAACGCGGCGGATGTCCAACAGAAAAGCAGGGCGACCGATGTCTTCGCCGAAGAGTGCACTGGAACCTCCAGGTGGGATCGAACGACAGGGGCAGTACTAAACGACAGGGGCAGCACTAAACGCCAGGGGCAGTCTAAAGGAAAGCAACGGTCTCACAGCCTTCAACTGGTCACGCCGTCTCCGTGCGTTTCCGCGTCTCGTCCGTGCCGTCCATCCGCGTCTAAAAAGGGATGAGGTAGTGCCCGGGACGCCACGAGAATGGGTTGGTCCAGTCAGGGAGACGCGGACAACAGCACGGATTTCCGCGGAAAGGCACGGAGGCGGCGTTTGAACGTGAACGGCAGGCAGGTCTCGGCTCGCACCGTGCAACGGCCACCCAACCGTCAGCGCGAATCTTACGTCAAACGTGATGTAGCTCGCTAATAACCGCTATCCGATCCGTGGCATCGATGTCGTCAGTCCGCCCAGCATACGAATTCGCTCACTGCATCGTGTGCGGGCATACGGATTCGGACGTGCTCGGGGAGCAGGAGGACTTGCGTCGCGAGGTCGAGTTGCTGTGGGAGTACCAATCGCGCCGCCTCAAAGTGGACACGCCAACCCGGCGCTTGATGGATCGCGTCGCGTTTTCCCAGGATCCGCCGCTCCGGCTCGTGCGGTGCCGCGAGTGTGGGCTCGTCTATCGCAACCCGGTCGAGCGGGCACGCGAGCTCGAATCGATTTACGCCGACGGCGGACCGTCGCGCGATACGATGTTCGCCCTCCATGACACGCAGCGTGCCGCGTATCGCCTACAAGCCCGGCGTCTCCGCGCGGCGCTCGGCCGAGGCGGGAGTGTGCTCGAGGTGGGAAGCTACGTCGGTGCCTTTCTCGACGCCGCGCGAGGCGAGGGCTTGGCGGCGGAAGGAGTCGACGTCAACATCGCGACCAATGACTTTGCCCGCGCGCTTCGCTTTACCGTTCACGACGGGGAGCTTCGCGACATCCCGTGCGACCGCGCCTTCGACGCGATCGCGATCTGGAACACCTTTGACCAGCTCGCCGACCCGCGGGCGACGGTCGTCGACGCAGTTCAGCGACTCAGCCCGTCCGGACTGTTCGCCGTGCGCGTGCCCAACGGAGAATGCTATGCGACATGGCGCCCGCGACTCGACGCACCGAACCGCTTCGAGCGAGGCGCGGCGAGAGCTATTCTGGCGCAGAACAACTTGCTGACGTTCCCGTACCGCTGGGGTTTCACGGTCGCGTCGCTCGGGCGGCTGCTGCGCGAATGCGGGCTCTCCGTCGAGCGCGTTTGCGGCGACGTGCTCGTTCCGACCGGTGACGAGTGGACTCGCGTTTGGGCGCGCGTCGAGGAACGCGTCGCGAAAGCGGCGATTCGACTTGCCGTTGCACACAGACCCGAGCGAGCGCCCTGGATTGAACTCTACGGTCGAGTCGCCGCGTAGCTCGGTCCTGGGAACGATATGGGTGGGTTCGGCGGTTCGTTCACTGTCCTTTTCAGTCTCGGAGAGTGTGATGCGCCGCTTTGCTGTGCTGTTGTCTACATCCACGATTCTCGCGGCCTGTGCCAAACCCGACGGTCGGGCAAGCGATACAACCAAAACACGCGCCACATCCCAGCAGGGTGATGTCGCGGCAGATGGATCTGCCCCCAAGCTCGGCGAAACGACCGGGCTCAAAACGCCGGAGTCGGTGCGGTACGACCCGGAGCTCGATGTCTTCTACGTCTCGAACATCAACGGCAATCCGTCGCAACACGACGGGAACGGCTTCATCGCCGTGGTTCGCGCCGATAGCACCGCTTCGGTGCGAATGCTCGCCGAAGGCGGCAAGAACGGCGCGAAGCTCGATGCGCCGAAGGGTTTGTACCTCGTGGGCGACACGCTTTGGGTGAGCGACATCGATCACGTTCGCGCCTTCAACCGCCGGACGGGCGCGCCGATCGCCGATATCGATCTTTCGCCGCAGAAGGCGACGTTCCTCAATGACGTGGCCGTCGGCGGAGACGGCGCCGTATACGTGACCGATACGGGAATCTCATTCGATGCTCAGGGCAATGTTTCACACCCCGGCGTCGATCAGGTCTTCGTGATCACGGGTCGTCGCGCGATCTCGATCAAGGCAGATTCTCTCGCCGCGCCAAACGGAATCACGTGGGATCAGGCCAACGGCCGTTTCCTCATCGCTCCCTTCGGCGGAAACAACGTTCTGACGTGGCGTCCGGGTGATAAGAGCGCGGCCACGCTCGCTGCCGGCCCCGGGCAATACGATGGCATCGAGGTTCTTGCCGACGGGCGCGTCCTCGTGACGAGTTGGGCGGATAGCACGGTGCACGTCCTGAAGAACGGCGCCATGTCGGCGTTGGTGAAGCACGTATCCGGACCGGCAGATATCGGCATCGACACCAAGCGCAACGTCCTCGTCGTGCCCAGGTTCACGGAGGACAAGATCGAGTTCTACAAGATTCCATAACGGCCGCGGCCAGTGGGGCGGGCGGAGATCCGGGTGAGCACTTCACGCCGGCTCCGCCCGGAAGTTTCTCGCGCGCCAGAGTCGCATCCATAAGACGAGGCTCGCCAAGACAAGCGGCACCACTTCGCTGGTGATGTGTCGCCCGCCATCGAAGGCGACGTGTGTCCCCATGCCTCCCAGCATCACGAGGACGATCAGCGTCGCACCGGCCACGGCCCATCGACCGGTGAGAAGCAGCGCGACGCCGCCCAGTTCCATCACGCCGATCAAGACGCGGAACCAGGTTGGGTAACCCCAGTGTCGGAACGCGACAGCCCAACCGCTGTGGTCGGAAAACTTCTGCCATCCCGCCGGCACGAAAATCAGTGTCAGCAACACGGTGGCGATCCAGGCGACGATCAACTTGGCGAGCGCGCCTCGCTGGGCTTTTTCCATCGGTGCTCCTTTTCGGGAGCGCCGAGGATATACCCGGAGACGACACGGCGAATCGTACGTTGGTTCTAGTACCGCGTGTTCGGTCTTGCCGAGGCGCGAAATAGTTCTCAGTATGACGCATGCCGACGAGGATGATCGATCGGACGCTCGCATCGGGCATCGGCGCGATTGCCGTGTTCAACACGGTGGCAAGCCTGACTCGTCCGGAAACGGCGCACCGGCCGGCGCCAGGCCGCGTTGTGGTGTGGCTCGTCCTGCTGCTGTTGCAAGCACTGGCGTACTGGAACAGCGAGTCGCTTCGGCGCCGGGTCGGCACGGCCGCGTACCTGGCGGCACACGCCGTGGTCATCTTCGTCATCGGCCTTACCGGTGCTCTCTTCCCGATCGGTCTCGCGCTTCTCTGCGCGTTGACGGCGTACACGATCATGCTCGCCGGCGATCGGTGGAACAGCGCTCTGATCACGCTCGGCGGCATTCTGCTGTTCGCGGTCACCGCGGTCGCCGCGTCGAGTGTCTATCAAGGAGCGACGGCCGGCTTGATTCTCGCCGCGACGGGCCTGGTCGCCCATGCTTTCGCCGCGCTCGTCCGTCAGCGACAGGCCACGCCGGTCGCCGCCGCCGCGGCGTCGCCCGCGCCGGCTCCCGGACCACGAACCATCGACGACGATCGGAACCGCCGATTGACCGAACGCGAACGCGAGGTGCTGGACATTCTCGTCACCGGGGCGCGCACGAGCGAGATCGCGACGCGTCTCTCGATCAGCGACCGGACGGTCAAGGCGCACCTCGCCAGCATCTATCAAAAGCTCGGCGTCACGTCACGCGCTGAAGCCATCGCGGCCGCTCTGGCCGCCGACCCTCGACCGACCGGTTCGCCGCGCCAGACGCCGCGCGATTGACAGCGCGCGGTGGACGCGATAGCTCTTACACTAACCTGGTTAGTGGAAGGCGAGCACATGCCGCGGGAAGCGAGCGATCTCCTGCACGGCACACTCGACGTCCTCGTGCTCAAAACGCTGTCGTGGGGCGCGATGCACGGCTACGCGATCGTCGAGTGGATCGAGCAGCGATGCAGTGGAGATTTGGTCATCGTCGACGCCGCGCTCTACAAAGCGCTGCACCGGCTCGAGGACGCCGGCGCGATCGAATCGGAATGGGGCGTTTCGGAGAACAACCGTAAAGCGAAGTACTACTCGCTGACGGCGCGCGGCCGCGCGCAGCTGCGCGCCGAGACGGCGACGTGGCGCCGCTACGCGAACGCGGTCGGCCGGATTCTCGAGACGAGCTGATGATGCGAATGCCTCCGGGCGTCCGGCGGATCTTCCGCCTCCCGGATTCGCGCGAGCGGCTGACGCGCGAGCTCGATGAGGAAGTGCGCTTCCACGTCGAGATGCGCGTAGCGCGCCTCATCGCGCAAGGCGTTCCGTATGAAGACGCGCGTGCCGAAGCGCTGCGCCGCTTCGGCGACGTCGACGACTTGCGCGATTACTGCAAACACATCGAGGACGCACACATGCAACGAGCGCGAACGCGAGAGCGTTTTGGAACGGTGCTGCAGGATTCCCGCTTCGCCCTGCGTCAGTTCCGCAAATCGCCGGGGTTTGCGCTGGTTGCGTCCCTCACCCTCGCACTCGGCATCGGCGGAACGACGGCGATCTTCAGCGTCGTGAACGGCGTCCTGCTGCGCCCCCTACCCTTCGACCACTCCGAACAAATTGTGGAGCTGTTCGGCATCGACTCGAAGTCGCACCCGATGCTCAACTTCGCCGATCGAACCGTCGACTTCGTCGCCGATCAGAATCGCAGCCTCAGCGCGATCGCCGAGTACAACTTCGGCGGCATGTCCGTCTCGAGCGGCAGCGATGCGTTCCGCGTCACCGGCTCCGCCGTCTCGAAGGGATTCTTCGACGTCCTGAAAATCCGTCCGGCCGCCGGGCGCTTCTTCATGCCGGAGGAGCAGCAGCTGGGCGCGCCGATGTCGGTGGTCATCAGTCACGGCGTGTGGACGCGGCAGTTCGGGAAATCGCCGAGCGTCATCGGCTCGAAGCTGGTCAGCGGCCGCACGATCGCCACGATCGTCGGTGTCATGCCGGAGGGGCGTGAGTATCCCGCGGGCACGGATCTCTGGTACCCGCGTGAGATCTTTGAAAAGAACACGGGTTATACCGCGCACAACTGGAAGGTGATCGCCCGCGTCAAGGAGGGATTGACCGTGACGCAGGCCAGCAGTGACGTCTCGGCGCTACTCCGCCGCCTGCACGCCGACGTCGGCGAAGCGACGTGGACGTTCGACGGCATGGCCGTGTCGCTGCGCGATCAGATGGTCGGCGATATCAAGCCGCTTCTCCTGCGGATTCTCGCCGCCTCGATGCTGCTGCTGCTCATCGCCTGTACGAACGTCGCGAATTTGTTGGTCGCGCGCATGGCCGTTCGCGAAAACGAGATCGCGGTGCGGCTGTCGATCGGCGCCGGGCGAGCGCGTCTCGCGCAGCAGTTGTTGATCGAAACGTCGTTCCTCTCCGCCGCCGGATGCATCTTCGGCCTGTTGCTCGCGACGCTCGGCATGCGCGTTCTGCTCGCTCTGCGTCCGGCCTTGATTCCTCGCGTGGACGAGCTGCGGCTGGATTGGCGCGTCGGCGTGTTCGCGATGACGGTCGCCGCGGCCACGGCGATCGGGCTTGGACTTCTCGCGGCCTGGCGCGCGGCGCGTGGTGATCTGCGAGCGGCTCTCTCGCAATCCCAGCGCACGCAGGGCGGCGGCGGGGCGAGCTATCGCATCCGCGGCACGCTCGTCGTCGCGCAGCTCGCCATGACGGTCGTGCTGTTGATCGGCGCGGGACTGCTCGGTCGCAGCTTCCTGCAACTAATGACGCTGGACACGGGGTTCCGCACGCATGGAGTCGTCGTCGCGGCGCTCGGGCTGGAGTCGCCGCGCGACGAGCGCGTCGCTCAGCGCACCCAGTACTTCGATGAGATCGCGCGGCGCGCGCATGCCATCCCGGGGGTGACGGACGTCGGCTTCTCCAACGCCGAGCCGTTCAATGCCGGGAGCAGCAACGGAACGTTCGTCGTTCTCTCCGGCACGAACGTCAAGCTGACGCCGCAGGATCTCATGCCGCTGTTCAATGACAAGGCGCACGCCGGCTATGCGAATTATCAGATGGTGAGCGGCTCCTACTTCAAGGCGATGGGAATTCCGCTGCTCTCCGGACGACTGATCGACGACAACGATCGCGAAGGCGCGCCGGAGGTCGCTCTGATCAACGCGGCGTTGGCGAGAAAGCAATTCCCCAACGAGAACCCGATCGGGAAGGCGATCGAATTCGGCAATATCGACGGCGATCTGACGCCGCTCACCGTGGTGGGCGTCGTTGGCGATACGCGAGAGCAGGAGCTCGCCGCCGATCCGCCGGCTACGATTTACGTGTCATTCCGCCAACGCCCGGGCAACGACAACGGTTCATACGTCGTGATGTCGACGAGCGCCGAGGCGTCCGCGATCGCGACGGCGCGCCAGACATTCCGGCAAGTACGCGCCGACGTACCGATGCGCTTTCAGACGATCGAGGACATCGTCGGCCGTTCGGTAGCGAGCCAGCGGTTCATGCTCTTCGTCGTCGGCGTCTTCGGCGCGGTCGCGCTGCTCGTCGCCGCGCTCGGCGTCTACAGCGTCATCTCCTATTTGGTCGCGCAGCGTGGCCGCGAGATCAGCATCCGCGTCGCGCTCGGCGCGCGCGCGGTGGACATCGTGCGGCTCGTCGTTCGACAGGGCGTCCAGCTGGTCGTCATCGGCGTGATCGTGGGAGGATTCGCGGCGCTGTTCGCGACGCGGCTGTTGACCGGGCTGCTGTACGGCACGAAGCCAACCGACCCGGTTACCTTCGCGGGCATGGTGCTGACGCTCGCTCTCGTCGCGGTCATCGCGAGCTATCTGCCGGCGCGCCGCGCGTCGAAGGCTGAGCCGATGGACGTGTTGCGGGGCGGCTGACCAGCCTCGGAAGAGCTTTCTCTCTTTACATCGTGCGAACGAGCGCCGGGTAAGCCCGCACCGGAGTCGCCTCGAAAACCGATATGACCCGCTGACGCGCGAGCGTGACGCTCGACCGATCGTCGTGGGTTAACTGTGGGCGGCAGCGCCTGTCCGGTCGGGTGTGTCTTGCTGCCGCTGGCCCTTCACGACATGTTCGGGCCACCTCCGTGCCGTGCGCCACCCAGCGCTCCGTCACGCATTGACGAACTATTCTGGAGGAAGCATCGATGTGGAATCGCATGGCTCCCCGATGGTCACCCCTGCTCGCCTTGCTGATCGCCGGCGGCGTAGCCCACGCCCAGACCGGCAGGATTACGGGACAGGTCACCGACTCCGCGAGCGCGCGCCCGCTCCCGGGAGTCGAAGTGTTCGAGGTCCAAGAGGGCGGGCGCGTAAAGACCGGCGGGCGAACCGACCAGGACGGCCGGTACACGATCGCCAACGTCGGTGGCCAGGTCCGGCTTCGCGCCCGCATCGTCGGCTTCGCGCCGAAAGAGCTCGTCGTCACGGTGCAGCCCGGCCAAACAGTGACGGCCAACTTTCCGCTCGTGATGCGCTCAGTCACCCTCGATCAGGTCGTCGTCACGGGTACGGGCGGGGCCGTCGAGCGGCGGTCGGTCGGAAACGTCATCGAGACCATCGACGCCCAATCGGTCATGCAGGTGGCCGCGCCACGCAGCGTCGAACAGTTGATCGGCGCGCGCACGCCCGGCGTCATCATACTTCCGTCGACGGGCCAGGTCGGCACGGGAGCGCAGATCCGGGTGCGCGCGGTCGGGAGCCTTTCTCTCAGTACGGACCCGATTGTCTACGTCGACGGCGTGCGCATGGATGCCGATCCCTCCCAGGGACCAGGCCAGCGCGGCGGCGCGGGGGCGAGCCGTCTGAATGACATCAACCCCGAGGACATCGAGTCCATCGAGATCATCAAGGGGCCGGCCGCCGCGACGCTATACGGAACCGAGGCGTCGAACGGTGTCGTCCAGATCATCACCAAGCGCGGCAAGAGCGGCGCGGCGAAATGGGATTTCAGCACTCGACAAGGAACCAACTGGCTCGCGAACCCGGTAGGACGGTCAGGTGAGCTGTGGTACAAGGATTCGACCGGCGCTGTGAAGAGCTTCAATCTCTACCAGCGCGAGATCGACGCGGGGCACGGGCCGATCTTCACCGACGGTCGTAATCAGGGATACTCCGCCGGTCTCACCGGCGGCACCGACGCGACCCGCTACTACCTCTCCTCGACCCTCGACCACGACATCGGTGTCGTCCCGTGGAACTGGGAGAACAAGGTTGGTACCCGCGCCAACATCGACGTCGAGCCGAGCAGGGCGCTGCGGCTTCAGGGAAGCCTGGGCTACGTTCGCGACCGCATTCGCCTCGCCCAGCCGGGCGAGATCAACCCCGACCCGTTTAGTAATCTCGTATGGGGCCGTTACGGCCTCATTCCGACCACGGGGGGCTTTGGCTTCGCGCCGCGCGCAATCTGGGACGACGTCGAGAACCACGCCGACAATGACCGTTCGACGATTAGCATCACGGCGAACTACCAGCCGTTCAGCTGGTTCACGCATCGCCTCGCGGTGGGCCGCGACGTGAACTCCGAGAACAATTGGACGCTCTATCCTCGAGAGACGGCGGAGAACGCCACCTACTACGGATCCAGCGGACTTGGCAGCAAGAGTGTCGATCGCACGACACGCAACTTCCTCACGCTCGATTACACGGGAAATCTCAAGTACTCGTGGGGAGCAAACGTCGACTTCACGACCTCCTTCGGCTTCCAGTCGTACCGCTCCGAGGTCAGCGGCATCACGGCGAGCGGCACGACGTTCCCTGCCTCGCCGATCACTGTCGTGTCTGGGACGACGACGCGAAACGCGACGGAGAACTACGCCGCGAACGCCACGGTCGGCATGTACGGACAGCAGCAAATCGCATGGAAAAACCGTCTCTTCCTCACCGCGGCCTTGCGCGGCGACGACAACAGCGCGTTCGGTAAGAATTACTCGGCGGCCTACTATCCCAAGGTCAGCGGATCCTGGGTCATCAGCGAAGAACCCTTCTGGAGCGACAAGCTCCGGCCACTCTCGCGAGTGATTGGAGACCTGCGGCTGCGCGGTGCACTCGGCGCGGCGGGAACGCAGCCTGGAACGTTCGACGCGTCGCGTCTCTACGTGTCATACCCCGGATATCAGAACGCCGCCGGCCTCGTGCCATCGTCGTTCGGCAATCCGGAGCTCAAGCCGGAGCGGAGCACGGAGCTCGAGCTCGGGTTCGAGACCACGCTCCTTCGCGGACGCATGGACGTCGAGTACACGCACTTCGGTCGCAAGGTGACCGATGCGATCGTGAACGTGCCGCTCGCGCCGTCAGTCGGATTTCCCGGCAGCCAGGTCGTGAACATTGGGCGCGTGAAGGCGTGGGGGAATGAGCTCGGCGCCAACTTCCGCGTGCTCCAGGGGCGTCGCTTCGCGTGGGAGCTCGGGACGCAGCTCGCCAGCAACGGCAACAAGATCCTCGACATGGGCGGGCAGCAGTCACTCACGACGGGTGGGGGCGGCGTAGCCCAGAATCGCGTCGGCTACGGTATCGCGGATTTCTTCATGTACAGCGTCCGCTCGGCCAAGATGGACTCAAAGGGTGTGGTCACTTCGGCCGTCTGCGACGGTGGCACCGGTTCCGACGGACTCGGATCTGGTGGTCCCGACGCGCCGTGTCCGATCGGCACCTTTACCGGCACGCCGGCACCGCGCGTTTACTTGGGCCACTCGCAGCCGACGTGGCAGGCAGGCCTCAACACCCAGCTCACGTTCTGGGATAACCTGCGCCTCTACGCGCGCGCCGACGGCAACGGTGGCCATTATCAGTCGGACACCGAGGTTCGCGCGCTGCACAACCAGGGCTCGTCGCACGCGACGGTCGCAAACGACGATCCGATTCTCAACACCTACCGCCAGATGGGAGAGTCCGACAGGCCGGGTACGTATAAGGCCGGCTTCCTGAAGCTCCGCGAGCTCTCCGCCACCTATACGCTGAAGCCGTCGTGGCTGCGTACAGTCCGCGCCACGAGCGGACAAATCAGCTTGGCGGGACGCAATCTCTCGATGCTGTGGACGGCGCAGCACGGATGGAACACGTCGCGCGACGGCGAAGTCTACGTCGACATCGCCAACGGCCATGTGTGGGACCCTGAGACGCGCGCGGTTGGTTCCCGGTCCAGTGGTTTCCAGACCATCCTGCCGCCGACCCAGAGCTTTATCGCCAGCCTGCGACTCACCTTCTGATGCACGGAGACAGAGAGATGTCATCGCGAATCAACCAACATCGGACGGCGGCGCGAACCCTGAAAACGGTGAAGGCTGCGCTCGTCGCGCTTTCCCTCGCCACGCTGGCCGCTTGCAATGAGCTGCTGAACGTCGACAATCCAGCGAGCGTCACCGAACAATCGCTTGGCGATCCCACCTTGGTCCCCGCGCTCGCCGCGGCGGCGATCCAAACGGCCCAGTGTGGCGTGGAAAGCTTCGTTATCACGGGCGGAGTGCTTTCCGGCGAATATTGGTCGGCGGCCGGACTCGTCGACAATCACACCTGGGAATGGCGCAGCGTTGGCGATATCAAAAATGCGCCTGGCAGCTGCACCTTCGGGCGTGGCACGTCGGCGATGGGCTTCTATACGCCGCTCCAGCAGGCGCGCTTCCAGCTCGAGGACGCGTTCGCCCGCCTGGACAAATTCACCGACGCCGACGTCCCGAACCGCGGCCTGCTGATGGCGCAGATGCGCGCCTACACCGGCTACGCGCTCCTGCTGCTCGCGGAAGGGATGTGCGACATGACGATTGACCGGGGTCCGAAGATGACCGCGGCGCAGGTGCTCGCTATCGCCGACGACCGGTTCACCGACGCCATCAATCGCGCGACAGCGCTCAATAATTCGAGTTTGCTGAACATGGCACGAGTCGGCCGGGCACGGACGCGCCTCGACCTCAAGAAGCTTCCCGAGGCGGCCGCCGACGCCAACCTGGTCCCCGCGAATTTCGTATATAACATCGAGTTCACGGATGGCGGCGACGCCCGGCGGGAGAACCGGATCTACAACATGACGATCCGGAACGATTACGAGTCGGTGGCCCCCGCCTACCAGAATCTGACGGTGAACGGCGTGGCCGGGTCCGTTCCCGACCCGCGGGTGAAGGCGAAGCAGCCGTCGCCGCCGCGGAACGGCAACGACGGCATCACGCCGATGTGGCAGCAGCTGAAGTATACCGGCGGCGCAGCGCCAATCCCGCTCGCGTCGTGGAACGAAGCGCAGCTCATCTACGCCGAGGCGGTCGGTGGCCAGCAGGGGTTCGATGCCATCAATCGTGTGCGGACGGCGAACAGCGTCCCGGTACTTACCGGTCCGGTGCCGACGGCGCAGGCATTCACCGACCTGGTGCTCGAGGAGCGTCGGCGGCAGCTCTACAGTGAAGGCCAGCGCTATTCGGACATGCTGCGATACAACCTGCCCTTCCAATCCGGAGTCAATCGAAAGGGTCAAGTCTACAGCAGCCTCACCTGCGTACCGTTGCCCAATGTAGAAGTTCTGAACAATCCGAATTTCGGAGGCTGATTACTCGGCGACTCGGCGACTCGGCGACTCAGCGGCTCGGCAACAGCCGAGTTACTGGGTGGCCGAGCGGCCGGGCAGCCGAGCCGCTGAGTAGCTGAGCGGCCAGCCAGTCTGCCACTTGGTCTACGGCACTCTGCGGCGGCCAGTGGCCGCCTTCGTACCAGCGGAGTTCCTTCGGCTCGCCGGCAGCCTCAAAAAGCGCGCGCGCCTGCTCAGGCGTGATCGTGCGGTCATAGCGGCCGTTCACCATGAGCAACGGCCGGCCAGCGAATGCGCGAGCGGCCCGCCTCGGGTCGGCAATTGAACGCACGAGCGCGCTGAATGGTGTCTTTTCCGGCAAGTCACCACCGGCGGCGAGGGCGAGCGCGTTGACGTGGTTGTTCCGCGACGCGACAATGACGCCAAGGTAGGCCCCGAGCGAATATCCGCCGATTCCGATACGGGAAGGGTCGATATCGGACCGATTGCGGAGGTACTCGATGGCCGCGTTCGCTTCGCGGACGGCAAGCGTCCATTTCTGAACGAGCGCGAGCGGATTTCGAAGAGACAGCCCTTCTATTCCTTCCTCCCGTGCTCCGTGCAGCGGTAGATCGACGCTCAACGCGGCGACGCCGCGTTGGGCGAGCGCGCGCCCGATGGTGTCGGCCATCCGCTCCTTCCGCGAACTGAATCCGTGGACGAGAAGGACTCCGGGTAGAGCCCCTGTCGACCGCGGCATTTGAAGAAGCGCCGGGACCAGTTCGCCACCGTCCGGGATGCTCAGACTTTCGCGTCGGATCGAAACGGGGCTCATCGCGTGAGGGCTCCCGCACGTCGCGTGCGCGTACGCGACAAGGCCGAACAACGATTTGGCACGGCGGGCCGTTCGTGCTATTACAGGCCTCACCACCCGAGAGCCTAGTCTCTTATCCCCTGTCCCCGGAGTTGTTTTATGAGAACGCGCTCCGCGCTCACCCTTGGCGCCGGCGTCGTCGCGGTCATCGCAATTGGCTGCACGACGAAGACACCCACACCGGCTCCAAGCCCAGCCCCCGCGGGCCGCCAGGCGGGCGCGCCGGCGACGAATCCGGCTCCGCAAGACTCGACTGAGACTCCCACCGGAGGTGGTGGCCGCGGCGGGCGCGGCGGCGGATTGGGTGGCGCCAATGCCGCCGGAGGCGCCGCGAACCCGCTTCCGTACGCGCGAGTCGTCACCGGGCAGGCGCAGACCAAGGCCGGACTGTTCAAGGTGCACCGAATCGGCGAGCGCGTGTTGTTCGAGATTCCTCGTCGTGAGCTGAACAAGGACATCCTGCTCGTTCAGGAGATCGCTCAAACGACCCTCGGCGCCGGCTATGGTGGGCAGGCGGCGGGCAACCGCGTGTTGCGCTTCGAGCGACGGGACAACCGTGTCGCGTTACGCGGCATCTCGTACGAGGTCGTGTCGAGCGATACGGTCAGCCCGATCGCCGGCGCGGTGCAAGCGGCAAACGTGCCGCCGGTGATCGCGATCTTCAACGTCGAAGCGTACGGACCGGACAGCGCGCCGGTGATCGACGTGTCGCGTCTCTTCACGACGCCGCCCGCCGAGATGTCGCCGGGCCAGCGCGTCGGCGCGGGCTATACGATCGACGCAACACGTTCATGGATCGAGCGGGTGGCGTCGTTCCCGGACAATGTGAACGTCTACACGTCGCTCACGTTCCAACAAGGCAACGCGGGGCGCGGCGCGGCGCCGGCTACGCCAGGCCGGGGCGGCCGCGGCGGCGCTGGAGTGACGGCGCCGTCGGCGACGGTCGTGATGTCGTACAGCTTCCACAAGCTGCCCGAAGTCGCGATGACGCCGCGCCTCTGCGACAACCGCGTCGGCTATTTCTCGCTCACTGTTACAGATTACTCACAACCCGCACAGCGCGTCGCCGATGACCAGCGCTGCTTCATCACGCGCTATCGCCTCGAGAAGAAGGATCCGAGCGCGGCGATCTCCGAGCCGGTGAAGCCGATCGTCTATTACCTGGATGCGAACACGCCGGAGAAGTGGCGCCCGTATCTGCTCAAGGCGATCGAGGATTGGCAGCCGGCGTTCGAGGCCGCGGGATTCAAGAACGCGATCGTCGGCAAGATCGCGCCAACGAACGATCCGGACTGGTCGCCGGAAGACGCGCGCTACTCCGTCGTGCGTTGGCTGCCGTCGACGACGGAAAACGCCAGCGGTCCGAACGTTCACGATCCGCGCTCGGGCGAGATCCTGAACGCGCACATTCAGTTCTATCACAACGTGCAGAACCTGGCCCGCACCTGGTACTTCACGCAGGCCGCCGCCAATGATCCGCGTGCGCGGCAGTTCCCGTATCCCGACGATCTGATGGGTCGCTTGCTCGAGTACGTGCTCGCCCACGAAGTCGGACACACGCTCGGCTTCCAGCACAACATGAAGGCGAGCTCGCAGTATCCGATCGATTCCATCCGCAACGCGGACTTCCTGCGTCGCATGGGACACGTGTCGACGTTGATGGACTACTCGCGCTTCAACTACGTGGTGCAGCCGGAAGACAAGATTCCGCCCGAACTGCTCGTGCCGAAGATCGGTCCGTACGACATTTGGGCGACGAAGTGGGGCTACGCGCCGGTCGCGCCGGCGATGCAAGTCGCGCAGCAGGGCGGCATGCGTCGCACCGGCGCCGAGCGCATCGCGGCCGCCGAAGCCGAGCGCGCAACGTTGGATTCGTGGGCACGCGAACAGGACACGAAACCGTGGCTCCGCTTCTCGACGAGCGGCGCGTTCGGCTCCGACCCGGGTGACGAGACGGAGGCCGTCGGCGACGCCGATCCGGTGCGCGCCACAGAGCTCGGGTTCAAGAACCTGAAGCGCAACATGCAATGGATTCAGTCGGCCACGGTGAAGCCGACGGAAGACTTCGACGTGCTCGCCGAGCTCTATGGCCGGCAGATCAACCAGTTCCGCACGGAGCTGGGGCACGTCGCGAATCTCGTCGGCGGCATGAACTCGCAGGAGAAGTACGGCAACCAGCCGGGCCCGCGCTTCACGCCGGTGCCGAAGGCGAAGCAGCAAGGCGCGATGAGGTTCATCGCCGAGAACGGCTTTCAGACGCCGACGTGGCTCGTCGACACGGACATCCTTCGCAAGATCGAGCCGAACGGTGAAGTGACGCGTATCGTCAGCGCGCAGTCGGCGCTGGTGAGCAGCCTGCTCAACGACGCCAAGATGACGCGGCTCGTCGAGAACGAGGCGCTGTCGAAGAATCCGTCCGAAGTCTACACCCTCGCCGAGATGTTGAGCGACCTTCGGCACGGCGTGTGGACGGAGCTTTATGGTAGTGGCGCGGTGAAGATCGACGTCTACCGTCGCGGATTACAGCGCAACTATCTCACCGACGTCGGCGACAAGATCAATCCGCCGCCGGCGAACGCCGCGGCGGCGGGTGGGCGTGGCGGCGGCGGTGGTGGTCGCGGCGGCCCCGCCCCGGCAGCCAACACCGGGGAGATCAAGTCGATGCTGCGCGGAGAGCTCAAGCAGCTCGACGCCGAGCTGGCGCAGGCGGCGAAGCGAGCGACGGATGTCGCGACGAAGAGACATCTCGACGACGCGCGGCAGCAGATCAGCCACATCTTGAAGCCGGCCGCAGCGGCGAGTAACGGCGCGGTGGAGGAGGAAGGGTTCGCGTCGCGCTGGCCGTAATCCGTGCATGAACGAAGACAACGAGGGGCCGGGCTCAGCCCGGCCCTTTCGTTATGAAGCCCGCCATTGTGCTTCGTCCGAACCCTTTCGCGCGAGCTCGCGGATCACGCCGTAAGCGAGACCAGCGAGAAAACCGATTGGGCCCGTGATGAAGATCCCGAGCAGCGGACCCTGATTCGCATCAGGTCGAAAGACCATTGGCCCGAAGAAACCGGCGGCGAACCCGATCCCCCCGACAATCAATGCAGGAACCACCGCGCGGCGCGCGGCGGTGCGCCAGCGCTCGCCGAAGGCGCCGTACCTGAACATCACCGCGCCCAGCAGAATCCCGAAAAGAACGACCGACACGTAGCCTCCTGATTGGTCCCGTGCTGATGACGACTCGGGATGGTCGGGCGCAAGTTGTTCTGTAAGCAGCCGGTAATTCACGAGCTAATCGCTTGGTAAGCGTCGCCCCATAGTCTCCCCCGCGCGTTCACGAAACGCGAAACCTCATTCGGGAGATTTCCGACGATGCTAAATGCTCGCTCCACCGCCGTCGCGGCCTTGTTGGCGCTCGCCGTCGCCTGCGGCTCCGATTCCACCACGACCGATCCTGGCACGAAACCGCCGCCGACCGTCAACGTCGCGTCGGTCGACGTCGCGCCGCAGACCGTGGAAGTCGTCGTGGGACATACCGCGAAGCTCAATGCCACGCCGCGAGATGCGTCGGGCAGCGCGCTCACCGGACGGACCGTGAGCTGGTCGTCGTCGAACACGAGCATCGCGTCGGTCGACAACAGCGGTACGGTCACGGGCGTCGCCGCGGGGAGCGCGACGATCACCGCGTCGAGCGAAGGAAAGAGCGCAGCCGCCGCCATCACCGTCGAGGCCGACGCGCCCGCGGTTTCGGTTGCGACAGTCTCGATTGCGGCGGCGCCCGATACCATAGAAGCGTGGGACGCCACCGCGCTCCACGCGACCACGCGCGACGCGAAAGACAGTCTGCTCACGGGCCGCGTCATTCGTTGGACGACGTCGAACCCCGCCGTGGCGACCATCGACAGCGTGACCGGGGTCTTGACCGGCATCGATCGCGGCACGGTCACCATCACAGCGACGAGCGAAGGAAAGACCGGCACGCGGTCGCAAGTCATCGTGATCAAGTACCGCTCGATCGGCGCGGGAACGATGCACGCGTGCGACATCGCGAGCGGAGGCATCGTGTGGTGCTGGGGGCTCAATGGCGCCGAAGGACGTATCGGCAGCGATCAGCTTGGGTCGTCGTCGATGAGCAGCACGCCGGTGAAGGTGCCTGGAAATCTTCGCTTCACGCAGCTCGCGACGTTCGGTCGTCACACCTGCGCGCTCACGAGCGAAGGCAAAGCGTACTGCTGGGGTTACAACGGCTGGGGTGCGCTCGGCGGAAACACCAACGTCGGCCAGAGCTACACCCCGGTCGCGGTCGCGGGCAACCTGACCTTCCGCTCGATCACCGCGGGCAGCGATCACGCCTGCGCCATCACCCTCGACAACATCGCGTACTGCTGGGGTAACAACGATTGGCGTCAGCTCGGCACCGGCACATCGACACCCGCATCGAGCCCGGTGAACGTCACCGGCGGCGTTGCGTTCGCATCGATCAGCGCCGGTTCCGGCTTCACCTGCGGCGTCGCGCAGCTCAACGGCGTCGCCTACTGCTGGGGCGCGAACAGCATCGGGCAGACCGGCGACGGTCAAAAGATCAACTACGGGAACGTCTTCGTCAGCACACCGCAGCAAGTCGTCGGCGGCCTGGCGTTCAAGAGCGTGTCGCTCGGCAATCAGTACGCGTGCGGCGTGACGATGACGGGCCAGGGCTACTGCTGGGGAAGCAACAGCACGAAGCTCGGCAATGGTCCGACGAACGATTCGTCGTCGCCCGTCGCGGTGCTCGGCGGCTACTTATTCCGATCGATTTCCGCCGGCGCACTCCACGCCTGCGGGGTGACGACGGCCAACGCGGTGTACTGCTGGGGTCGAAACGGTAACGGTGAGCTTGGCGTCGCTCCGCCGAACGGCAGCAGCGCGCTCGACACTCCGGTGCGCGCCGGCGGCAACTTCACCGCAGCGGAGGTGAGCGCCGCGGGCACGGGCACCGGCTCATCGGGGCACACCTGTGCGATCTCCGTCGACCGCCTCACGGCATACTGCTTCGGGCGCAATGACGTTGGCCAGCTGGGAAATGGCACGACGACGGCCGCGAGCGTAGCCAACGCTGCGCCGGCGATCATCGTGGGACAGAAGCCGCTGTAAGACGGCGTATTTCATGAAGAAAGGGCCGGGCGCCGCCCGGCCCTTTCATTTGCTCGGTAACTCGGGCCGAATCGCGTGAATGGGGTTAAGATGCACGGAATGCCCCGGTCCAAGACTCGAACGCGCGACGCCGCATGACCTGGCGACGATGGTTGTTCACCGCACTGTCTTTCGCGGCGGTGATCGGCGTTTCGGCCTATTTCATCGTCGGATGGTGGCGCGAAGGAGGCGCGATCGCGCTGCCGCTCCGCGCCCATCTCTTTGCGCTTGCCGCGGTCGTGACCGAGATCCTCACGCGCAGCTGGAAGATTACGTGGAGCGCTAAGGCGGCCCACATCGACCTCGGCTTCATGACGGCGCTCCGCACGACGCTGGCCGGGGACTTTGGCGCATCGATCACGCCGGCGCGGTCGGGAGCCGAACCGGCGCGCTTCCTCGTGCTGGCCGAGTCGGGCGTGCCGACGTCGAGTGCGCTCGTCGTGCTTTATGCGGAGCTTTTTCTCGAGGCCTTGTCGTTGGCGACCGTCGTCGTGGTCGTCGCCATCGTTTTCCGCCACGCCGGCTTCGTGCTCGGTGCATTGGTCGGCGTGGTCGGCGCCTATGCCGGATTCGTGCTCGGGATCGCCGTGCTCGCCGTCGTGCTGGCCCGCCGGCACGTGGGCGACGACGCGCCAGTCTGGGCACAGCGCCTCGGACTAGGCGGCCGCCGCTGGGACATGATTCAACGGTGGTTCGCGCAGGTCCGCACCACGGTGGCCAGCGTGCGGCACATCGATATGCGATGGGCCGCCGGGTCGTACATGATGTCGGTGATTCACGTCGCGATGCGGCTCTGCGTGCTGCCGGCGCTCGTCCTCGGAGCGGGCGCGGTCGCACCGCTGGCGCCGCTGGCGCTCTGGCCATTGGGATTCTTATATGGGGCGGCGGTCGTGCCGGCGCCCGGCGGCGGGGGCGCCGTGGAGCTGGCGTTCCGCGCGGCACTCGCCGGCGTCATCGGAAAGCAATACTTCGCGGCGGCGCTGCTCTGGTGGCGCTTCTACACGTTCTACATCTACATCGTGCTCGGCGCGATCGTCGCGGGAAATACGGCGCTGCGCGCGGTGCGAAAGACGCAAGACCTGGAAGAGGAGTTCGAGGACGCCGACGATCAGGCCACGGCAAACGCGGAAATCGTCACCCAGGCCCGTAAGTGAGCGAACGCCTCTGCCGATGCGAGCGTCTCATTAACGGTTGAATACGCTCTTCATACTCGAGGCGAGCATGACGCAAGACCGGCGCGACTTTTTGACGAAGATCGGATTGGGAGCCGTGGCGTTGACTGGAGGCGCCATCGTCGCGCCGCTCGGCGCCGAGGAGCTCGATCGCATGGGCGAAGCCTTCGCGGCGGAACCGCAGTGGAACATGTCGTGGGTCGACGATCTCCAAAAAGTGCCGTACAAGGCCGTCTTCGACTCGCCTTCGCTCGCCGACGGCGCGGCGCTCGACCTTGCCGCAGGGATTTGGGACAACTTCAAAGAAGTCTACGGAACGGACTCGAGCACCCGCATGGTGATCGTCATGCGACAGCTCGGCCAGGTGATGGCGTTCAACGACACCATGTGGGAGAAGTACTCGATCGGCGAGGAACGAAAGGTCAACGATCCCATCACGAAGCAGCCGGCGAAGCGGAACCCGTGGGCAAAGGTGATTGCCGGCGATCCGGCGTGGGCGATCGCGTCGAAGCTCGATACCCTGCGCGCGCGCGGCGCGATCTTCCTCGTCTGCAACCGGGCGTCGATGAACTGGGCGACGAGCGCCGCCGAGCGAATGAAGCTCGATGTGGAAGCGGTGAAGAACGATGTGCGGAACAACCTCGTTCCGGGCGCGATCCTCATGCCGACGGGCGTGTTCGCCCTCGTTCGCGCGCAGAACGCCGGTTGCGCCTACATGCGCGGGTCGTGACGGTCTCACCGATGCGCGTTCCGGGGCGGGCGACGATCACGCACTACTTGGTGACCTGGAAGCCCGAGCGTGAGAAGTATGTCCGGATTCACTGGGGTTGGACGCAGTAGAAGGATTGGGAATGGTTCTCCAGTGCGCGGCGCGCTGGCTGGCTGGAACGCGGCAGCGCTATCCCGAATTTCTCCAGTGTTGCATGACCCCACTACCAGTTCTACCACCATGTCGGCTACATCGATATTTACCATTACCGCCTCGCGAATCGTCGGCGCGAACGCCGCGGAGTCATACCGGCTGATCGCCGATTACCGCGGTGGTCATCAGCGGATTCTTCCGCCCAAGTACTTCGGCAATCTCCGCGCGACGAAGGGTGGTTACGGCCACGGGACCGAGATCGCGTTCGAGATGTATCCATTCGGGATGAAGCGCTCGACACAGCAGGCGCGGGCGCGTGTCACCGAACCGGAGCCCGGACATGTGCTCGTCGAGACGGATCTCGACCGCGGCTTCGTGACGACGTTCACCGTCGACCCAGTCGGTCCGACGTCATCGCGCGTCGAGTTCGTTACCACGGTGCCCCGCAAGCCCGGCTTCCTCGGCGCGATCGAGAAGGCGGTGATTACCGCCTTTCTCCGTCGAGTGTACGACGCCGAACTGAAACAATTCGACGAGGTCGTCCGCGAGGAGGCGAGAGCGAGAAGCGACGCTGGACTAACGGGCGCTGGAGCGCGACCTTAGCGTCTTCCAACGCCTCCTCGCACAATGCGCATCATCTCGTTCGCGACAAAGGAATCCGATTGGGGCTCGCCGCGACTCGGAATCATTCTCAATGTGAATGGCCGCGACAGCGGTGAGCGGCTCGACTGCGAGAAGCTCTTCGCGCCGGCTGATCGTCCGTCGAACCCGCTCGCCTGGTTCGACATGGACGGGCAATGGCTGCGAACGGCGCGCGACACCGCCGCTCGACTCGAACGCGATCCGGTTGCGTTTGCCGAGGCGCGCGGCAAGGGATGGCTGGTCCCGAGCCAGGACGCCTATTGGTTCGCTCCGGTGCCGCGGCCCGGAAAGATCGTCTGCGTCGGTTTGAACTATCGCGACCACGCCGAGGAGAGCGGGCTTGCCGTTCCGAAAGTCCCCGTCATCTTCTCGAAATTCTCGACCTGCGTCATCGCGCCGGGCGAGCCGGTTGTCATTCCGACAACGAGCGACCGCGTGGACTATGAAGCCGAGTTGGCGATCGTCATCGGCCGACGCGCGAAGCACGTACCCGCGGCACGCGCCTACGACTTCGTCCTCGGCTATACGGCCTTCAACGACGTCACCGCACGCGACTTCCAGTTCGGCGACGGGCAATGGCAGCGCGGCAAGTCGTGCGACACCTTCGCGCCGATGGGCCCGACGATCGTCACCACCGACGAGATCCCTGATCCACACAAGCTGCGCATCAGCCTCGCGCTCAACGGCGCGGTGATGCAGGAGTCGAACACCGATCAGCTGATCTTCAGCGTGCCGCAGATGATCGAGTTCATTTCGGCGAGCATCACGCTCGAGCCGGGCGACGTCATCGCCACCGGTACGCCGGCGGGGGTCGGGTTTGCGCGCAAGCCGCCCGTATTCCTCAAACCCGGCGATGTGATGGACGTGAACATCGAGTGCATCGGCGGGCTCGGAAGCACCGTCGCGGCCGCGGCGTCAGTCGGAGCGTAGCGCGTCGACCGGCGCGACGCCGAGTGCGTGTTGAATGTCAATCCCCATCGACAGACGATGGGAGAGGCGGTGCCAGCGCCGGCCGCAGCTGCGCCCACGCCCAACCGAGCAGCGTCGCCGCGAGAAAGGGGAATGCGTAGAACGGCAGCGGTTTGGACATCGGGTGGAGCGCGCCGCCGGTGAAAATCATGACCGCCGTGGCCGCGAACAGCATCGCCGCGATTGCTCCGGTCGCTCTCACGAACACGGGCAGCGCCGGCGACGCGCTGATGAGAGCCAGGGCCGCCGCCCACAAACCGGCACCGGGCGCGAAGATCGGTGAGAATGCGCTGGGCTCGACCGCCGCGCCCGACGTCACCAGCGTTTCCGCGACGAGGAATACCAGGAATCCGGCGCTCAACTGAACGTCGCCGCGCCTGAGATAGTGGACCGCGAGCAACGCACACGCCACGATGATGCCGGTACCATCGATGCCCCAGGCGAGCGCACGCAGCGCCGGGGTCGGCGCAAACGTCCCGGCCATCCCAAGAAGAGCGCCAACCGTCAGACCGGATGCAGCGACCAGGCGAAGGCGTTCTTCACTCATACCGTGGTACCCTCCGGCTCCGGCGTAGCCTTGCGAGTGGCATCGAGTGCGGCGGCGCTCAGTCGCCGACTTCCGCCAGCGTGAGCGTCGTCTCCGGGAAGTACGCGTTCCGAACGTACTGCTCGACCATCCGCTGCGTATTGAAGAATGAGCCGTTGAGCGCGATCGCCGAGCGCATCACTTCGGCGTACGCGAAAGGCAGCCCGTAGTACAACGGCAGAATCACCCGCTCGAGCTTGAGATAGATCTCCATCGCGTCCTTCGACTGATCACCCTCGGGATCGAGACCACCGATCGACCAGCCCGTCACGCCCTCGACGTGTCCCTCGATCCACCATCCGTCGAGAACACTCAGGCTCGGCACGCCGTTGAGGGCTGCTTTCATTCCGCTCGTGCCGCTCGCCTCGAGCGGCTTCATCGGATTGTTGAGCCAGAGATCGACGCCCGCCACGATGCGCGCCGCGATGTCCATCTCATAGTTCTCGACGTACACGACGTTGACCGAGCCCGCCAGCGACGCCGACGCGGCGAAAATCCGCCGAATGAGATCCTTTCCGCCGGCGTCGTTCGGATGCGCCTTCCCGCCAAACACGATCTGGATCGGTCCGACTGACGAAGCGATCTCGGCGAGCCGTGTCGGATCGGCGAACATGAGGTCGGCGCGCTTGTACGGCGTCGCCCGCCGCGCGAAGCCAATCGTGAACGCCTTCGGATCCAGCACGGCGCCCGTTCGCTCGGCAATCGTCGCGATCATGACCTTCTTCGCTTCGGCATGCGCGGCGCGGATCTCGGCGAGGGGAATTCCCACGGCGTAGCGCAGATACAAGTTGTCCGTGCGCCACTCGGGGATTCGCCGGTCGAACAAACGCTGGAACGCCGGCGACGTCCACGTCATCGCGTGCACGCCATTGGTGATCGCGTCCACCGGGAAATTTGGAAACATTCCCTGCGACACTTCGCGGTGCTTCATGGCCACGCCGTTCACGAATCGCGCGAGACGCAACGCGACGTGCGTCATGTTCAGCTCGCCCGCGTCCACGCAACGCGCCGCCTCGAGCAGCGTGACGTGCTGCTCGCCGAGCACCTCGCGCACCAGCTCGAGCGGAAAACGATCGTGACCGGCCGGGACGGGAGTATGCGTCGTGAACACCGTTCGGCGCCGGACTTCCTCGATGTCGCTCTCGTCGAGCTCGAACGACTGGCGTCCGTCGAGCTGCCACTCGAGAAGGCACAGCGTGAGCAGCGCCGAGTGGCCTTCGTTCAAATGATAGAGGCCTTCGTGCACGTCGAGCGCGCGCAGCAGCGACGCGCCGCCCATGCCGAGCACGATCTCCTGACAGAGTCGGTATCGGCTGTCGCCGCCATAGAGCGAATCGGTGAGCCGGCGGTCGCGCTCGTCGTTCTCGGGAAGCTGCGTGTCGAGGAGATAGACCGGAATCTCATGCCCGGTCACGCCGCGAACCGCGTACTTCCACGCCCGCAGCCGAACGGTGCGCCCTTCGATCTGCACCGACGCCGTGGCGTCGACGGCCTCGAGCACCTGCTCGGGATTCCATTGCACCGCCGACTCGCTCTGATTGCCGGCGGCGTCCAGGTGCTGCTCGAAGTAGCCCTTCCGGTGCAGCAGACTGATGCCGACCAGCGGTAGCGCGAGGTCCGCCGCCGAGCGCAGGGTGTCGCCCGCCAGAACACCAAGTCCGCCGCTGTACGTGGGGATCGCCGTGTCGAGCGCGATCTCCATGGAGAAATAGGCGACGGTGGTTTTCGACGCGGACAGGCTCATCACGCCCCTCGGATCACAAAAACGACTTGCTCTGATTTTTTCGTGCCAAACTCGCTTCGCATTAGGCTAGCTCATGAGGACGGCTATCGGGAGCGGACGCAGCAAATCCGCGACCGGCATCTCGGCCATTCCGGGGAACCCCTGTCCGGTGATCGGCGAGTGCCAGGCCCGAGCTTGAAGTCCCTCAGGAAAGCGGATCGTGGTGTCTCCCCACCACACCTTGCCCGCTCGTACGTCGGCCTCGAGCTCGGCGGCGAGGCGAGGCGCAATGGTCACGATGGCTTTCGGCCCGTCTATTCTTGCGAACGCGATGACATGCCCGGCTCGAGCTCCGCGAAGAGATAGTGGCTCGTACTGCCCGGCGATGAACAATCCGGCGTTGGCGCGTCGAGCATCGAGCAGTCGATGCGTGACGAGAAGTTTGAGTCCGTTGTCCGTGAGGTCGATCGGAGAACCGGAGCTCAGCCGTCGCCCGGTCTCATCGAGGCGGTCGAGCGCCGCCACACGAGCGTCGTAGTCGACCTGTCCGCGATTGTCGGGGTCGACGAGCGTGAAGTTCCAGAGCTCGTCGCCCTGGTACAAGTCCGGCGTTCCCGGCGCGGTGAGATGAATGACGACGCGCGCCAGCGAATTTGCGAAGCCGGTCGCGGCAATGCGCGCCACCAGCCGCGCTACATCGAATAGAAACGGGGCATCCTCCGACGGCTCGAGCGTCTCACGGACGAATGCGGTGAGCGCAGCTTCGTACGCCGAGTCCGGATCGGTCCACGAGGTGCGAAGCTTCGCCTCGCGCGCCGCCTTGAGCATGTACCGGACGAGTCGCTCACGCGCGGCGTCCCGCCAGGCGCGATCGGGCAAGTCGTCGACTCGGCGGCCCATGCGCTGCGCCGGCCAGATCGCAATGAGCGTCTGATAGAACAGATATTCGGTGTTCGGATCGGGCGCGATGCGCCCGCGAACCGTTCGGCGATGTTTCGCGTTCAGCCGGCGCCAACGCCGGACGACGCGTTGCCAGTCGCGCGGGACTTCGCTCAACACGTCGAGCCGCGCGCGCACGTCCGCGCTCCGCTTCGTGTCGTGCGTGTTGGTGCAAACGAGGCTCGACGGCCACCGGCATCGCCGCTCGGCGCTCGCTCCGTGAAATCGTTCGACGGCATCCGACAGCGGTTCATCCGGCGCGCCGCCGACTTCGTTGCGCGAGAGCAGCGGAACGTACCGGTACAGGGCGGTGTCCTCGACGCCCTTCGCCGCGGCCGGCCCGCTCAGCTGCTGCAGCCGCTGAACGAACTGTGGACGCAATGGATCCTCGCCGGTCTCGCCGCGCAGGAGCGCCGCGACGTAGTCGACGATTTCCGGTTCGGCCTGTTCGCGCGCCGCGCGAGCGGCGCGATCGATGACCTCGCGATCGCGGTCGCTCATCACGCCGCGCGCGTCGACGTAGGTGCGATACACGGGGAGCGCGGCGACGAACGCTTTGATCGCTTCGGCAAAGCGCGCGGTGCTCCACGCCTTTCCCGCGCGCGTCGCGATGATGTTGGCGAGGACCGCGACGCGATCGAGATCGGCTCGCAACGCGTTTTCCAGCACGGCGGCTTTGCCGGCGCGGGCAATGTCGCGGAACGTTGTCCCGCCGAGGCGCCGCGTCGCTCGGTACGTCGTCTCGATCGACTGGTACCCGGCGGGGTCGACGAACACGTCCTCGAGCTCGTTCAAGAACTCGTAACCGGTCGTTCCCTGCACCGGCCAGTCGCGCGGCAGGGTCTCGCCAAAGGACAGAATCTTCTCGACGAAGATTGGTACGTCAGCGCCCACGGCCGAACGCAGCCGCTCGAGATACGCGCGCGGATCGGCAAGTCCGTCGATATGGTCGACGCGAACGCCGTCGATGATGCCGTCGCGGACCAGCTGCAGTGTCAGCGCATGCGTCTCGCGAAACACCGGTTCGTCCTCGACGCGCACGCCCACCAAATCATTGACGTCGAAAAAGCGTCGATAGTTGATCGCGCGTAGGTCGCGGCGCCAAGACACCAAGCGGTAATGTTGCAGGTCGAGGAGCGCACGAAGTCGATCCCGGCCGGCCGTTCCCGAATAGAGAATCACCAGCTCGCCGGTTTCTTCGGCGTCAATCGTCGTCAGCTGGAGCTCCGGCGGCAGCGACGCTGGATCGATCGGGAAGCGGTGCATGTGGTACGCGAGCCAGAGGTCGCCGTCATCGGCGATCTGGATCTCGAGCTCTCCGCGCTCCAATGCCCGATCGAGCGGGTCGTCGAGCACGGGCAGCACGACTTGTCGCCGCGGCCCGCCGCCGCCCGACGGCCAATCAATGTCGAACCAACTCGCGAACGGCGACCGTTCGCCATGCGTGAGCACGTCCGTCCAATACGGATTCTCCGGCCCGATCGCCATGTGATTCGGGACGATGTCGACGATCAGCCCCATGCCACGTTCGTGGAGCGCGCCGGCGAGAGCATCGAGATCGTCGCGGGTGCCGAGCTCCGGATTGACGCGCTTCGGATCGACGACGTCGTAGCCGTGCATGCTGCCGCGCCGCGCGGCGAGGATCGGCGAGAGATAGAGATGCGAGATGCCGAGTCGCGCGTAGTAGTCGAGCCGAGCATGGGCGTCACGAAGCGTGAAGCCTTTGTTCATCTGCAGCCGATAGGTCGCCGAGAGCGGTGAGCCACTCCGGCGGCGCGAAAGCGCGTCCGCCACGTCAGTCGCTCGTCGTCGCGCTGCCAGGAGGGCGCTGACGCCCGTAGCAGCGAAGTGACGCCCGTGCGTCGTCGCTCATCATGATGACCTCGAGCGGCTGGCGCATCTTCCGCATCCAGCTTGGATGCGTCTCCGGCCCGACACCCGGCACATTGACGGCATCGAGCTCACCGGCGACGTCGTCGAGCGCGAAGCCGACGAGCTGCGCCGGCGACCGACAGAGCAACTCGTGCACGGCGGCGCGGAGATCGGCGGGCGACGCGGGCGCGACCGGAAACGGCAGCACGTCGTCTTCGGCCAACCGGTCGAGCAGCGCGATCCGGTCGCGCTCACGTTCATCGCGAGCTCGCTCCGCCTCGTCGATCGGCAGCAGTCCGACGCTGACACGGGTGTCGATGTCTCGTCCATCCCAGTAACCGGCGAGCGGCGACATGTCGTGTGTGTTCGCCGTAGCGAGCGAGAGCGACGGATAGCTTTGCGGACTCTTGAACGCGCCGTCCCGGTCGCGCTCGAAGATCAGCACCTTCGAGGACAGCACGCCCCACTTCGCCAGCGCGGGAGGCACTTCTTCCGGTACGGTGCCGAGATCTTCGCCGACGACGACCGCCAGATGGCGAGCGCTCTCGAGCGCGAGGATCCCCAGGAGGTCGTTCGCCGGATAACGGACATAGGCGCCGCTGAGCGCCGTTTCGCCTTCAGGGATCCAAAAGAGACGAAAGAATCCGAGCACGTGATCGATGCGCAGCGCTCCGGCATGGCGGAACGCGCTTCGCAGCGTTTGAATGAAATAGTGATACCCCGTACGAGCGAGCGCGCGCGGATCGATCGGCGGCATCCCCCAGTTCTGACCTGTCGCCGCATACGGGTCGGGGGGAGCGCCGATCGTCGCCCCGCGCGCGAAGAGACCGTCGAAGCTCCATGCGTCGGCGCCGGCGGGCGAGACGCCGATCGCCAGGTCCTGATACAGGCCAATGCGCATTCCCGCATGGCTCGCGCGGTCCGCCGCATCGCCGAGCTGCCGGTCGGCCTCGAACTGGACCCATCGATGAAAATCGAGACGGGCCGCGTGTTCCATCGCGAACCGCTTCGCCGCCTCGCTGTGCGGCGACCGAAGGTCGACCGGCCACCGACGCCAATCGCTCGTTCCCTGCCGCTCCATGATCGCCATCCACAGTGCGAACCGGTCGAGCGGTGTGCCCTGATCGGCGACGAATCGCTCATATGCGCGACCGCGCGCATCGCCATGACCGCGTTCGACGAACACACGGTGGAGGGCGTCGAGCGCGATCCCCTTCACCGCCATGACCTGCTCATAACGGACGAGGTTCGATTCGCGCAGGGGTTCGAGCCCGGATAGGAATTCGGCCGAGCCGATTCGCTCACACAGCTCCGGCGTGTAGGCGAGCTCCGGAACGCGACCGACGTCGATGTAGATCGGATTCTTGAACAGCCGCGAAAGCGGACCGTAGGGACTGATGTCGAACCCGCGATTCAGCAGCGCGTGCAGCGGATTGACGCCGATGAAATCGGCGCCGTTCTCGCCCGCCCACGCCGCGAGCTCGCCGAGGTCGCCGAAATCACCGACGCCCCAGTTGGTCCCACTGCGAAGCGTGTACAGGTTCGTCGTCAGGCCAAATGCCCGGGTATCGCGGCCGAGCAAGTCCGCCGGCGTGACGCAGCGCGGCGGCACAACGATGAGCGTTTGCTCATCGACGCGTTCCGTGCCGGCGGACCGGCTGGAGAGCCGCAGCCGATGATACCCGGGCGTCGGGATGCGTGGAAGGTGGAGCTCTTGTGGTCCCGTGTCGCTCGAGGTGCCTGTGAGGATGTCGACGTCGCCATTCTCCAACTGCAGCTCGAGGCGCCAGCGTCCGTTCAGGCCGTCCTCACCCCGCACGTACAGCGTGCCGGCCGACGCGTCATCCATGCGAACGACGCGAACGGAATCGACGCGACGATCACGCTCGGCGGTGCGCAGCTCGGCCAGCGCGGCGCGGGCCGCGCCGTCCGACGAGGCGTCCACCCCCATCGCCGCGAGGAGAGCGCGGCGCGTCGCGTCCGTCGTCACGCACAACTGCTTGCCCGTCTGATCGACATATTCGCCGACGATCCCCAACGCGTCGGCGAGCTGCTTGATGGGTGTGTCGATCGCCTCGAGCACGCCGTTCAGGCGCCGGCGGGCGCCAGCACCAGCGCGCCGAGCGGAGGAAGCGTCACCTCGATCGACTGCGGGTATCCGTGGAAAGTCGACGGTTCCGTCGAGATCGAGGCGACATCGTTGACGCCGCTGCCGCCCCACTCGGTCGAGTCGCTGGCCAAGAGAACATTGTAGCGCCCTGCCGCCGGCACGCCGACGCGATAACGCTCTCGCGGCACCGGCGTGAGGTTGAGCAACACGATGACGTGCGTCGAGCCGGCGCGACGCACGTACGACACGACGGAGTTCTCTTTGTCGGCGACGTCGATCCAGGCGAAACCCTCCCAGCTCGGATCGTCGCGCCAAAGCGCCGGCGTGTCTTTGTAGACGGACGCAAGGCGCGCGACGTAGCGCGAGAACGCCGCGCGACCCGGTTCGTCGCGCAAATGCCAATCGAGACTCGTGTCGTGATTCCACTCCGTCCACGACGCCAGCTCCGTCCCCATGAACAGCAGCTTCTTCCCAGGGCGCGTGAACATGTACGTCAACAGCAGACGCAGGTTCGCCAGGCGCTGCCACTCGTCTCCGGGCATCTTCGACAGCAGAGAGCCTTTGAGATGCACGACTTCATCGTGCGACAGGGGCATGATGAACCGCTCGCTGTACTCGTACAGCATCGCGAACGTGATCTGGTCCTGATGGAAGCGACGGTGCACCGGATCGCGCGAGAAGTACGCGAGGGTGTCGTGCATCCAGCCCATGTTCCACTTGAAGGTGAAGCCAAGGCCGCCATCGCTCACCGGCGTCGTCACACCCGGCCACGCCGTCGATTCTTCGGCGACCGTGACGCACCCCGGGACTTCCGTGTGAAGGGTCTCGTTGAATTGCTTGACGAACTCGATCGCCTCGAGGTTCTCGCGGCCGCCGTGCCGATTGCGCAGCCACTGCCCGGACTCGCGGCTGTAGTCCAGGTACAACATCGACGCCACTGCGTCGACACGGAGGCCGTCGGCGTGGAACTCGTCGAGCCAGTACAGCGCGTTGGCGATGAGGAAGTTGCGAACTTCAGCGCGCCCATAGTTGAAGATCAGCGTGCCCCAGTCGGGATGCTCGGCGAGACGCGGGTCCTCGTGCTCGTATAGCGCCGTGCCGTCGAAGCGCCGCAGCGCGAAGTCGTCTTTCGGAAAATGCGCCGGTACCCAATCGAGAATCACGCCGATCCCGCGTTGATGCAGCGTGTCGACCAAAAAGCGGAAGTCCTCCGGACTGCCGTAGCGCGACGTCGGCGCGTAATAGCCGCTGACCTGATATCCCCATGATCCGTAGAAGGGATGTTCCATCACCGGCATCAGCTCGACGTGAGTGAAGCCCATGCTGCTGACGTGTTCGGCCAGTTGCGGCGCCATCTCGCGGTAGGAGAGCGGCCGATTGCCATGCTCCGGCACGCGGGCCCATGAGCCGAGGTGCACCTCGTAAATGCTCATCGGCGAGCGGACATGATCGACGTTGCGGCGCGCCTGCATCCACTCCGCGTCGTTCCACTGATACCGATCCTCCGCCTGCACGATCGACGCCGCCGCCATCCCTTGCTCCAACTTCGCGGCGAACGGATCGGTCTTGACGCGGAGTGCGCCTTCGCGCGTCAGCAGCTCGAACTTGTACAACGTTTCCGGTCCAATGTCGGGGATGAACAACTCCCACACACCGGAGCTTCCCATCATTCGCATCGGGAAGACCCGGCCGTCCCACCCACAAAAGTCGCCGACGACGCTGACGCGACGCGCATTCGGCGCCCAGACCGCGAAGGCGACGCCGCGCACACCGTCCATCGTCCGCACGTGCGCGCCGAGCTTCTTCCACAACTGCCGGTGGGTGCCTTCGTTGAAGAGATGGAGATCGACGTCGCCGAGCGTCGGGAGGAACCGATACGGGTCGGCGCGGTCCCACGTCGCTCCATCCGCATAGTGGAAACGAAAGCGATACGACAGCGGCAGCGTCGCCCCGCTCACGAATGTCGCGTAGAGATCCGAGAGTCCTTCGGCCTCGCGCGTCATCGGCAAGACATCGCCGTTCTGGAGGACGCATTCGACACGTTCGGCGCCGGGAATCAAAGCGCGAATCATCACGCCGCTCTCGCCGAGCAGCGACATCGGGTGCGCGCCGAGGATGGCGTGCGGATTCGAGTGCTCGCCCGCGAGCAGTCGGTCGATCTCGGCCTTCGGGAGATCCGACGAGGTGCGTGCCACGGCCGGCTCCTCGACGCTCGGCTCGATCGAGACTTGCTTGTCCACCGCCTGCTTCGCGGCGGATTTCTTTCGCGGCGCGCGCTTTTTGGGCGACGGCTCGGCGGCGGCGGCGGAACGTCGCTCGGTTTCGCCGGCCTTTGGCGAATCGATCATCGCGTCGGCGCGGTTCTGCGCCGATTCGGCCGTTGTGCCTTTCTTCGTTCGCTTCCGCTTCTCAGCCATTCGTATCTCTGGACCCTGCTGTCCCGCGTTCTTCGTCGGCCATTCGGCGGTTCTCGCCGTACCGCAACAGCTCGAGACTGAACGGCTCCACTTCGACGCAGCCGGTGCCGATCACCTGGAGATCGCGATGCGCGGTGTCGATCATCTCCGCCCACATCGCCGACGAGCCGTGGATCTGCGGCAGCTTGAAGCTGATGCCGTTTTCCCCCGCGTTCAGAATCAGAAGAATCGTCTCTCCCTTGATCGGACGGCCGCGGTCGTCGGTCTCGTCCGTGGCCTCGCCGTAGATCAGCATGCCCAAGGCGTGGTTGTCGCCGCTGTGCCAGTCGGCGTCGGTCATTTCTTCACCGTCGGGCCGAATCCACGACAGGTCCTTGGTGCCGCCTTTAATCGTCGGCTCTCCGCTAAAGAAATGCCTGCGCCGCAACACGGGGTGGGCGTGCCGCAGGTTGAGACATTTGCGCGTGAAAGCGAGGAGTTGGCGCTTGCGGTCATCGAGATTCCAGTCGATCCACGAGATCTCGTTGTCCTGTGCGTACGCGTTGTTGTTGCCTCGCTGGGTGCGTGCAATTTCGTCGCCATGCGAAAGCATGGGCACGCCTTGCGAAAAGGCGAGCGTCGCGATGAAATCGCGC
>DATLPC010000244.1:0-9981 GCA_035535975.1 Gemmatimonadaceae bacterium | reverse complement strand
AGCGATACGCAGACACTGCAGCTACCGAGAGTCAAATCCTCTGCGAGCTCAATCCAACAAGGAGCCATACGCAGACACCGGCCCTACCGACCATTCCCCTCCGGGGCAAGCTGCCGCTCCAGATAGACCAGATAGCCGGCCAGCAACCGATTGACGCCCTGGATTCGGCTCGAGAGATCCGAGTGCACCGGCGCGGACAGTAGGTCGGCTTGTCGGGCGACGGCTAGCTGGGTCTCGAGTTTGAGCAGTTCACGCTTGGCAGTGCGGTAAAGCTGTCGTTGTTCTGGCGCGGTGTAGCGTCCATAGCCGTCGGCAATGGCGCCAGCGGCGGCCAATGCGCAGAGCATGATTTGGTCAGTGACGACCTTGGTTTCGCGACGGGCGCCCTGACGGGCTGAGCGAACCGTTTCGGCGGCGAGGCTAACCGCTTCTTGCCAGACTTTGAGGTCTCGGATGGATCCGGCCATGGGGCGCAAGATGGTTGAGGATGGGCAGATGGGTGCAACCATTTTGACGCCGCCCGGCCCCCCGGACTGCGCGGGCGAACCGGGGCGACTACTATCCAATCTTGCCCGGACTCAGCCCTTGTGATATTTTTCACAAGCGCCAAAAGACCCTACACGCTGTCCGCTTTCTCCCACTCCGTATGGCCACCGAGACCACACTCCGCCCCGGCGAAATCAAGGATATCCTCCTCCGAGAAATCGAGGCCGCCGACCTCCACGAATTCGATGTCGAAGAAGTCGGTACTGTCCTCGAAGTCAAAGACGGAATCGCCCGCATCTACGGCCTCCAGAAAGCCATGGCCGGCGAGATGCTCGAGATCACGTCCTCCGAGACGGCGAACAAAGTCATCGCGCTCGCCCTCAACCTCGAAGAGGACAACATCGGCGCGGTCGTCCTCGGCGACTATCTCCAGCTGAAGGAAGGCGACGAAGTCCGGCGCACCTCCCGCGTGCTCGAAGTCCCGGTCGGACCGGCGCTCGTCGGCCGCGTCGTCGACGCGCTCGGCAATCCGCTCGACGGACTCGGTGACATTCCCGCGGCAACGACGCGCAAGGTCGAGTCGAACGCGCCAGGCATTATCGTCCGCCAGCCGGTGAAGGAGCCTCTGCAGACGGGCATCAAGGCCATCGACTCGATGATCCCGATCGGCCGCGGCCAGCGCGAGCTGATCATCGGGGACCGCGGCATCGGCAAGACCGCCGTCGCGATCGACACGATCATCAATCAGAAGGGCCAGGACGTCATCTGTGTCTACGTCGCCATCGGCCAGAAGGCATCTACAGTCGCTTCCGTCGTGGAACGATTGAAAGAAGCTGGTGCCATGGACTACACGATCGTCGTTGTCGCCTCCGCTTCCGACCCGGCGCCGATGCAATACATCGCGCCCTACTCGGGCTGCGCGATGGCGGAGTACTTCATGTATAACGAAGGTCGCGCGACGCTCTGCGTTTACGACGACCTTTCGAAGCAGGCCGCGGCCTACCGCCAGCTGTCGCTCGTGCTTCGCCGGCCGCCGGGCCGCGAAGCGTTCCCCGGCGACGTGTTCTATCTCCACTCGCGTCTGCTCGAGCGCGCGGCCAAGCTCAGCGCCGATCCCAGCGTCGTCGACGGCAAGAACATTCTGAAGCCGGGCGGCTCGCTCACCGCGCTGCCGATCATCGAGACGCAGGCCGGCGACGTGTCCGCCTACATCCCGACGAACGTCATCTCAATCACCGACGGCCAAATCTTCCTCGAGTCCGACCTGTTCTTCGCGGGCGTCCGTCCCGCGATCAACGCCGGTATCTCGGTGTCGCGCGTCGGTGGCTCGGCTCAGGTGAAAGCGATGCGCAGCGTCGCCGGCCGCTTGCGACTCGACCTCGCACAGTACCGTGAGCTCGAAGCGTTCTCCGCTTTCGCGTCGGACCTCGACGCCGCGACGCGACGTCAGCTCGACCGCGGCGCGCGCACGGTGGAAGTGCTGAAGCAGCCGCAGTACCAGCCGATGCCGGTCGAGCAGCAGGTCATGATCATCTACGCCGTGACCAACGGCTTCATCGACGACGTGCCGGTGGCCCAGGTGAAAGCGTGGGAGAAGGGCTTCCACGAGTACATGGCGCAGTCCTTCCCGCAGGTCGGCGACGGCATTCGCACTGGCAAGACGCTGACGAAGGAGATCGAGGCCGATCTCAAGCGTGGCATCGAGGCGTACAAGAAGACGGTTGGGTCGGCGAAGCCGGCGGGGATCACGAAGGCGGATTTGTAGCCTTGTCATCCTGAGGGACCCTGAGCGCAGCGAAGGGGACCGAAGGACCTAATGTGAATTGCCTGTGGCTGGCCTCGAGGAAGGGACGGTAGGTCCTTCGCTCGCTGCGCTCGCTCAGGATGACAACACTGCACAGACACAATGGCTAAAGGCAGAGAGCTCAAAACACGCATCAAATCCGTCGAGAACACGCGGAAGATCACGCGGACGATGGAGATGGTGGCGACGTCGAAGATGAAGCGGGCGCAGGACCGCGTGGCCGCCGCGCGTCCGTACGCGCAGGCGCTTCGCGACGTCATCGCGAGCCTCTACTCGCCGGAGTTGGCCGAGGAGTTTCCGCTCCTCCGTCAACCGGCTCAGGCAAAACGCGCGGCGGTCATCGTGCTGACGGCGAATCGCGGTCTCGCCGGCGCGTTCAACGCGAACCTCATCAAGGAAGCACGCGCGACGATCGCGCGACTGGAAGGCCAAGGCGTCACCGTGGATATCCACACGGTCGGACGTAAAGGCCTCGGGTACTTCCGCTACGTTGGCCGCGCTGTCGTCAGCAGCCGAACCGACATTGGCGATCGACCGAGTGCGGACGACGCTTCCTCCATCGTCAACGACCTCATGACGGCGTTCTCGAAAGGCGAGACTGACGCCGTCTACATCGTCGCGCCGTCCTTCAAGTCCGTGCTGTCGGCTCCGCCGACGGCGATCCAGGTGCTCCCCGTTCAGCCCCCGGAAAGCGGCGCGAAGCGGCGCGACTACATTCTCGCCCCGGATGCGCAAACGATCCTCGGCGAACTGCTCCCGCTGTACGTCCGCAACTCGATGTACCGCGCGCTGGTCGAAATGACGGCGGCCTTCTACGCCGCCCAGCGCACGGCGATGAAGAACGCGACCGACAACGCGACCGACATGCTCAAGATCCTCGGCCGCACCTACAACCGCGCCCGCCAGGCGACGATCACGCAGGAGATCGCCGAGATCGTCGGCGGCGCCGCAGCACTGCAAGGATAGAAGCAGATCCTAGGTCTTAGATCCTGGATCCTGGATGACCAACGTCGTTACATCTGAGACCTAGGACCTGAGACCTAGGACCTACAGAACATGAAGTACACAAACAGGTATTAGGGAACACCCATGGCCACTGCTACCGCGATCCACAACATCGGAAAAGTCGTCCAAGTCATCGGCCCGGTCCTCGACGTCGAGTTCGAGGCGGAGCACTTGCCCGAGCTCTATAACGCGCTCGAGATCACGGCGAAGGCCGAGGACGGCTCGGACATTCGCGTCGTTTCCGAGGTGCAGCAGCACATCGGGCGTAACCAGGTGCGCGCCGTCGGCATGTCGTCGACGGACGGAGTGATGCGCGGCATGGAAGTCGTCGACACCGGCGGCCCGATCTCGGTGCCCGTCGGCGCCCCCGCGCTCGGACGCATCCTCAACGTGCTCGGTGAGCCGGTGGACAACGGCGCGCCGATCCCGAAGGACGCGCTGCGCTGGGCGATCCACCGCAAGCGCCCCGACTTCATTAACCTCGAGCCGAAGACCGAGATCTTCGAGACGGGCATCAAGGTCATCGACCTGATCGCGCCGTTCGTGAAGGGTGGTAAGATCGGTCTGTTCGGCGGCGCGGGCGTCGGCAAGACGGTCGTCATCATGGAGCTGATCAACAACGTCGCGAAGGGACACGGCGGTAAGTCGGTGTTCTGCGGCGTGGGCGAGCGCACGCGCGAAGGGAACGACCTCTACCTCGAGATGAAGGAGTCCAACGTTCTTCCGAACGTGGCACTCATCTACGGGCAGATGAACGAGCCGCCAGGCGCGCGACTGCGCGTGGGTCTCTCCGGTCTCACCGTCGCCGAGTACTTCCGCGACATGGAGAACGCGGACGTCCTCGTCTTCATCGACAATATCTTCCGCTTCACGCAGGCCGGCTCGGAAGTGTCGGCGCTCCTCGGGCGAATGCCGAGCGCCGTCGGTTATCAGCCGACGCTGGCGACGGAGATGGGCGATCTGCAAGAACGCATCACCTCGACGCGGAACGGCTCGATCACGTCGGTGCAGGCGATTTACGTCCCCGCGGACGACATCACCGATCCGGCGCCGGCGACGGCGTTCGCGCACTTGGACGCGACCGTCGTGCTGTCGCGCGCGATCACGGAGCTCGGCATCTATCCCGCCGTCGATCCGCTCGCGTCGTCGTCGCGAATTCTCGATGCGAACTACATCGGCGAGCGCCACTACAAGGCGGCGACCGAAGTACAGCGCATTCTGCAGCGCTACAAGGAGCTGCAGGACATCATCGCGATCCTCGGCATGGACGAGCTGTCGGAAGATGACAAGAAGATCGTCGGCCGCGCCCGCCGCATTCAGCGTTTCATGTCGCAGCCGTTCGCGGTCGCCGAGCAGTTCACGGGCATCAAGGGCAAGTACGTCAAGCTCGAGGAGACGATTTCCTCCGTCGAACGCCTGGTGGCTGGCGAGTTCGACAACCTGCCCGAGCAAGCGTTTTTCATGTCGGGCGGTATCGACGACGTCGTCGAGAACGCGAAAAAGCTACAGGCCTAACCGCGCATGCTTACGGTTTCCGTTATTTCGCCGGAGGCAGTGCTGTACGAGGGGACGACCGATTCCGTGGTCGCCCCCGCGTTCGACGGCGAGGTTGGTATCCTGACTGGCCATGCGCCGATGATGGCCCTCCTCGGCAAGGGCGTCCTGCGGTTGGGCGGCGGTACCGGCCAGCGTTTCAACGTGGATGGCGGCTTTTTGCAGGTCGCGGACAACGTGGTTCGCGTTGTAACGGAGAAGGCTTCCGCCGTCTGAGTTCGCCGTCGCACGCCCTTTGCTCGTTCCTCTGGCGCACCCATCGGGACACGCCAGATGTACGATGCATCATTCGACGGTAAGGAATTGGGCGGGATCAGCTCCCGCGCGTGGCTGTGGGCCATTCGGCTGGCAGCGATCGCTGTGCTGACGTTGGCGGCCTCGAGCGCCGCTCAAATCCCGGGAACTCCGACGTTACAGAACGCCTGGGCAGCGCCCGGCGGCGTGTTCGCCTTCAATCTCGGCGGCGGCCCGCCGGGTCAGACCTACGCCGCGGCGCTGTCGTATGCACCGAGCTCGGCGAAGGTGTTGTTCGCTGGCGGCTACGGTTGGCGAAATGGCTCCGGGACGACGCAGAGTGGCGTTTACGGTCTGCGCCTCGCTTTCCCGTTCACCCTCGGTCTCGCGACCGGCAACTTCGGGTTCGCCGCGTTCGCTGGCGTCGGTGGCGGTCCGGAGGAAACCGTTCGCGACACCCTTTCGAGCACGACGCAGGTGCCTATCGGCCTCTCGATCGGATGGCGCCGGTTCTTCGGCGGCTCACAGGGGTTGTCGATCTACGCGTCGCCGAACTATGTGTTCTACTCCGGCGGCACCGCGAACACCAATCTCATGCGAGTGGGGATCGGCAGCGACATCGCGATCAGCCCCGCGCTCGGCGTGACGCTCGGTGTCGATTTTGGCGGGACGCGCGCCGCCGCACTGGGCGGCCCGAGCGGTGTACTATACGGCGTGGGTGTTTCCTATGCGTTTAAGCGCCGATAGGTGGCTTGTGATTTGCCTTTTGTAGGCCGATAAACGCGCCTTCCAGGGCGCGAGACACCGAGCAACCTGGACAGGGCAATGACACCGGCCAAGAAACCACCGATTTTGGTGGTCGACGATAACCCCGATAACGCTGAGATCATCCGGCAATACCTGGAGATCAGAGGGTATCCGACCACCGTGGCACACAGCGGCGACGAAGCGCTGGCGCTGTTCGAGACGATTCAACCCGCCGTCGTTCTACTCGACGTGATGATGCCCGGCCGCGACGGCTGGGAGGTTTGTCGCGTGATGAAGCAGCATCCCACGCTCGGACGATCGGTCCGAGTGGTCATGGTCACCGCGCTGGACGAGCTACGCGACAAGCACGAAGCGCTGCAGACGGGCGCCGACGACTACGTCGAAAAACCGTTCGATCTTCCGTCGCTGGCCGCGACGGTCGAACGCAATCTGAAGATGCGACGCGCCAAGGCATCGTGAACCGCAAGGCGAGCTGACGGTGAGCGAGTCCATTCTGCTCACGGACATCAGCCCGGACACGCTGAGCGAGGCCGTTCAGCTGCTCGACGGCTGGGACGTGAAGCAGGTGCCGGCGGAGCAACTGCCACGCGCGGTCGGCGGCGGCACCGAGAACGGTGTGCGCGCCGTCCTGATCGAGTCGGAGGATCCGACGATTCTCCGCTCGACGATCGAGCGCGCGCACGCCGCGAACATTCCGGTCGTCGTGGCCTGCGCGGACGACGTCGCGCGGCGTCGAGCCGTCGAGCTCAAGGCGGAGGAATGGTATCGTTGCCCGCCGACGCCCGAAGAGGTCGCGCAGCGAATCCGGGCCGCGGTCGGTCGTGGCGCGCCACACCTGGCAACCGCTGTTGACCGTGTCGAGCGCGTCGAATACGAACAACTGCTCCACGACTCGCTCACCGGATTGCCGACGCTTCCTGTGATGATCGAGCAGTCGCGCGCGCTGTTCAAGGAGCGCGGCGAGCTGGTCGTGCTCTACCTGAACTTCGTTCGCTACTCGAAGATCGAAGAGATCTACGGCTGGGAGAAGTTGGACGCCGTGCTCGAGACGACCGCCGCCGCCGTGCGCGAGTTCCTCGAGGACACTGCGCTCAGCACGTCGCGACTGATGGTGAGCTTCACCAACGACGACGATTTCATCTTCTTCCACGTGCCGGCGGCGGGTGTCGCTGCCGCCTCCGAGAACGAGATCACCGAAATCGTGACGCGCTTGCAGCGTCATGTCGGAGGCCGCATCGAGGCGCAGCACGGCGAAGAGATCGCCGCGCTGTTCGACATTTATGTGGGACGGGCCCATGTCTACTACAACCCGAAGATTCGCCTCGAGCGGCTGATCTATCGCGGTATTCGCGAGGCCGCGAACGCGTCGCGGTCGATCGAGACGCGCGAACGGGCGCGCCGCGTCGCCGATCTGCGCACGAGCCTCCGCGATCGGAGCGTCTACGTGGACTATCACCCGATCGTCGTCACGGAAACGCGCGAGATCTTCGGATACGAGGCGCTCGCCCGAGGGGTCATGCGCAGCCTGCGCAGCCCCGAGGTGATGTTCGACGTCGCGGCGGAGGCGGACCTCGTCTGGGAGCTGAGCCGCCTGTGCCGCAGCCGCGCGATCGAAGGCATCGAGACACGACTGCGTCCGAACGAGCTGCTCTTCCTCAATGTCGATCCGCACGATTTCAATGATCCGGCGTTCAATGAGCACGAGGTGAAGTACCCAACGCGAGTGGTCATCGAGATCACGGAACGCACGGCGATCAAGGATTACCCCAAGTTCCGCGAGCGGTTGAAGAGCTTCCGCGAAAAGGGATTCCGTTTCGCGGTCGACGACGCCGGCAGCGGGTACGCGGGGCTCGGCTCGATCGCCAATCTCGAGCCGGACTTCATCAAGCTCGATATCTCGCTGATCAACGCGATCGACACGAACTTCCTGAAGCAAAACCTCGTCGAGACGATGGTGCGCTTCGCCAACGATCACGGCGCCAAGGTGATCGCCGAGGGCGTCGAGCACGCCGAAGAGTTCAACACGGTGCGCGACCTCGGCGTGCATCTGGTGCAGGGCTTCTTCCTGCACCGGCCGTCGACGCTCCCCGTTGCGTCGCCGGCGAAATCGTTGGTTGGAAACTGAGGGGGAGACCTGGCCTTGTGGGCTGCGTGGCGCTCCTCGGCAGATTTAGGCTCCCGGAGATTTGGGGTCGCGGGCTAACGCCGACACGCGCGGGCTAACGCGGTACTCGGGATTCCAATGCGCACTGGGCCTAAGTTCGTCGGTACGGTAAAGGCCAATGATTTTTGTGAACTGCCTCGGAAGGCCTCGGCGATCGAAGCAGCCTGAGGTCGTTCAAAAAAAGATCACTTCCCTGTACGGTGATTTGACCTAAAATGTCCGCGAAGAAGCCGGCCCAAGTCCGCGTTAGCCCGCGCGTGACCGCGTTAGTCCGTGATTATCAAATCTCGGGGAGCTCTGACCTGTCGAGGAGCGCCACTCAGCCACACAAAGACAAACACGCCGCACGCGCCCATTATCTGAGCAATCTCTCAACCAACTCGAACGACCGCTCCGCCGCGCCGACGCCGCTCCGTACGAGGGCGCGCGCGTAATTACCAGCCTCGCGGCGCGCGGCGGCATCGGTTACCCAGCCGCGCAAGCGTCGCGCGATATCCGACGCATTGACCACCGACACGCCACCGCCGCGCTGTTGGAGCAGGGCTGCGTCGCGACTGTTGTCGTGCCGCGGACCAAACAGCACCGGTGCGCCAAACGACGCCGGCTCGAGGACCGAATGGAGGCCCGCCGAGTGAAAGCCGCCGCCGACGTACGCGAAGTCTGCGATCGAATACAGATCTCCGAGCACGCCGACGCGATCGACCAGCACGACGTCGGCGCTTGCAGGATTGGAATCGTCGAGGCGTGTCAGGGTCAGTTTCGACTGACGCGCCCAGTCGACGATATTCGCCACGTGCTGCGGCGTCGGTTCGTGTGGGGCGATCACCAAACGGAGATCGACACCGGCCGAGCGAAGCGCGTGGAACGCCGGCAGCAGCACGGCTTCATCGGCGGGCCATGTCGAGCCGGCGACCAGCGTCAATCGGGGAGCGCGCAAACGCTGCAGCAGCGGGCTCTCTCGATCGACCCGTTGCGCGCGCAGCCACACCTGGTCGTAGCGTGTGTCGCCCGTGACGCTGATCGCCTGCGGGCGGACGCCGAGCTGCACCAAGCGGTCGGCGTCAGAGTCATCGATCGCGCCGACGGCTTCGAGCGCGGCGTACGCGTCTCGCAGCACGACGCCGGCCGTCCGTGAGCGTCGGGACGATCCGCGCGACAACGTCGCGCTGATCAACCCGAGATGGACGTCGCGCGCGAGCGCCTCGCGCGTGATCACCGGCCAGACATCCAGCTTGGAGAAGACGAGTGCCGTCGGCGCCAGCGACTCGAGCGCTACCCGCGCGTCACCGGGCGTGTCGAACGGCAGATAGTCGCGAAAATCCACGTCCAGCTTTTTCGCGAACGCCGCGGCGCTCGGCGAGAAGTGCGTGTACGCGAGTTGAAGCTCGGGACGTCGCACGCGCGCCAACTCCAGCACCGGCCGCGCCTGCAACCCTTCGCCGACGGACGGCGCGTGCATCCATAGCAACGGTCGCTGATGGTCGCGTTCCGTCGCTCCCCATTGACGGTAGCGCCCGCGAATCCCGCGGCGTGCGCGCAACGCGCGAAACAGCTTCGACTGGCTCGGTGGTGCAACGACCGCGGCGCCGCGCGCCAACTGCGCGAGCGCGCGGTAACCGAGTTGCACCGGGAATTTCACGAGCGGATCAGCGCTTCGGCTTCGCGCCGGCCGCCTTGAGGGCGCTGTCGATTGCGCCACGCACGTTGGCGTCGGCTCCGGAGAGCTTCATCGTGCCGACGAAGAAGCTCGGTGTCGAGCTCGCGCCCGTCTGACGCGCGCGATCGAGGTCGGCCTCGATGAGCGGCAGCGTGGCGTGCTTCGACATACAATCGCGCCAGGCCGCCATCTCGACGTGATTCTCGTTGGCTAACGTGTCGAACATCGACAGAGGGCTCTCGAGCACCTCCCAGATCTTCTGCGTGGCGAAGAGCGAGTCGTGCATCGGCCAGAATTTGTTCTGCACCG
>DATLPC010000243.1:0-7201 GCA_035535975.1 Gemmatimonadaceae bacterium | reverse complement strand
CGAGTGATCGCGGTTTGAAGTCCGGTGGTAATACGAGGACGCTGTCGTCGACCTCGCGACGCTCGATGTTCGACACTTCCGACGTTTGCTCCATCGTCGCGTTGGCGCCCTGCCCGTCGGTCATTCGACTCACAGTCGACGTTTTCAGCGCGATCGCCGTTCCCATTCGCTTCGCCACCGAATCGACTTTTTGTGAAATCGATTTGAACATTCCCGTGAGTCCAGACCCGCCGGTGAGGCCGTTCGCTCGCAGCAGCGGATTGCGCGGTAGCCCAGGCACCGACGCGATCCAATAGTCGGTGACGCTCTCAGTCGTCAGACGCTGTTGCATGACGCCGGCGTCGATCGACATCGCGAACGCGGTCGTCATGCGATAATGAATCGTCGGAATGCCGGCGACGGTATCGCCGGCGGCGATGCTATCGAGGGTCACTTTCTCGTCGGCGAGCGACATTTTGACGCCGAGTGTTTCCAGCCGCTCCATCGTCTGATTCGCCAGATTGTGCGGCAGGAGCACGAACGCCTTGCTCGCCGGATGCACGATCACGAGGTCGGTGCTATCGAACAGGACATAGTCGCCTTTCGCGAAAAGCGATTCGACCGTCCCTTCGACGATGTCCATTCGCCCGCGATTGGCGGCGAACACCGCCCGGCCCGTGTAGTTCTGCGCCGGCCCGGCCATCGTGCTGCCAGAACCGCCGTGCGGCGTGCTCACGACATTGATCGTGTACGCAACGGCGGGCAGACGTCCGCGCGACGGAACTTGCCCAACGAGATTCGAACCGGCGAACAACACAGCGGCGATCGCCGTGCAAGACCGCGGCAGAGAGTTGACAACCATGTTTCGGAAAAAAACCTGAGCGACTATTCGCGAGAGTGAACGATGCGGCCACCAACTACCGTCATCACGACTCGTGCCTGAGCGATTTCCTCGGGCGGCGTTCGCGTCAGATCACGGTCGATCATCGCGAAGTCGGCCAGCTTTCCGCGCTCGAGCGTTCCTTTGTCGCGCTCGTCATACGACGCGTAGGCGCCACCGCTCGTATATGCGCGCAACGCGTCCTCGACGCTGATCTTCTGCTCTGGATACCATCCGCCCGGATTCGCGCCATCGAGCGTGCGACGAGTCACGGCCGCGTAAATTCCCTCGAGCGGTGTCGCCGGCGCCACGAACCAGTCGCTGCCGAACGCAAGTCGCGTGTGATGGTCGAGCAGCGATCGAAACGCGTATGTTCCTTTTCCGCGCTCGTGGCCAATCACCTTTTCGGCCCAACGTCCGTCGTCGATCGCGTGATACGGCTGCATGCTGGCGATCACGCCCAGTGGGGCGAAGCGCGACATGTCCGGAGGCGCGATGTGTTGCGCATGCTCGATTCGAAACCGACGATCACGTGCGGCGTTCTCGTGCTCGACCCGTTCGTAGATGTCGAGTTGCGTGCGGATCGCGCGATCGCCGATCGCGTGAACGATCACGTGCAGTCCGGCTTTGTCCGCTCCGGACGTCCACTCGTAGAGATGCTCCGGAGTGTTCACGAACAGGCCGGCGTCATTCGGCGCGTCGGTGAATGGTGCCAACATCGCCGCGGTGTGGGAGCCGAGTGATCCGTCGACGAACCCCTTGAGCGCGCCGATCTTGAGCCACTCGTCGCCGTGTCCGCGGCGTTTTACCGTGTCGCGGAGACGCTCCCATGTCGACAGTGGCACGGCCGCGTAAATTCGCGTCCGGAGTCGACCGGCGGCGTGCGCGCGCTCGAATACGGCCAGGTCGCTCCACGTTCCCATGTGTGTCACGGACGTCACGCCGTTGCCGGCGACGTATCGCATCGCCGCATCGAGCGCTCGATCTTCCTCCTCGGGCGACGGGTTGGGTTGGACGCGATTGACGAGAGACGTCGCGTTGTCCTTGAGGATTCCCGTTGGCTCGCCCTGCGCGTCGCGAACGATCGCCCCTCCGGCCACCTCGGGCGTCGCCTTCGTAATTCCAGCCGCTCGCAGTGCCGCGCCATTGGCGAGCGACATGTGGCCGTCGAGACGATTCACCCACACCGGATTATTCGGCGTGACGGAGTCGATCCAATCGCGCCGGGGAAGCTCGCCACCCCATTGCTCGTGATCCCAAGCGCCGTTGGTAATCCACACACCGGCTTGGAGCGCCTTTGCGAATTCACTAATGCGCTGCACAAAGTCACGCGGTGTTTTCGCGTCACGGAGTTGCACCGACGCCAAACCAAAACCGCCCTCGAGAAAATGAATGTGCGAATCGATGAATCCGGGAACAACCATCATTCCGTGCGCGTCGATGACGCGTGTCGATGGAGTGACCAGCTTGCGCACCGCGGCGCTCGACCCCATTGCGGAAATCCGGTCGCGACTGATCGCCATCGCGTCGGACCACGGATGCCGCGAGTCTCCGGTCCAGATGCGAGCGTTGACGACGGCCAGGGTGATCGGCTCGACCGGTGCTTGGCTGGGACGATGCATGAAACTGGTGAGCGAGGTGACGGTCAGGAGTGCGACAATGTCGAATCGACGCATGCGGATGTCTCGTGCCGGCGAGAGGATCAGTGCTTGGTCGTCGTTCGAGTGATAGCTTATTCCGCCGGCCGTGAAATGCCAGTGACGCCGGCCGCCCTGCGCTTCCGACGGCTCGTCCCTCGCAGAGACGACTGATCACTCGATGGCCGCTCGTGGGCCGACAGCACGCGAGCTTTCAACATGACTTCTGAATCCACGCCCGCCTTCCGATCGATCAAGACTGCCGCGCTACTCGTCGGAGCGTGGGTGTCGTTCTTCGTGCTGCAGGGGTTCATCTCGGCCGCGTTATCGCCACGACGCGCGGTGAGCAGGGTCGCGGCCCTCGAGCTCGAGCTCACCATTGGCGTGTTGTGGGGGCTGCTCAGCATCGCGATCGCCGCTTGGCATTGGCGGTTGCGCGCCACGACCGCAAGTCTCATCGGTTTGATCGTCGCGCACGTTCCGCTCCTGATCGTTGCTGCGCTGATGGATTGCATCGCGGCGCGCATCGCGCTGCACGTGTTCTCCCATCAGTCGCAGCTCATTTCGTTCTCGGCCATGCTCGTGCTCTACGCCGACCTCGACGTGGCGAGTTATGCCGTCATCGTTGCCGGCGCCGAGCTCGCGCTCGTGCGCCGCGTCCTCGCGGAGCGACAACGCCAGGCCGCGCGGCTCGAGGCATCGCTCGGACGAGCGCGTCTGGATTACCTCGAGGCGCAGCTACAACCGCACTTCCTGTTCAACTCACTTGGAGCCGTTTCCGAGCTCGCGTACGATTCGCCCGTCACGGCGAGTCGCGTGATTCGACAGCTCGCGTCGATCTTTCGCACCGCACTGGGAAAGCGCACGGACGAGATCACGCTCGGCGAAGAGATCGTCGGAATCGAACCATACCTCGACATTCAGCGAATTCGTTTCGCCGACTGGCTGACGATCGAGTATCGCGTCGAGGACGATGCCGTCGATTGCTTGGTTCCCAGATTCGTCCTGCAGCCTCTCGTCGAGAACGCGATTCGTCACGGATTGAGCGGGCGCAACGCCGCCGGCACGATCGAGATCTCGGCGCGCGTTGAGCAAGGTTCATTGGTCGTTTGCGTGGCGGACAACGGAGTCGGCCTCGATGCGAGATCGGCCGCGGCTGGGCGTGGAATCGGGTTGTCGAACGTACGCGACCGGATTCGAATTCTGTACGGAAACGACGATCGTCTCCGCCTGTCTGCCGGCCCCGCTGGCGGCACCATCGCCGAGCTCAGAATTCCTGCGCGCCGCCGCGAGGCCGGGTCAGCGGATGATGCGCCGGCGCGAGACGACGCAGACACTTCGATCACGAACGAAACACTGCGTCCTGTGCGTGTGCCAGCGTGGCTGCGGCACCCGGCAGTAGCGATCGGACTCAGTTGGCTGGTCTGCGGAATGTTGTGGACTCAGCAGAGCTTCATCTACCTCATGTTGCGCAATCGACTCGGCGAATCATCGTGGCTCTCGATAGCGCGGACCGACTTGCTCTCGGCGTTGATCTGGGCGGTGCTCACGCCGATCATCCTGTTCATCGCGGCGCGTTTTCCGTTGCGCGGATCACACGTTGTCGCTCGTCTGCTCGTGTACGCGGGTCTGGCACCGACCGTCACACTGCTGCATGTCTTCGCGTGGCAGAGGCTCACGTCGCCCCAGACCCCAATACTGTCGCTCGCGTTCACCTCGACGTTCGCTGTGGATTTCGTTGTGTTCTGTGTGCTGGTGGCGGTCGGGCATCGAGGGTTGTTGATCGAATGGTTGCGGACGCGCGAGGCTGCCGCCGCCTCGCTGCGCGTCGAGCTCACCGACGCACAACAGCGTGCCGCCAAATTGCAGTCAGTGCCGCCGATCCTCTTGCGATCGCTGGACGGGATCGCTGAATCCGCGCGTCGAGATCCCGCGCTGACGGAACGACAGCTCACGCGATTGGCCGATTACCTCCGCATCGCGCTCGAATGCAGTGACGACCGCGGCGTCACGCCCGAGCGTGAGCTCGCGCTCGCGGACGCCGTGGCTGCCCTCGGTCGGACCGGTGCATTCTCGCCCGACCTCACGATGAGCGCCTGAGATGCTAACCGTCATCGTTGCTGACGACGAAAAGCTGGCTCGACGCCGGCTCGTGCGCCTCATCGAGGAGACGGGCGAAGCAGAAGTGGTCGCCGCGTGTACGGGCGGCCGCAATGCCGTCGAGCAAACGATCGCGCGGCAGCCGCAACTTCTCTTTCTCGATGTCCAGATGCCGGACCTCGATGGATTTGCCGTTCTGAGAGAGCTCGCCGGAAAGGCGTCGCCGGCAATCGTCTTCGTTACGGCGTTCGACCAATACGCTGTGCGCGCGTTCGACGTTCACGCCGTCGATTATTTGCTCAAGCCCTTCGATACGGCGCGGTTCCGCGAAGCATTCGGCCGCGCGAAGGACCGAGTCTCGAGTGGTTCACGAGCCGATGACGACCGCATTCGGGCCCTGCTCGCCGACTACGTCGGCGGCGCTCAACCGGCGAAGGATTCGTTGGACCGCGTCGCGGTTCGTGTCGATGGCGTCCTCAAGATCGTTCGCGTCGCCGACGTCGATTGGTGGGAGACCGACGGCAATTACGTTCGCTTGCACGTCGGCGCTGCGAGTCATCTGATTCGCAGCACAGCGGCCAGCATCGAGCCGCAACTCGATCCGCGCGCCTTCATTCGCATCCACCGGCGCTACATCGTCAACGTCGATCGCATCGTCGAAGTCCAACCGTGGTTTGCCGGAGACGCCGTCGCGGTGCTGCGAACCGGCGCCAAGCTCCGCGTGTCGCGAACCTATCGCGAGCGTCTGCATGCGCGACTTGGCGCTCGCCCCGACGCCGCGGACGGCGCTCCGTCCTGATCAGCGCGGCTTTGGAGCTCCGGCGACTACCGGCGCGGCGATTCGGAAGGTGAACGGCTGCTCGACGAGCTGTCTCACTTTCATCGAACCGATCTTCGCCGCGGAGAATCGCATGTAAGGAAGCGCGTCGCGCACCGCTTGCACGAAGCCCGGATGCGTCGCCTTGAGAATCTCGAGCGAACTCGCGTCGGCAAATCCGGTCGTGTCCACGATGTAGCGCGCCAAAACAAAACCCTCGATGTGTTTTTCGAGCAGATCGAGCGGATACGCGGGCGCGGCGCTGTTCGCCGATCGAACGACCGCGCTGTCGACCTCGAGAATCGTGAACACGGAATCGGTGTTTGACTCTCCCGGCGCCGGCGGTGTCGTCGCCGAATCGACGTGCTCATTCCCCGCTACACGCGATTGTTCAGGACTGCTGATTGGTCGGCGCGCATCGATCGCCGACGGTCCCGGGCCGGAACCAGCTCCCTGCGCCAGCGTGATGTAGTGCACCGCCGCGCTCCCACCCGGAGCACTCGGCGGCCGATCGGGTGGCGGGATGTAAAAGATCCGATTCGCGAGGCTGTCGTTCGACATCGACGTTGGAGGCCTCGTCGCGCCAACCGCGACGAGGATCGCCACAGCATGGACAGCCGCGCTCAAGGCCGCCGAACTCGCAACCGGCGGGCGGCGGGCGTAGGAGACCATCCAAAGGCGCATCATCACCCTTGCAAGATGCATTGCGGACACGCTGGCGACCACCGCCCCGGTATGAGACGTTCAGCGGCCGGGACGAAACGAGTCGTCCCGGATGGGACGCCGGCCGACAGTCGGCCTGATCGGGTCGTCACCGCTTGCTGCCGCCTGCCTCCGCGATACCGCACACTGTGGCATGTCCACCGTCGGGCAGGCCGGAAGACTCCGCACGCTCGTATTCCTCTGGGCGATCGTCGCCATCGCGAACTCATGCCGCATGTCGACCGATCCGACGCCGCTCGGGCACTTCGGCGCCGGTCCGCGGCGCATCCTGTTCATTGGAAATAGTCTGACCGGCGCGAACGAAATGCCCGGCATGCTCGTCGCGCTCGCCGAGTCGGCGCGAGTGACTCCTTTGCCGAGCGTCGACGTGGATTGGGAACCGGATTTCGCTCTGATCGATCACTGGTCACTCGGCACGGCGAAGACGCTGATCGCCAATGGCCACTATGATGTCGTCGTGATGCAGCAAGGTCCGTCGTCGGTCGCCGTGAATCGCGATACGCTTCGACTCGCGGTCGGGTTGTTCTCGCCGGTCATCCGCGCCGCGGGCGGCGTGCCCGCCTTGTTCGCCGTCTGGCCGACCTCGGATCGCCAGGTCGATTTCGATCGCGCGACCGAGTCCTATCGACTTGCGGCGCAGGACGTCGGCGCAATGCTCTTCCCCGGCGGCGAAACGTGGCGCGCGGCATGGAGTCGATCACCGTCGCTGCAACTCTACTCGGCCGACGGATTGCATCCGACCGCGCTCGGATCGTACGCGGTGGCCGTCTCGATGTTCGGCATCCTCTACGATCGGTCGACCGTCGGATTGCCGACGACATTTCGCTCGAGCAGCTCCGTCGTCTATCGATTCGACAGCACCGCGGCGCGGGTCATCCAGGATGCCGCCGATCAGGCCAATTACGAGTTCGGGCTCAAGGCGCGGTGATTCAGAGGCGCTGAGCACGTCGCGCAGCATCCGCGAGCGAACGTGGATAACTTCAAAGCCACATGCTCGCGACGAACATCTGGTTCTGGGCCGGCTTCATCGCTTTCGTGCTTGCGATGTTAGCCCTCGACCTCGGC
>DATLPC010000242.1:0-20079 GCA_035535975.1 Gemmatimonadaceae bacterium | reverse complement strand
AGCCAGCTATCCCGGATTTCCGATACCTGAAAAGCCGCCCCGGGCGGGCTTCCTCTCAGGCACTTGCAGGCTTAACCGAAGTTAGGCGGCAAGGGCGAAGTTGTTGTTCGCAGTTGGATTTTTGCGGAGTGTTTTACCAGGTTCCCCACGACCTGGGCACGCAGCCACGGCTTCACTTACCCCGTCGAAGCCAGTCGCCCCCGTACCCTCAAATCTAACAACTTCGAGGTGAAAATCAATCACAATACGTGGGGCCGCCGAGGACACTAACGTGTTGAAGTATAATCACTTACATCAACTGGTCTAGAACGCTTCAACCTCAACCGCACAACGCCAGAAACGGCCGCCGAGTCGCCGAGTCGCCGAGCCGCCGAGTCGCCGATCAACCACCAGAATGCGTAATCCGCGACGCCGCGACGGCGGCCCCAAAGCCGTTATCGATATTCACCACCGTCACACCCGCCGCGCAGCTGTTCAACATCGTGAGCAGCGCCGCCAGCCCGTGGAACGACGCGCCGTAACCCACGCTCGTCGGAACGGCGATAACCGGCGCTCGAACCAGCCCGCCGATCACCGACGGCAGCGCGCCGTCCATCCCGGCAACCACAATCACCACCGTCGCGCTCATGATCTCATCGCGCTTGGCGAGCACGCGGTGAATTCCCGCCACGCCAACATCCGTGACGCGGGCGACGCAATTGCCGAGCGCCGTCAGCGTCACCGCGGCCTCCTCGGCGACGGGCAAATCACTCGTCCCCGCCGTCACCACCGCAACGGTCCCGGTTCCAGGCGGCACTGCGTCGCGTCCGGGCACATGGGCCGTTCGCGCGAGCGCGTTGAGCTCGACTTCTGGAATCGCTTCGCGCAGCACGCGTCCCGCGTCCTCGGACATGCGCGTCACGAGGACACCATCTCCATGCAGCGCGATGCGCAGCGCGATATCGCGAATCTGCTCGGGCGTCTTCCCCGCCCCGTAGATGATCTCCGGAAAGCCCTGGCGCAGCGCGCGGTGATGGTCGATCGTCGCGAAACCCAACGACTCCACCGGCTCCGTCGCGAGAGAGCTCAACGCAGCGTCGATGGCCACCGAGCCGTCGGCGACTCCTTCGAGAAGCGATCGAACTCGATCCCGCCTCATACTTCGGCGGCTTCGAGCGGCTCCTCTTCGGACGCGTTCGTGTCCGACGCAAATCGATCACGCGACGCCAAGTACTCGGCGAAGATGCCCTCCACTTCGCCGAGCGAGTTCACCGCGTGCAGTCGCTTCCGAAGCTCGGCCGACGCCGGCAGTCCCTTCACGTACCAGCCGAGGTGCTTTCGAAACTCGATCGCGGCGCCGCGTCGATCCGGCTCGTAGTCCGCGGCCATACGCGCGTGTTCCAGCGCAGTCGCGAAACGCTCCTCGACGCTCGGATCGGGACGCATCGGGCGTCCCTCGAGCAAATCCCGGGTCTGATCGAAGATCCACGGTTGCCCGAACGATCCGCGCGCGATCATGACACCGGCACAGCCGGTCTCGCGATACATGCGGACGGCGTCGAGCGGTGTCTTGATGTCGCCATTGCCGAGCACGGGGATGTCCAAGGCCTGCACCACAGCCGCGATTTCCTCCCAGCGCGCGGAGCCGGTGTACATCTGCGTGCGTGTTCGGGGGTGCAGGGTCAACACGCGCACTCCGGCGTCCTGGCAGCGAAGCGCGATCGTCACCGGATCGCGCATCTCCTCATTCCAGCCGCTGCGGATCTTGCACGTCACGGGAAGCGAGGTGCTACGCGATACGGCGCGGATCACACCCTCGACCAGGCTGAGATCCTTGAGGCACCCCGACCCGCCATTCCGCTTCACGACCTTCTTGACCGGGCACCCGAAGTTGATGTCGATGAACTCCGGCCCGAACACCTCGGTCACGAACGCCGCCGCCTCACCCATCGCCTCGGGATCGGCGCCAAAGATCTGAACGCCGATCGGCCGCTCATCGGGACCAAAGCGGAGCTTGCTGATCGTGGCTTCGTTCTCCCGCCGAATTCCCTCGGCGGAGAGAAATTCCGTCACGACGACGTCGGCTCCGAATCGTCGACAGAGGCGTCGGAATGGCGACTCCGACACGCCGGCCATCGGCGCCAGATAGAGCGGAACATCGACACTCAGCTGAAACGGAAAGCGTTTCATTCCTTCAAGTTAAGAGAACGCAGAAGTCCAAGCAACATCAGCATTTGACACGCTCTTCAGCCCTGGATAACTTGGCTGGCTCACCCGCTCGACCGAGCACCTACATACTGGAAGACGATGGAACTGCGCGAGTTCTTCAGCGAAGATGCAATCAAGCTCGACCTGGCCGGCACGACCAAGGACGACGTGCTGCGCGAGTTGATCAGCCTGCTCAAGCTCGACGAGAAGTCGGAGGGCATGCTGTTCAAGATGCTCAAGCGACGTGAGAACCTCGGCTCGACGGGCATCGGGCGCGGGATCGCCATTCCGCATTGTCGGTCCCTCGTCGTGAACAAGCTGCGCGTCGCCTTCGGTCGCAAGAAAGAAGGAGTCGACTTCAAGGCGATCGACGAAAAGGCCGTGCACTTCTTCTTCCTCATCGTCGCGCCGCCGCTCGAGGTCTCGAACCAGTATCTGCCGGTGCTGGGCAAGATCGCGCAGTTCAGCAAGGAGCCCGACGTTCCGGGACGCCTGCTCGGACTCACGGAGCCCAAACAGTTCCTCGCCTTGCTCGAGGAGAAGGGCGTCTAAGCCCTATTCCCACTCGATCGTCGCCGGCGGCTTGGAGCTGACGTCGTATACGACGCGATTCACGCCACGGACCTGATTGATGATCCGGTTCGAGATGCGCGCCAGCACTTCGTGCGGGAACGGGAACCAATCCGCGGTCATCCCGTCGGTGCTGGTGACGGCCCGCAGCGCGACGACGTTCTCGTACGTGCGGTAGTCACCCATCACGCCGACGCTGCGCACGGGCAGCAGCACGGCGAACGCCTGCCAGATTTCGTTGTACAATCCGGCGTTTCGAATTTCCTCGAGGTAGATCGCGTCGGCGCGCCGCAGCACGTCGAGTGATGGCTCGTCGATCGGTCCCAACACACGGATTCCCAATCCGGGGCCCGGGAACGGGTGGCGTCCGACCATCTCTTCAGGCAGCCCGAGCTCGCGGCCGACGTTTCGGACTTCGTCCTTGAACAGCTCGCGAAGCGGTTCGATCAGCTTGAACCTCATCCCCGGCTTGAGGCCGCCGACGTTGTGATGGGTCTTGATCGTCGTGGACGGGCCGCCGCGCGGCGAGAAGGACTCGATGACGTCGGGGTACAACGTGCCCTGAACAAGGAAATCATACTCGCCGCCGCTCTCCTGCCGCTCGCCGTGCTCGCGTCGGAGCGCGTCGGTTGCTTCCTCGAAGACGTCGATGAACGTGTGACCGATGATGGTGCGTTTCTTCTCGGGCTCCTCCACGCCGGCCAACGCATCGAGAAAGCGGCGTGATGCGTCGATCGTCACGAGACGGATTCCAAGACTGGCCTTGAAGGTACGCTCGACCTGCTCGCGCTCGTGCAGCCGCAGCAGTCCTGTGTCGACAAAGACGCAGGTCAGCTGGTCGCCGATCGCCCGGTGGACGAGCGCCGCGGCGACGGACGAATCGACCCCGCCCGACAAACCGCAAATCACGCGGGAGGAGCCGACCAGCGCGCGCACCTTCTCGACCTCGCTCTCCACGAACGCGCCTGGCGTCCAACTCGGCTCGGCGCGACAGACGCGGAACAGGAAATTCGCGATCAACTCTCCGCCGCGCGGCGTGTGCGCGACCTCGGGGTGAAACTGGACGCAGTGGATCGGACGCTCCCGATGGCGCATCGCCGCGATCGCCACGCTCGCGCTCGAGGCCGTGACGACATAGCCGTCCGGCGGCTCGTCCACATGATCGCCGTGGCTCATCCAGACGGGCATCGATTCACCACGATCGAATCCTTCGAACAGGCCGCAGGCTTCGTCCACCGTCACGTCGGCGCGTCCATACTCGCGACGGCCGGCGCCGATCACCGAACCGCCGCTCACGTGCGCGACGAGCTGCATCCCGTAGCAGATCGCGAGGACGGGAGCGAGATCGAACATCGCCGGATCGGCGGTCGGAGCGCCGTCCTCGTACACCGAGCTGGGTCCACCGCTCAGAATGATGCCGGTCGGCTGCCAGTCGCGGATCCAGTCGATCGTCCGTGTCGGCGGGTGGATCTCCGAGTACACGCGCGCCTCACGCACCCGCCGCGCAATGAGTTGAGTGAATTGGGAACCGTAATCTATAATCAGTATACGAGAGTTCACGAACCTGCCTTACATAGGTGTAGTTGGCGTACTCTATTTCAATGTCACTAATATTTCCATTCCGGACCGGACAGCGACACGAACTCGACGCGGAGTGAGTCGAGGTCGAGAATCGCCGCCGACGGCGTACCGTACAGCCAGCCACAGGCTTCGCCCGGGTTGACGATCAGCGTCTCGCCGCGCGTCTTCATCTCCTGTTGGTGGGTGTGCCCGTGAATGACGACCTCGTGCGACGAGATCGACCGCGCCGAGACATCGCCCAGGTCGTGCACGAGCAAGGTCCGACGTCCGCCAAGCTCGAAACTGTGCGGCGACTCGAAGAGCTCGGCGCCGATGGCCGACTGGGCGCGCGAGACGAGACCCTGCGGGTCACCGTCGTTGCGCCCGAAGACGCCCGCCCACGACAGGTGGGCGTCCTCGAACGGCTTGAGCGAGAAGGGAGCGCAATAGTCGCCGGCGTGAAGGATCATCCCGACACCGGCGGCCTGAATCTGCGCCACGAGCGCGGCGATCGCCGGCACGCGGTCGTGGGAATCGGCGATGAGACCGACGCGCATCAGCGCCCTCCCCCGTTGGAGCTCGCGTCCGCGACGTGCCATTCCGGCGCGGCAATCTCGAGGCGGGTCAGGTCGGTGACCGATTCCCGCGCGGTGATCACCGCGAAGCGATCGCCGTCCACCAACACTTCGGCCGGCCGTAGCCGGCTGTTGTAGTTCGAGGCCATCACGTATCCGTAAGCTCCAGTGTCGGCAACGACGATGTAGTCGCCCGGCTGTACGTCATCCAACTCGCGATCGAGAGCGAGAAAGTCGCCGCTCTCACACACCGGGCCGACAACGTCGACTTGCCTCGCCCCGCCGCGCTGGCGCATCGCCGAGATCCGGTGGAACGCGCCGTAGTGCGATGGGCGGAGCAACTCCGTCATGCCGGTATCGACGATCACGTAGTCCTTTCCGCCGCTGTGTTTGCGATAGAGCACGCGTCCAACCAGTGCGCCCGCGTTGCCGACGATGAACCGCCCGGGCTCCATGATCAGCTGCAGCCCGGTCTCCGTCACCGTCGGGAGTACGGCCGCGGCGAATCGCTGGAGGTCCGGAGGCTGCTCGGTATCGTAGCGAACCCCGAGGCCGCCGCCGATATCGAGATAGCGAAGCGTATCGATTCCGCGCTTGGTCAACTCGGCGAAGATCGACGCGAGACGTTCCGTGCCTTCTCGATACGGATCGATGCGCGAGAGCTGCGAGCCCAGATGCATGTCGAGGCCGACGAGGTCCACGTGGTTCAGTCCCGCCGCGATCTCGGCCACATGAACCACGTCGTCGATCGGGACGCCAAACTTGTGCCCTTTGCCGCCGGTCTTGATGTAGTCGTGCGGAGCGTCGAGCGTGATCTCGGGATTCACGCGAATCGAGACCGGGGCCCGAATCTCCCGCTCTCCGGCGAGGGCGTCGATAAGGCGAATCTCGGCCTCGCTCTCGGCGTTGATCAGCAGGATGCCGGCGTCGAGCGCCTCGGCCAGCTCGCGTGCCGTTTTGCCGACGCCACCGAAGATGATGTCCGACGGCGCGAAGCCGGCGACGAGCGCGCGTTGGAGCTCTCCGCCCGAAACCACGTCGACGCCGGCGCCGAGCTCCTTGAGCACGGCGAGGACACCGCGACTCGAGTTTGCCTTGAGCGTATAGTGAATTCGATGCGGCACCGGCGACAGCATGCGATCGAGACGCCGGTATCGATCGCGAATCGTTTCAGCGCTGTAGACGTACACCGGCGTGCCGACTTCACTCGCGATCAACTCCATCGAGACGCCCTCGCAGTAGAGGACGTCATCGACGCGAGCGAAGCCGGTACTCAGTACGCTCTGGCCCATACGGCCTCGGCGCTCGCGGCACGCCCGCACTTCAAGCAGGTGGCCGGCGCCTCGGCCGACCGGAACTCCTCGTCGGGAAGCACGCGAATCGTCGCCTTGGTTTCGCTTTTGACCTCTGTCTCGCAAGTCGCGCTGCCGCACCAGCCGGCGTAAACGAACCCGCCCTTGCCGTTCATCAGATCCTTGAAGTCGTCGTAGCTGATGCGATGACGGATGCTGTTGTGCTCGCGACGCTCTCGCGCCGCGATGAGCATGTCATCCTGAATGCGCATCAACAGCTCGGCGACGTCTTCACCGATCGTGTCGAGCGACACGGGCCGCTTCTCACGGTTGTCGCGACGTACGAGCACGGCCTGATTCTTTTCGAGATCGCGCGGGCCAAACTCCATGCGAATGGGAATGCCGCGAAGCTCCCACTCATAGTACTTCGCTCCCGGCTTGATCCCGTCGCGATCGTCGATGTGTACGCGCAGACGGCCGGGATCCCGGCGCTCCCAATCGAGCAGCTTCTGCATCACGCGATCGGCGGCGTCGAGCATGGTATTGCGCTCATCGTCGCTCTTGTAGATCGGGACGATGACGAGCTCGATCGGCGCGAGCAGCGGCGGGATGCGCAGGCCGTTGTCGTCGCTGTGGGTCATCACCAGTCCGCCGACGAGGCGCGTCGAGACACCCCAACTCGTGTTCCAAGCATACTCCTGACCGCCGTGTTCCGCCTGGAATTTGAGATCGAACGCCTTGGCGAAGTTCTGCCCCAGGTTGTGTGACGTCCCCGCTTGCAGCGCCTTGTTGTCCTGCATCATCGCCTCGCACGAATAGGTGCGCAGCGCTCCGGCGAACTTTTCGGCGTTCGTTTTCTGGCCGGTGATCACCGGCATGGCCATGTGGCCTTCCATGAAGTCGCTGTAGACGCCGAGCATCTGCCGCGCTTCCTCTTCCGCTTCGTCGTGCGTCACGTGAGCCGTGTGGCCTTCCTGCCAGAGGAACTCCAGCGTGCGCAGGAAGAGGCGCGTGCGCATCTCCCAGCGGACGACGTTCGCCCACTGGTTGATGAGGATCGGGAGATCGCGATAGCTCTGCACCCACTTCGCGAACATCGAATAGATGATCGTCTCCGAGGTCGGGCGGACGATCAGCGGCTCCTCGAGCTTCTTGCCGCCGCCGTGCGTGACGACCGCCGTCTCCGGTGCGAAGCCCTCGACGTGCTCCGCTTCCTTGTGCAGAAAGCTTTCCGGGATGAACAGCGGGAAGTAGGCGTTTTGGTGGCCCGTCGCCTTGAACATGTCGTCCAGGGCGCGCTGCATTCTCTCCCAGATGCCGTAGCCATTTGGGCGAATGACCATGCAGCCGCGCACGGGCGAGTAGTCCGCCAGCTCGGCGCGCAGCACCACTTCGTTGTACCAGGCGCTGAAGTCGGCTTCCCGCGTTGTCAGCTTTTTGTCGTCAGCCATTTCTCGAATCAGTTGCTAGAGACCAATCTCGGTGATCGCTCGGTTCCAATCGGGTGGCGCCTCGGGCTTCCAGCTGTGCGGCTCCGGCGGGCCTTCCGGTCGCCCCGCGAGATGCAACGTCAGCACCCATTCGGCGCCAGCCGCCTTCGCCGAGCGCACTTGCTTCATGAGTGGTTGATCGCGCAGAGCGTATTCCACACTGACGCCGATCCGCCGGAGAGCCGTGGCGGCACGACGGACGTCTGCTTGTTGCGATGGCGCCTCCGCCGCGACCCAGACCTGCGGGTGGGGTGCCACGCTCGGCAGGAGACCACGTTCGCGGAGTAGCTCCGTGAGCACGACATCGCCCATGCCAAACCCAAGCGCCGGCAGATCCACGCCGCCAAGCGAATCGAGCAGCGTGTCATATCGCCCGCCGCCGCAGATCGCGCGGAGCTCACCTTTCGCGTCGAACAGCTCGAAGACGATGCCGGTGTAGTAGGCGAGCCCACGAACGATCGTTAGATCGATCGTCACCCACTCGAGAACGCCGAGTCCCTCGAGGCAGGCGAAATAGCGGCGCATCTCCTCGATCGAGGATTTCACCGTCGCCGACGCGCCGAATCGGCGATCGAGCTCGTCGAGCGTCGCTTCGGTCATGAGCGCCATGAAATCGTCGATCGCGCTTGCCGGCATTCCCGCCGAGGCGAGCTTCTCACGCGACACGTCCTTCGGCTGACGATGGATCTTGTCCACGACGCCGAAGACCGCCGGGTGCTGTTCCTCGGGAACTCCGAGCGCGCCAAGGATGGCGTGCAGGAGCCTGCGGTCGGATACGCGCGCGCGAACGTCGCCCGCCGACAAACCGCAGCCGCGCATCACCTCGATCGCTACGGCGAGGAGCTCAGCGTCGGCGGTGATGTCGGCTTCGCCGATGATGTCGACGTTCAGCTGAAAGTGTTCGCGAAGCCGCCCGCGCTGCTGCCGCTCGTAGCGGAAAAGCTGCGGCATCGAGAACCAGCGGATCGGCTTGCGCAACGCCGCGGCTTTCGCCGCGGCCATGCGCGCCAACGTCGGGGTCATCTCGGGACGCAGCGCGATTTCCCGGTCACCTTTGTCCTTGAAGTTGTAGAGCTGTCCAACGATCTCGTCACCGCTCTTCTTGGTGTACAACTCGAGCGGCTCGAGCGGCGGCCCATCGTACTCCGCAAATGCGAAGCGGCGCGCGACGTCGCGCCACACGTTCATCACGTGTGCGCGTTCGGCAAACTGTTCCGGATAGAAATCACGAAATCCCGGGAGGGCGCCCTGGGCCATCAAACAAAGTTATCCGGCTTTTGTCGCGCGCGGCAACATTGACATCGCGTCGCCGACCGTATGGAACGATCCCGTGATGAGCACGGAGCCGGCGCCGGACCCGGCGCGGTCGATCGCCTCCTGAAAGTCGGCGACGACAGCGACATCGCGCCCCGTCGTACGCGCGAACGCCGCCGCTTCGTCGAGATCCCAGGCGCGGCTCGCCGGCGCCGTCGGCGCCATCGTCAGGACGAATCTCGACGCTATCGTCGAAAGGAGGCGAACCATCTCGCGCCAATCCTTGTCGCGCAGAACGCAGAGTAGAACGACGATCGGCTCCGGCGGCGCCACGGAGCGCAGCGTTTGGACAAGCACGTCGACGCCCGCGGGGTTATGCGCGACGTCGAGAATGAACTTGCCGGCCCGCTCGAAGCGGCCAGGGATGCGCACCGTCGGCAGCGCGGTCGCCCAGGCCTCGGCGGACGGCGCGAATGGCGGTCCGGCGGCGTCGAGCATGGTCATGGCGAAAGCCAAGTTCGCCGCCTGATGTTGACCAGCGAGTGGGGTCGTGAGGTGAAGGTGCTGACCCTTCCACACCAGGTCGCACGTCGTTCCCGATGCACTCACATCTACGCGCTCGAGCCGCGCCTCGTCGGTCGCCAGTCGCACGGCGGACGCTCCATGTTGCTCGGCGTGGCGGACGAGCAGGCCGCGAATCCTGGGATTCGTCTCCCCGATCACCGCGGCGCGCCCGGGCTTGAAGATCCCGGCCTTTTCACGTGCAATCTCGTCGAGGGTGGATCCGAGGTATTCGGTGTGATCGAGCCCGATCGACGTCACGCCGGCGACGATCGGATCGAGAACGTTGGTCGAATCGAGCCGGCCGCCGAGGCCCGCCTCGATGATCGCCACGTCGGCGCCGGCACGCGCGAAGTAGTCGAACGCCATCGCCGTCGTCGCTTCGAAGAAGCTGGCGCCGATCTCTTCGACGAGCGGCGTATGCCGCGTGACGAACGACACGACGTCGTCGGCAGGGATCATTTGCCCGTCGACGACCATGCGCTCGCGAAAGTCTACAAGATGTGGCGACGTGTAGGTCGCGACCCGACGTCCCGCGGCGGTGAGCAGCGCGGCCATCGTCGCGACGCTGCTCCCCTTTCCGTTCGTGCCGGCAACGTGGAGCGACGGATAGCGCGTCTCGGGGTTGCCCAGCCGCGCCAGCAGTTCACGCGTGCGCTCGAGTCCGAACTTGAACCCGCCGGTCGTGCGCGCGAAAAGATAGTCGAGCGCTTCCCGATAGCCGGCGAGCGCAGGCCGCGCAGTCAGGGCGAGCTCCACCCCGTCGCCGCCGGGCGGCCCGACATGTGGCGCAGCAGTTGGCTCACTGTGCGCTTGAGATTGCGGCGATGCGAGACGCAATCAAGCATGCCATGCTCGAGGAGGAACTCTGAAGTCTGGAACCCGTCGGGCAGGTCCTGACCGAGTGTCTGCTTGATGACGCGTGGGCCGGCGAAGCCGATGACGGCACCCGGCTCCGCAAGGATCGCGTCGCCCAGCATCGCGTAGCTGGCGCTTACGCCACCGGTCGTCGGATTGGTGAGAATCGAGATGTACGGGATGCGCCGCTCGGCGATCTGGGCGAGTACGGCCGACACCTTCGCCATTTGCATGAGCGAAAGCACGCCCTCCTGCATGCGCGCGCCGCCGGAAGCGGAGACGACGATGAGGGGATATTTTCGCTCGAGAGAGCGCTGCGCCAGCCGGGCGATCTTCTCGCCGACGACGGAGCCCATGGAGCCGCCCATGAAGGCGAAGTCCATCACCCCAAGGTTGACGGGAAGAGAGTCGAGCGTTCCGGTGCAGGCGAGCAACGCGTCCGTATCGCCGGCGTTGGCGATCGCCTTCTTGAGTCGGGCGGGGTAATCCGGAAACCCCAGCGGGTCGGTGGAGCGCAGATCCACCTCGACTTCCTCCATCGAGGACTCGTCGAGGAGCAGCGCGCAATAGTCGGCGGCCCGAATGCGACGGTGATAGTCGCAGTTCGGGCAGACGTTCATATTGCGCTCGAATTTTTCCCGGATGTCGGTGTGACCGCAGGCCTCACACTTCTCCCAAACGTCCGGCGGAATCTCCAGTCGCTGGCGCTTGGGTTGCCGGGGCTTTTTGTCCTTCTTCGTCCACCATGCCATCAAGGCAATTTGGCGGGCCCGTCAACAGGAGGCTAGACCTTGAGGGCTCCGACCATGCCACCCCGGCCTTCGCTCGAGATACGCGCGAGAACGCCGACGGAGAGCCAACAGGCGAGCATGAACGATCCGCCGTAGCTGAAGAACGGCAGTGGAATACCGGTGATCGGCATGAGGCCAAGCGTCATACCGATATTCTCGAGCGCGTGCGTAAACCAGCTCGCGAGCAGCCCGAACGCGACCAGACTGCTGAAGGAGTCATTCGCGCGCTCTGAGATGCGAATGACGCGCAGGAAGAGGAACAGGAAGAGCGCGAGCGCGACCATCACGCCGATGAAACCCAGCTCTTCGCCGACGACGGCGAAGATGAAGTCGGTGTACTGCTCGGGAAGGAACGCCAGACGCTTCTGGGGTCCGTGCAGATACCCGCGTCCGAACCAGCCGCCCGAACCGATAGCCACGCGCGACTGAATGACGTGGTAGCCGCTGCCTCGTGGATCGACACTCGGATCGAGGAACACCCTGAGCCTGTTCTGCCGATAGGGCTTCAAATGCTCCCAGAGCAGTGGTCCGACGATGCCCATGAGCACGTTAGCCGCGATGATGGCCAGCGCCTCGACGAGGAACGGTTTGTACCAGAGCACGATCGCGACAACCGTCAGAAACCAACCGCCCCAAATGCGCGAATCGAATCCAAGGATCAGACTGATCACGGGACTCGCGAGCAGGACGAGGAGCTGCCACTCGACGCCGGCCCAGAACAACATCGCGAAGAAGATTCCGACGAAGACGATCGACGTGCCGAGGTCGCCCTGCAACATGATGAGGAGCAGCGGCACGCCGGCGACGGCGAGCGGCTTCCACATCTCGGCCATCGATTTCGGGGCAATGCGATTCTGGCTGAGGACGCGCGCCAACATCAGCACGACCGTCAACTTCGCGAGCTCGGCGGGTTGTCCGAGGCGATGACCGCCGATCGTGAGCCATCCCGACGTGTTTTGCGCCGTTCCCGCCCCCGATCCGAACCCCGCCAGCAGCGCCACGAGGAGCACGATCGTGAGTCCATACGCGGGAAGCGTCATCCACTCGATGAGGCGGACCGAGGCACGACTCACTGCGAACGCGCCGAGAATGCCGATGCACGTCCAGATCGCCTGCAAGCGGTACGCGCCCTGCGCGACCGTCTTCACGTCCGTCTGTCCCGCCGAGAACACGACGGCGAGACCGTAGATCGTCAGCGCGCTCGCGACGAGAACCAGCGGTAGATCGACGTTGATGCGCCGTGTGACCGGCATCAGCCCGTGTTCTCGATCGTGTTCGTGATCTGCGTGTGCAGATAGTGCGCGATGATCTTCGTCGCGAAGCCGGCGGAGGTCGCGCCCTCGAAGGTCACGTTCGGTACCATGACCACGACGACGATCTGGGGATCTTCGGCCGGCGCCATGCCGGCGAACCACGCCCAATAGAGTGGCTTGCCGTTCTTGTCGTTGCGCATCGTCTGCGCGGTGCCGGTCTTGCCGGCGACTTTTACGCCCTTGATCGCCGCACCGGCCGCCGTACCACCTTCCGACACGACGCCCATCATCGCCTTGCGAAGTTGCGCGATTTGTTCGGGGGAGAGAGTGATCCGCTTGGAAAGCTTGGGCGTTCCCTTCTTGATGATTGGCGTCGGCTCGGTGCCATCGGTGGCGAGGGCGCTGTAGAAGCGCGCCATGTTGACGACGGTCTGTGCGTTTTCGCCCTGACCGATCGCCATGTTGAGCTCAGTCGCACCGGGCGTCCAGCCGCGGGGGCCGTGCAACTGATTGAAATATTCCGGCACGCTCGTCGGGAACTTTGGCCTATTCTCTTCGGGAAGATCGATGCCGCTCTTCTTCTCGAAGCCGAGCGACAAGCCGCCGGCGACGAGACGACTCAGCGTCAGTCGCTGTCCGAGCTGGTAGAAGTAGACGTCGCACGACTGCGCGATAGCACCGAACAGGTTCAAGCTCCCATGCCCCTCTTTACGCCAGCAGCGCCAGGCGCGATTGCCGAAGTAGTAGAACCCGTTGCACGACTGCGGCATGTGCGAGTCGAAGGTGATGAGGCTGTCCTCGAGCGCCATCACGGACGTCGCCAGCTTGAACGTCGAACCGGGGGGCTGCGTCGCCTGCGTCACCTTGTTGTACTCGGGGAGACGCGGGTCGTTTCGCAGCGAATCGTAGTAGGATGCCGGCACGCCGCCGACGAAGCGGTTCGGATCGATCGACGGGGAGCTATAGAGCGCGAGCACCTCGCCGGTCTTTGGGTTCATTGCAATCGCGCCGGCAGCCAGCGAGTCGCCGAAGAGCGAGTGCATGTACTCCTGAAGGTCGAGATCGATGTTCGTATAGAGCGGCGGTCCTTCCTGCGGGGTGATGGCGTCGCGCGCGCGACCGGTCGAGACGACGCGGTTTTTCGCGTCCACCTCTACGAACTGCACCCCTTCGCGGCCGCGCAATTCCTGCTCGTACTGCTTTTCGAGCCCGCGCTTTCCGATGAGTTGTCCCGGTTTGTATCCGGCGCTCGCCAGATTCGCCAATTCGCCTTCGCTGATTTCCGAGATGTAGCCGACCAACGCGCCGACGGCGGTGCCGTTGGGGTAGATGCGCTTCGGGGCCGACTGGATGATCAAACTCGGGAAGTCCATGTGGTGCTCCTCGAGCACCGACACGATGTCGAGCGACGCATCCTGGATGATGACCGTTGGGCGCGTCGGATCGCGGTGAAAGCGGCGGATCGCGTCCTGATACTGCTTCGGCGTGAGATTGATCGCCGTGCGAAGGCGATCGAGGGTCGCTTTTAACGTGTCTTCGCGCTGGGCGAGGAGCGCCACCGAATATCCGACGACGTTCTCGGCGATCGGCTTGTTGTTGCGGTCGAGAATTCGCCCGCGCGGCGCGGCAGTCGGAATCTGCCGCAGCCGGTTTTCCTCCGACTGGAGCAGCGATTCCTGATTGCGAATGACCTGCGCGCGAAAGAACGCGCTCAGCAGAAACACGAGCACGCCCGAGACGATGATGCTCGCCGCTCGGCCGCGCCGGATGACGTCGTTCGGATGGAAGCTCATGCGGTGCGCATTTCCATAAGGGGTCGGAGGATCGACAAGGCGATCACACCGGCCACCGCGGTAACGGCCGCCGACAGTGGCGACCATACGAAGAGTTGCATCGCAAGCTCGGCACCATGCGCGCGGTGGCCGACCAACAGGAAGATCAAATCAAACAGCCACTTGGCGATGAAGAGGAAGAACCCGTTCAACGCGAGGTTATCAGCGAAGAATACCGCCTTGAGCCAGGAGGCGCCGAACCCGATGAGGGACATGCCGAGCGCGGCCGCCCCGAATCCGCCTACGTCGAGTGAACCGGCGACCAGGCCGAGCGCGAAACCGTAGACCGCGCCCATCCCGGGGCGCAACCGAACCGCGCCCAGCAGCAGTGCGACAATCAAAAAATCAACCGACGCGCGCCACGCGAGCAACGGCCTCAGCGTGTAGTGCATGACGATCAGGATTGCGCAGACGATGACGGTCCGCGCCACGCCGGTCCAACTCATGGTCGCTTCGTTCTGGCGGTATCAGGCCGGAGTGAATCACGCACCGGCCGTCCGGCCGCGCGCGATGTGTCGGTTTGCGGTGGGACGAAGGCGCCAAGCGATCGGCGAACGGAGTCGATCGTCGCGCGCCGAACAGAATCGAGCACCGCCGCGCGGGCCTGGGCCTCGAGCTGCGCCGCCTGGCGCGCGATCGAATCCCCTGCGGCCGCGATGCGGCGCGTCGCCGAATCGGCGTTGACGGCAGCGCCACCCCACACGTTGCCCGTTCCCTGGGTCACTCGCTGTGCGTTCAAAATGAGGACGGTCGTGATCTTCGACGGCGTGACGGCCGGGCGGACGAGGTACGTTCGGGTCCACACTTCCGACGTCTTGAGCTCTTGCACCACCGATCCAATGGTGATGCCGCGTGGGAAAACGCCACCCAGTCCGGCAGTGTAAATCGCGGCGCCCGGCTTGAGGATGACTTTCGTCGGCACGCCGCGCATTTCCAGCATGTAGGCGTCGCCGCGAGTGACGCCCGCGCTGTGCGGATAGATGATTCCGAATCCCGCACCGTCGGCGGACATCGCGCTCGCGTGAAAATCGGGGTGCGTGTACAGAATGGCGATGCTCATGGAGGGATCAGCCGTCTGGATCATTCCCACGATGCCTTCCGGCGCGACAACTGGACTGTATCGCTTGACGCCCGCCGTGCTCCCCGCGGTAAGCGTAATCGTCGTGACGAGCTCCTCGCTCTGCGCGGTGCTGTGCAGCGCTTCGGCCGGCACGAAGCCCCACTCGAGTCGGGATCCGAGTCCGATGAGCTTCCGGAGCTGATCGTTCTCGGAGCGCATCGACTGCGCGTTAGCACCGCGCAGCGAGAGCGAGTCGATGGTGGTCTGGTACTGTTCGCTCGAAACCCAGGCATTGCGCCATCGTTCGGCGCCGCGCTGCAGGCTCACCAACGGCGCGACGAGCGATCGTCGCAGCCCGCTGGCAATCGGCTCACGGTCTTCGTCCTTGAGGACGACCATGATGAGCGACAGCACGAGGCAACCGGCCAGCAGGCCGGCATCGACGCGATTCCCAAGTCGTGCCGCGTTCGCCAACGATTACCTCACGAGCTGAGGACCGACGCGTATTTCTCCTCATCGTCGAGGATCCGGCCGGTTCCGCGCACGACGCACGTGAGCGGATCCTCGTCGACGTGAATGGGCAGGCTCGTTTCCTGACTGAGCAGGAGGTCGAGCCCTCGAATCAAAGCGCCGCCACCGGTCATCACGATGCCCCGGTCGACGATGTCGCTCGCCAGCTCGGGCGGCGTGATCTCGAGCGCGCGACGTACGGCGTCGACGATCTGCTGAATCGGCTCCTGAATCGCCTCGCGGATTTCGCTCGAGTGGACACGCACCGTCTTCGGAATACCGGAGACGAGATCGCGTCCCTTCACTTCCATCTCGCGCTCCTCGCCGACGGGCGCCGCCGAGCCGATGGTGATCTTGATTTGCTCGGCCGTGGGCTCGCCGATGAGCAAGTTGTAGTTCTTGCGCATGAACTGCACGATCGAAATATCGAGCTCGTCGCCGCCGGTGCGGATCGACGTATCACTCACGATGCCGGAGAGCGCGATGACGGCGATCTCGGTCGTACCGCCGCCGATGTCGATGACCATGTTGCCGGTCGGCGTTTCGACAGGAAGGCCGACACCGATCGCGGCGGCCATCGGCTCGGCGACCATGAATACTTCCTTCGCGCCGGCGCCGAGCGCCGAGTCACGCACCGCGCGCTTCTCCACTTCGGTGATACCAGAGGGTACACAGACGATGACCCGGGGTTTCACCTTGAAGACGTGATTCTCGATGATGAGCGTGAGGAAGTACCGCAGCATCTTCTCGGTCACGTCGAAGTCGGCGATGACCCCGTCCTTCATTGGGCGAACGGCGATCACGCCTTCCGGCGTGCGGCCGAGCATTCGTTTCGCCTCGAGCCCGACGCCCTTGATCTTCTTGGTTTCGCGGTCGATGGCGACGACGGATGGCTCGTTCAGGACGATCCCCTCACCCTTTACATAGATGAGCGTATTCGCCGTGCCGAGGTCGACACCGATGGCGTTCGCGGGAAAGAGCGATCCAGCTTTAAGGAAGGGCCAGCGCATTTCGCTTCAAGATATTGTGACGTCGGGATTTAAGAGACGAAGCCTTCAGGGGATTCGTAACTCAGCCCGAACGCCTCGGCTACGCCGGGATAGGTGACGTGGCCTTCGGTCATGTTGAGGCCGCGAAGAAGCGCCGGATTGTCCCGGAGCGCCTTCTTCCAGCCCTTATTGGCAAGCTGCAGCGCGTATGGCAACGTCGCGTTGGTGAGGGCAAGCGTGGAGGTTCTTGGTACGCCACCGGGCATGTTGGCCACGCCGTAGTGGATGATGCCGTCGACGACATACGTCGGATTTTCATGCGTGGTCGCATGGATCGTCTCGACGCAGCCGCCTTGGTCAATCGCTACATCGACGATTACGGCGCCAGGTTGCATCAACTTCAGGTCATCCCGCCGGATTAGTTTCGGCGCCTTGGCGCCAGGGATGAGCACTGCCCCCACCACGAGATCAGCCGTTTCGACCTGCTCGAGAATGTTGTGGCGGTTGGAGTGGATCAGGACGCAGTTGGCCGGCATGACGTCCGACAGGTAGCGCAGCCGCTCGAGGGAGAGGTCGAGAATGGTGACCTTGGCGCCCATTCCGGCGGCCATCTTCGCGGCGTTGATGCCGACAATGCCGCCACCCAGGATCACGACCTTGGCGGGAGCGACACCCGGGACGCCCCCGAGGAGCACGCCGCGGCCGCCGTAGAGCTTCTCGAGGTACTTTGCGCCTTCCTGGACCGCCATGCGGCCCGCGACCTCGGACATGGGGGTGAGCAGCGGGAGCTCACGCGTGGGAAGCTCCACCGTCTCGTAGGCGACGCACGTCGCGCCACTGTCGATGTGAGCCTTGGTGAGCTTCTCGTCCGCGGCGAAATGGAAGTAGGTGAAGACCAGCTGGCCGCGGCGCATGTGCTGCCACTCGCGCTCGATCGGCTCCTTGACCTTCATGATCATTTCACTGTCGCGCCACACGGAGGCGGCGTCGGGACCGATCTTGGCGCCTACGGCCGTGAAGGCCTCGTCAGGGAATCCACTTCCCAGCCCCGCTCCCGTTTCGACCAGCACGGAATGCCCTGCAGCGATCAGCGCTTCGGCGCCCGCGGGCACCAGCGCTATACGATTTTCGTTTGTCTTGATCTCTTTTGGAACGCCGATCTTCATCGTGAGCTAAGGCTAGAGGAATTAGCGTGGTTCCGTTTTGCGCTGGAAGCTAATTGGGCCCACGTCATTCTGCGCCCTTTGGACCGAGACTCACGACAGTCATGCGCTCCGGATCGAAGTAGACGCTCGCGACCCGGGCAACATCATCGACGGAGATGCCGTCGATGAGAGCGAGAATTTCGTCGAGCGAACGAAATGGTTCGTTGTACAACTCGACCGACGCAGCGCGATACATTCGCGACGAGACACTCTCCAGCGAGAGGGTGACTTGACCCTTGAGCTGTTGTCGGCCCATCGCCACTTCGTCGGCTGGAAGTCCGTTGTCGACGACCTCTCGCAGTTCGGTGCGGATCGCGTCGAGCGCGGCGCCGGTCGATTCGGGCGCCGTCGCGACGTACACGCCGTGCATACCGCTGTCGGCGTGAAACGACTGGTAGGTGTACACCGAATACGCCAAGCCCAAATCCTCTCGCACCCGCTGGAAGAGTCGCGAGCTCATACCGCCGCCAAGGAGCATGCTCACCAACAGCATCGGAAAGCGGTCAGGATCGCCATGGGCGACCGCCTTCGTTCCCAGGACGACGTGCGTCTGCGCGCCGTCTCGCGCCACGTGGAGCGATTTGGGCACCGCGGTGTGCGCGGGCGGCGACGGCATCGGAGTCGAATCGCCCGCGTCCGGATCAGTCCACCCGGTGCGCGCGAGCACATCGACCAGGCGATCGTGCTCCACACTGCCCGCCGCGGCGACGACGAGCCGGCCCGGATGATAGGCACGCCGATGCAGGTCGCGCAGCTCCGGAACCCCGAGGGCGTTGACCGTCTCACGCGTGCCGAGGATCGAGTAGCCGTACGGGTGCTCGCCCCAGAGCGCCTCACTATGGAGCTCGAAGACGAGGTCGTCCGGGGTGTCTTCGACCATCCCAATTTCCTCGAGAATGACCTTGCGCTCCAACTTGAGGTCGGAATCCCGAAGTGATGGATTGAAAACGATATCGGCGATTACATCTGTGGCTTGTTCGAGGTGCTCGTCCAACACCCGGGCCTGATAGACAGTGTGCTCGCGCGACGTGTAGGCGTCGAGCGATCCGCCGAGCGCTTCCAGGGAAAGCGCGATCTCGTGCGCCGTGCGTCGCTTCGTGCCCTTGAACACCATGTGCTCGAGCAGGTGCGATACGCCCATGCGCTCACGAGGCTCGTGGAGCGACGCGGCGCGGACCCACGCCGCAAAAGCAACCGACCGTACACCCGGCATGAACTCCGAGAGTACGGTCAGGCCATTCGGGAGGACGGTTCGGCGAAATACGGCGTCGGCCGCGACGTCTGCCACTTCGTTCACCTACTCGCGGTCCCGGCGCTCTCCACCGCGACCGCCGCCACCTCGACGCGGTCTGCCGCCGCGATCTCCGCGGTCGCCACGGCTTTCCGAGCTCTCGCGACGGGGACGTTCGCCGCCGCCGCCGCCGCCGCCGTTGCTCTCGGGTTCGGGCATGCCCTCCGGGCGCGGCGTGAGCGCCTTCATGGACAGACGCAGACGGCCACGCTCGTCGCGATCGATGAGCTTCACCTTCACGCGATCACCCTTCTTGACCACGTCTTCGGTCTTCTCGGTGCGCTCGTGACGCATTTCCGATATGTGGACAAGTCCTTCTGTGCCGGGCATGATCTCGACGAACGCGCCGAAGGGCGTCGTCGTCTTCACTGTGCCCTCGTACGTCTCGCCGACGACCGGCTCCGCGGTAAGCGCCTGCACCATTTGGCGGGCGCGTTCCATCGAATCGCCCCCGACGGCGGCGATGGTAACGAGGCCGGTATCGTCCACCGTGAGCTCGGCGCCTGTCTCGTCCTGGATGCCGCGGATCGTCTTCCCCTTGGGCCCGATCAGATCCCCGATCTTTTCGGGGCTGATCGTCATCGTGACGATGCGCGGCGCGAACGGCGACAAGTCGCCGCGCGGCGCCTCCAGCGCCTTGTCCATCTCGCCAAGAATATGGAGGCGTCCGTCCTTCGCTTGCGCGAGCGCCTCCTTCATGATGTTGAGATCGAGGCCCTCGATCTTGATGTCCATCTGGATCGAGGTGATGCCGTTCCGCGTGCCGGCGACCTTGAAGTCCATGTCGCCCAGGTGATCCTC
>DATLPC010000241.1:0-2196 GCA_035535975.1 Gemmatimonadaceae bacterium | reverse complement strand
GGATTATCTCAAAGCTGCACGATACGTCGCGCGAGAATTCCAGAAGGCGGGTCTCACGCCCGCGGGAACCGACGGCTATTTCCAGACGGCGCATCTCATGTCGGCACGCCTCGTCGCCGAGCATTCCGGAATCGCGCTCGTCAGCAACGGCGTCGCGGACACGCTCTAACTCGGGAGCGATGCGTCGATCGCCTTGAGCACGACGACCGCGGCGCACGTCGAAGGACCGATGGTATTCGTCGGCTACGGATTGCATTTCCCGGGAGTGCGCGATGACCTCGGTGCGACGAGTGTGCGCGGAAAGGTCGCGGTCTACTTGAATCGATTGCCCTCGGGTCTCAACGCAACGATCATGGCGCACTCGCGCTCTGGTCGATGGGAGGCATTGCGCGCAGCCGGCGCGATCGCGGCAATCGCGATCAACGAACCGCCGACCGCGGGTGGCCGAGGTGGACGAGGCGCCGGCGCCGCCGCATCTGGCGCGGGCGGTCCCCGTCCGGCGACTGGGCTTGCCGACGATCCAACCGGCGGCGGCGTGATGATCACCGTACCCGACTCCGCCGCGGCGCGTCTCTTTGCCGGCTCCGGTCACACGTATGCCGAGGTGATTGCTTTGGCGAACAAGGACAGTGCGGCGGTACTTCCGACGTTCTCGCTCGCGCCAACGCTCAAGGTGTGGACTGAGCTCGCAACAACGCCGCTCGAGGCACCGAACGTGTTGGGAATGTTGCGCGGCTCCGATCCAGCGCTCCGCGATCAATACGTCATCGTGAGCGCGCATCTCGATCACCTCGGCGTCGGTCGCCCGGTTGACGGCGACAGTATTTACAACGGCGCGATGGACAACGCGTCGGGTATCGCGACGATGATCGAGACCGCGCGCGCGTTCCGCGACCGCCAAATCTTTCCCAAGCGATCGCTGATTTTTGCCGCGGTCACGGCGGAAGAACGCGGCGAGCTCGGATCGGCATATTTCGCAACGCATCCAACAGTGCCGGTGGGACAAATCGTCGCCGATTTGAATACGGACATGTGGGAGCCGCAGATTCCGATCGTCGGCGTGTTCGGGTATGGCGCCGACGAATCGGATCTCGGCCTCGATCTCCGGCAGGCGCTCAAACTGCACAACCTCACATTGATGGAGGATCCCCACCCCGAGCAGGTGCGCTTCATCCGCAGCGATCAATACAGTTTCATCAAGCGAGGCATTCCAGCGCTGGCGCTCAAGATCGGATACTTGCCCGGCTCACCCGGTGACTCGGTGATCGCCGAGTGGAATCGCGTGCGGTATCACAAGCCGTCGGATGACCTGGATCAACCGGTGAACTTCGACGCGGCGATCGGCTTCGACGCGATGTACGTCGACCTCGTGCATCTCGTGGCCGATCGGCCGACGCGGCCGGCGTGGGTGAAAGGCAGCGTGTTCGCTACCGGCGCGCATCCGTAGGCGGCGTCGAGAGCGCGCGCACCTCGTCGTCGGAGAGGCGCCGCCATTCACCCTTCGCGAGCGTGCCGAGCGCCAGTGGTCCAATGGCGACACGCACGAGTCGCAAAACTTCGATGCCCGCCGTGGCGAAGATCCGACGGATGTGCCGGTTCTTCCCCTCATCGAGCGTGATCTCGAGCCACCCGCTGCTGCGCGATCCCATTCGGAGCAACGAAACGCGTTTGACCGCCAGCACCTCACCGGTATCGGATTCCACGACACCAGCGGCGACACGGTCGATGAGAGAATCATCAATGCGTCCGCGAAGCTGGACGTGGTAGACCTTGTCGACGTGTGAGATCGGATCGAGCAAACGCGCCGACCATTGCGAGTCGTTCGTGAGCAGGAGTAGTCCTTCGCTCGCCTTGTCGAGCCGCCCGACCGGCGCGACGAATGGGAGCGACGCGCCGACGAGACACTCGTAGATCGTCGACCGGTTCTGCGGATCGTCTCGCGTCGTGACGACGCCTCGCGGTTTGTTCAGAGCCAAGTACACTCGCTCGACGCGACCGACGCGCTTCCCATCGATCTCGATCGCGTCGCGCTCTGGTACGATGCGCGTGCTCGTGTCGCGCACGATCGCTCCGTTCACGCGCACGCGCCCCGCTTCGACCAGCCGTTCGCCTTCACTGCGTGAGCACACGCCGAGCTTGGACAAACCGCGCGCGACGCTGACAGTTCCCCGCGCCGGCGGCTTCACGATGCGCCCT
>DATLPC010000240.1:0-5955 GCA_035535975.1 Gemmatimonadaceae bacterium | reverse complement strand
CACATAGTCGACGACGTTGTCGCGGATCTCGGCCTTCGGGTGCACCGCCGTCACGCGCCCGTCGAACTCCTCGTCGCCGTAGGTATCGACGGTGAAGCGCGCGGTCTGGCCGTTGCGAATGCGGCCGATGTCCGTTTCGTCCACGTAGGCCCACACCTCGAGCCGCGACGGATCGAGTAGCGTGAGGAACGTCGGCGCCGCGAAGCTCGCCGCGACGGTTTCGCCCTCCTCGGTCGCGACGGACGCCACCACACCGCCGATCGGCGCCGTTATCCGCGCGTACCCGACCTGCGCCGTCGCATACGCCAGGCTTGCCCGTGCCGCCTCGACCTGCTGCTCGCTCACGGCGAGCTCACGCTCGACGACGTCGAGGTCGCTCTGAGCGATGCTCCTCGCCGCGAACAGCTCGCGTTTGCGCCGAAGGTCCGCCTCGGCGTAACGCTTGGTTGCCTCGAGCTGCTTGAGTGTGGCCGCCGCCTGATCGCGCAGTGCTGCGAGGTCGCGATCGTCCAGCTCGGCGAGAAGCTGCCCCTGCGCGACGCTGTCGCCGATCTGCACGTGAAGGCGCTTCACGACTCCCGAGATTCGCGACCCGACCTTCACCTCGGCGCCGACGCGCGGCTTGATGACACCGGTCGCCTTCACCTGCGCCGCGATGTCGCGCCGCGCGACTCTAACGGTCGCGGTGCCGGTCCCGGTTTCGGCGGCTCGCGACGCTCCGGTACGCGCCAGCGCCAAGCCGGCGACCGTGACCAACCCAACGATTGCAACCGCCCAAATGAAACGCCTCACCAGCTCCTCTGCTCCGGTACGGCAAGAATCCTAAGAGCCGAGGATTTCTGGATTGTTTCTGCCGGATGACAGACGGCATGTCGAACGGCGTGCGCGGGAGACGGGCCGCGGCTAGCCGGACGACGTCGATGAAGTGCTGGGACGTCCCGCGCTCGATGACAAGTTCAAGGCTTGGTGCAAACCCGCTGCGTACTATCCCGCCGCGTCATGAAGCAGGGCGAACGATGAGTGTCCCGCTACCGCCATTGATTGCATCGATGAATGTCCAGTTGCCGACGGCGTCCGGCTTGAACTCAAATCGATCGCCGGGATGTATGACTCCGGTGTCGAACGCTGTACCTCCGGCCGGCACTAGTATCGACTTGAAACGCGCTGTACAGCCGGCCGACAAGTAGTCGGCGTAGCGAATGGCGACTCGCTGACCCACGACAGCTGACAAGATCGTGTCACGGATGGCGCTGTCGATCCAGTATTTCGTCGGGTCAGCCCCTCCGGTGCAATCGAACATTGGTCCGCCGGTGATGATCACGTCTGGTGGCACCAAAGCCGGGTCGGTCACCGCATGAAACTCCACAGCCCCTGCGCCAATGATCGACGCCGATATGATGGCGCTCCCCAGAGATCGAGAGCGGAACGAGACAGTCGCCACGCCGTCCGTGCCCGTTGCCGTGGTATTGTCGGTCAACCGCTCGCTATCCGGGTAGGCCATTAGTTCACCCGAGCCCGCGAGGATTCTCCAATCGACGCGAATCGCCGCAAGCGGATGACCGTCGCCATCGACCGCGCGAACGGAAAAGGGCAAACGAAAACGCGTGACGGTGTCGAACGCGACTTGATTGTTTCCGCCGTAGATCAGCAAACGCCGTTCGGGTCTCGTGGCGTCGCGACAGCCGGCGACGAGGAATAACAAAAGAAAGCCTCGCCGCGCGCGGTTCTGGCCCATTCGGCCCAATCTACGTCGCATGATGCCTCTGGTTCGATCGCCGACTCCCACGCCGATTCTTCGCCGTCGTTGCGGCGTTCACCTTCCTTCTCGGCATCCTCTCAATCCAAGGCGGTCCGACTTCGTTCGCTTTCCGTAAACACGCTTGCTCGCTCCAACATCGACCTTTTATGTTCGACGCACAATAGAACGACGTCGCGTAGAGCGCAGGGGCCGATGAAGTGTCTCGGTGCGTGCTCGTCGCGAAAGACCGCGGACTCCCTGGCCGCCCTTCGGGCCAGGGATTTCTCGTTTTTGTATGGTAGATCGGGGCTTCCTTCCCCTGAGCTCGCGTCGCGAGCGACCGCCGTCCGGCGGCGCTCGGACCCGTGACTCATGCTTTTGGAGAGAAGATGAAATCCCGACTCACCGCCGTCGCCGTGTCGCTCGCAATTGCTCCCGCGGCACTCGTCAGCAGTGGATCGGTCCGCGTAGTAAATCGCACCGCAACGATCGAGCATGAGGCAGGACGTGTCGTCCTGCGCCTCGACGAGCACGCGGATGCCGGCATTGCCTGGCTCCCCATCAAGGAATTCGAGGAAGGAACGATCGAGGCCGATGTACGAGGACGCGATCTCGCGCAACGCAGCTTTGTCGGGCTCGCCTTCGGCGGAAATGGCAAAGGGTACGAAGCCGTCTATCTTCGGCCCTTTCTCTTTCGTACCACGGACCCGGTCGCTCGCGCGTCGTCGCTTCAGTACATGGCCCTTCCTGCCTACGATTGGAAGCGCCTGCGCACCGAGTATCCAGGCCGGTTCGAGCGCGCGCTCCCGAATCCTCCCGCCCCGACCGACTGGGTCCATCTGCGGGTAGCCGTGGACTTCGCGCACGTGCGCGCTTACATCGACGGTGCGCCGACCCCGGTGCTCGATGTCGAGCGAATTTCCACGGACTCTCGCGGGCGGGTTGGTCTCTGGGCCGGCGACGGGTCGGAGGCTGCGTTCGCCAACGTTCGGGTCATTCGGACGCGATGAATTACAGACCTTCGAACAGGTGCGCGGTTCTCGTACATTACGACCATGCTGCACCGTCTTCTGGTGGCCACGGCTCTTCTGGCGAGTACGTTGGAAGGACAAGCGAGACCGATCGCCGGGCTCAATCCTAAGTTGCTCAGACTCGGGACGGACTCGCTCGAGGTATTCATCATGCGCCAGGGAAAACAGGGGCGCTCTGGAACCATCGTGGACGCGCTCGACACCGTCCGCGTCAACGGCGAGCTACTCTTGCAGCGCGTCTACAGCAGGACGGACGCGGTGTTGGGGGACGGCGTTGATACTCTCGTCGATGCCTTTGCCGACATCAGGCTCCGTCGGACCGCTTCCCGGTCCGACGGTGGCGGTGTCGAACACGTCGAGTGGCGGGACGGCCGGATCACCGGCGCGATCGAGCAGAGTGGGAGGCCCGCGCGACAGATCGACACGGTCGCCACAGACGGCGTGTATAGCAGTGCGAGCTTCGATCTCATCCTGCGCTCGGCGCCGCTGACCGGCGGGTACGCGATCACGCTCCCGGCATTTTCCGGACGGCAAGGCCCGAAGACCGTCTCGGCCAAAGTCGCCGGCTCAGAGAACCTTCGTCCCTTCGGCGCGACGTGGCGCTTGGACGTGGATTTCGGCGGGCGGTCGGCGACGTTCTGGATCACCAAGGACTCCCGACGCCTCGTTCGCCAGCTCGTACATGCAGTACCCGGCGTTGACTTCCTGATCGTCGCCAATCGCTGACGACGTCATTCGTCGCGCAGCGCCACGACCGGATCCACTCTCGTTGCGCGCATCGCCGGCAGCAATGACGCCAGCAGCGCGACCCCGACGAGCAATCCGGCAACGGTCCCGAACGTCACGGGATCCGTCGCGCCGACGCCGTACAGCTGCGCGGCCAAGAATCGAGTGAGCGCGAACGCCGCGACGAGGCCAATCACGACGCCGATCGCGGCGAGCCCCATTCCCTGACCGACGACGAGCCGCAGCACGCGCCCGCGCTCCGCGCCGAGTGCCATCCGAATCCCGAGCTCGCGCGACCGCTGCGCCACCGAATAACTCATCACGCCGTAGATCCCGATCGACGCCAGCAGGAGCGCGATCCCTGAGAACAGGCCGAGCAAGATCATCGAGAGTCTTCGCTGACCGACCGACGCTTCGACCAGCTTCTCCATCGTATTGACCTGCGCGATCGGCAATCCCGCGTCCACGCTGTGCACCGCGTTGCGGACCGCCGCGACGACGCCGTTCGGATCGCCCTTCGTGCTCACCGCCACGCTCATGAAGCGCCCGCCTGCCTGCGCGGCCGGCAGGTAGTACTGAATGCGGGGATCGGCGTCGAGTCCCTCGTGAGCCGCATGACCGACGACACCGATGACGGTCATCCACGTCGAGTCCGGGGCGTTCGAGGGGCTTCCGGCGAACGTCATCCGCTTCCCGATCGGATCGGTGTTCGCGAAATACTTCTTCACGAACTGCTCGTCGATCACGACGACGAGAGGCGCGCCCTGGCGATCCTGATCGTTCATCAGCCGGCCGCGCTTGAGCGGAATGCGCAGCGCCTCGAAGTACCGCGGCGAGACGACGCGGATGTCGCCCCACGGACCGTTCTGCCCTTCGGGAATGACGATTCCGTCGACCTTGAGCGTCGACGTCGACCATCCGCCGCTGAACGGCAGCACCGACGTCACGCCCGCCGCGCGCACGCCCGGAATCGCGTTGAGCTGCGGCAGGAGCTGGTTCGTGAAGAGGATCTGCGACGTGTCACTTTGGTACTTCACGGCCGGTAGCGCGAGGTTGAAGGTCAGCACGTTCTTCGGCTCGAACCCCGGATCGACGCCTTGCAGCTTCGCCACACTGCGAATCAACAGTCCTGCGCCGACGAGCAGCGTCAGCGACAACGCCACCTCGGCCACAACTAGCGCCCGTCGGACGGTGCGGCCCGCCATGTCCGACGTTCCACTCCGACTGCCGTCCTTGAGCGTTTCCTGAAGATTGGTCCGCGACGTCTGTAGCGCCGGCGCGAGACCAAACAAGAGGCCCGTGATCACCGACACGCCGAGCGTGAACGCCATCACGCGCGCGTCGACCGTGATCTCGGACGCCCGCGGCAAGTTGGGGTTGAGCGCGACGAGCGACGTGACACTCCAGCGAGCCAGCAACAGCCCGATCACGCCACCGCCGAGTGCGAGAAGCACACTCTCCGTGAGCAGCTGGCGAATCAGCGACATCCGATCCGCGCCGAGCGCCGATCGGATCGCGATCTCCTTGATGCGAACGGCGGCTCGGGCGAGCAGCAGGTTCGCGACGTTCGCGCACGCAATCAGGAGAACGAATCCAACCGCGCCGAGCAGCACGAGCAACACGGGACGAATGTGACCCGTCGCCAGCTCATTTAGCGTTTTGAGCTTGAGCGACCAACTGGGCGGATAGCTATTTGGATTCGCCTTCTTGAGGTTGTCGGCGAATAGCTTGAGCTCGGCCTGCGCCTTGGTGGCGGTGACGCCCGGCTTCAGCCGCGCGACAGCTTGCAAATACTCGTTGTTGCTGTTCGCCTGCGCCGACTTGAGTGCGAGCGGAATGTAGAAATCGGAGTTCTGACCAAAGAATGCCTTGAACGACGGCGGCATCACACCGACGATTTGATATTGCTCGCCATTCAACTCGATCGATTTGCCCAATGCGGCCGGAGAGGCAGCAAAGAGTCGCGTCCACAGGCCATGGCCAAGGACGACGACGTGTTCCTTCCCCGGCACGTCGTCGTCCGGCTGAATCGATCGTCCGAGCAGGGGGGCGACGCCGAGCGCCTTGAACCAGTCGCCGGAGACCCGCGAGCCCGGGACCCGTTCCGGATCGCCTGTACCGGTGAGGTTGGCGCCGAAGCCCGTTTCCACCCCTATCGCCGAGAAGCTCGTCAGCTGGTCGTGATACTCCTTGAAGCGCCGCGCCGAGATGGGTGCTTCGAGCTTGAGCGACGGGTAGTCGTGGATGATCGAGATCAGCTCACTCGGGCTGCGATAAGGCAGGCCGCGGAGCAGGACGGCGTTGACCACGGTGAAGATTGCCGTGTTCGCCCCGATGCCAAGGGCCAGCGTGAGGACGACGATCGTCGTGAAAACCGGGCTCTTACGCAGCCGCCGCAGGCTATAGCCGATGTCGCGGAACAGGTTGTCCATCAGGGACTCGGCGAAAGGGACGAAACGA
>DATLPC010000239.1:0-9734 GCA_035535975.1 Gemmatimonadaceae bacterium | reverse complement strand
TAGCCGAGCAGCCGAGTAGCCGACCTAAGAAACGAGCGCCGGGCCGACGAGATCGCGCAGGCGCGAGAGTGCCTTCGAGCGTACCTGGGACACCCGCGAATCGGTCACACCGAGAATCTGCGCGATCTCGTGGATCTTGAGACCCTCGAAATAATAGAGTCCTAATACCGTTCGCTCTTGCTCCCGCAGGTCGAGAATGGCCTTGCGCAGCAAAGCGATCTCCTCCTCGCGGCCGATCTGCTCGTCCACCGCGTCGGACGGTTCGGTATGGAGGGTCTCGAGGAGCGACGACGGCCCGCCTTCGCCGCGCATGCGCGCCGGACGGTCGAGCGGGAGGCGCACCGCGCTCTCCACGTCGGACTGCCACTTCCACAGCGTGGCCAAGCTCACGCCCAACTCCTCCGACAGCTCGTAATCGTCGGGTGCGCGGCAGAGCCGGGCCGCCAACGCCTGCCGCGCCGATTCAATGTCGCGCGTCTTTCGGCGGACCGATCGCGGCACGTGGTCCTGCCGTCGAAGCTCGTCGAGGATGGCGCCGCGGATGCGGGGGACGGCAAAGGTACTGAAAGCCAAGCCCCGGCCGGCATCAAAGGCGCTCATCGCCGACATGAGACCGAGAATGCCGGCGCTCACCAGCTCATCGTGGTCGACCTTGTCGCTCAGCCGCCGCCCCAGCTGTCGGGCGACATGGTGCACGAGGCTCAGGTTCTCGGTCAGCAGAAGGTCGCGAGCGCTCGAGTCGCCCGCGGCCAGCGCGTCCCACAAGTTTTTGCTACGTGAATCCGCCATGCAGCTTCGCGTCCGCGAATCAGGGCGTCGGGGTGGGTGGGGTGGGGTCTGGGGTGGGAACGGAGGCGCCCGGGCGCACCTCCGGCCCCCAGTAGCCAAGGCACCTACCGGACCAGTCGAATGTCGATGGATTCGCCACCCAAAACTCGGCGGATCGAGGGCGCTAAATCGCTTGTTGGAAAGGATTTAAAGCGCGATCGCCAGACTTCGGCGAAAAACACGGTCTCTCCAGTCGCTCGGCACTTTTTGCCGAAGGGGCAAGAAGTGCCGAGCAACGATGACCGGAAGAAGTTGCCGAGTGCGGCCTAGGGCTTCGTGAAGATCGCTTTGGGGATCATGACGTGGACGCCATACGGGCCATCAACGAGTTGCGTCATGTTCACGTCGCCCGCGACGCTGATTAGCTGGTATGCGTCCTCGCGCGACATCCCCTTCACGTCGACGAGCAGTTGGATCGCCTGACGAATCGCCAGCTTGGTGGCGTTCGACAGGTCGGCGTCGATTCCCATGGCGATGTAGTGCGTCGGCGTCTCCGCCCGCGGCCAATCGAGGTGCTGGCCTTTGCGCACGACGACCTGCAGGCGGCCGATGAGTGATGTCTCGATCGCGGTGATGTCCACTTCGCCGTTGCCCTGGCCGGCGTGGCCGTCGCCGACCTCGAGCAACGCTCCCTTCGTCCACACCGGGATGTAGAGCGTCGACCCGGTCACCAGCTCTCTGTTATCGAGATTTCCGGCGTGGATTCCCGGCGGCGCACTGTTCACGCGACCCATCGACGCCGGCGGCGCCACGCCGACGCTGCCGAAGAAGGGACGCAAAGGGATGGTGATCGCGTCGCTGAACTTCCCGAGCATGCGGACGGTGTCCAGCTCGATGATCTTGGATTGCGACTTCGTGAAGTCCTCTTTCAGGAAGCCGCTCCGCGGGCTGAACGAGTTACAGCCGTAGTTGATCGCCGGCCGAATGTCCTTGAAGCGAACCTCGAGCACGTCGCCGGAATCCGCACCCTCGACGTAAATCGGACCGGTGAGGATATGGCCGCCCGGGCCGCGCTTGATCTTGTCCTGCGCGGCGTAGATATCCTTGGCGAGTTGCTCGATGCGGTTCGTATCGAGCCCCGCGGTGGTGAGCGACCGAGGGCTGCAGGTCGACAGCGCGCGAACCACGATCTCGTCGCCTGAGGCGACGCGAAGCACTGGCTGGCCGGCTGCGTCGTACCAGCCCCATGCAACCGTCGCCGGCGTCGGGAGGATGGTGTGCGTCCGACCAGCAGATGGCCCCGGCCACGCCGTCGCCGCGGTTGGGGTATTCGAGGCTGAAACGGAAGGCGGGGTGTGGCACCCGAGTGCCGACACCCCGCCGAGAATCGCGAGCACAGAATTGATTCGGATCATTCGCCCCCTCCTCCGCGATCCCCATTGGGACGCGAGCCGTTCAACTTGTTTCGCAACGTTCTGACGCTGATGCCCAACATGTCCGCGGCGCGCGTGCGATTGCCGCCGGACACTTCGAGCGCACGTTCGATCAGCTTGGCTTCGGCTTCGTCGACATTGAGCGACGTGAGAACGACCGCTCTGTCTGTCGGGCCGCCGCCGTTGCTGCCGCCACCCACGTGCTTGCCGTTGCCATTGCCGTTCGCCGGATAATAATCGGCGAGCGAGGGCTGCTCCCGCCAGGCGCCCGTGAGGCTGAATCGCCGCGCGTCGAAGGCGTGGGCTGGAATCACCGGCTCGCCGCTCAGGATGACCGCGCGCTCGACCGCGTGCTGAAGCTCGCGTACATTGCCCGGCCAGTCGTAGCCCTGCAGCAGGTCGAGCGCTTGCGGCTCGATGCCGGTGATCGCCTTTCCGATCTCGTTGGCGTATTGCGTCGCGAAACGATGGGCGAGGAGCGGAATGTCTTCGCGTCGCTCGCGCAACGCCGGCAGGCGAATCGGAATCACGCTCAAGCGGTAGAACAGATCCTGCCGGAAATGTCCGGCCGCGGCATGCACGGCGAGATCCCGGTTTGTGGTGGCGATGATTCGTACGTCGACCTTGATCGGCGTCGAGCCGCCGACGCGCTCGAACTCCTGCTCTTGGAGCACGCGGAGCAGCTTGGCCTGGAGGTCGAGCCGCATCTCGGAGATTTCGTCGAGAAGCAGCGTTCCGCCGTCGGCCCGCTCGAACGCGCCTTCGACGCGCTTGATCGCGCCGGTGAACGCGCCCTTCTCATGTCCGAATAGAGCGCTTTCGACGAGACCTTCCGGGAGCGCCGCGCAGTTCAATTGAATGAACGGACCGTCACGGCGCTCGCTCTGTGCGTGAATCGTGCGCGCGAACAATTCCTTGCCGGTTCCCGATTCGCCTTCGAGGAGCACGGTGGCGCGCGTCGGCGCCGCCGTGGCGACCGTCTGCAGCACGCGCCGAACCGCGCTGCTCTCGCCGATGACCTGCCGCTCGTTGCGGAACTGCATCACTTCGCGGCGGAGCCGTTCGTTCTCGCGGCGCAGCCGCACGACTTCCAACGCCTGATTGACGGACAGCTCGAGTTGCTCGGGCTGGACGGGTTTGGTGATGTAGTCGACCGCGCCGGCCTTGATGGCCGCGACCGCGTGCTCGATGCTGGCGTATCCCGTCAGCATGATGAGCGGCGTGTCGTACCCCTGCTGGCGGAGCAGCCCAAGGAATTCCAGGCCGCTCAGCCCCGGCATCCGGTAGTCGGAGATGATCAGGTCGATGCCACCGACGGCCAACGCCTGAAGGGCCTGCGGGACATTGTGGGCCGGGACGGCCTCATGGCCGACACGCTCCAGCGTGTCCTGGAGGATCAAGCCGACTGCCGGCTCATCGTCGAGACAGAGAATCCTGGCCATGGTGTGTATTGAAGCCCGACTCAAGCCCGATGGGCTGGAGCCGATACTCTTCGGAGGACGCGCGGAGCGTGGCTGGGGCAACCCGGGGAAGGGCAGCGCCGGCTCCGCGGCACGGAGGGGAGCAATTATGCACGAACCACCGTTCGACAAAATAACCCCCGACCGGCGCGAATCGGCGGCCGGGCAGCCGCAGGCTGCGCCTGTCGAGCGCGAAGTGCGGATCGAGGGCCCGCTGTCATCCGTGGATGCGATCCGCAAGCGCGTGGACGGCGGGTTCTATCACACGCTCGGCGTCGCGGAAATCGTCGCGCGGCAGATCATCGCGACCGGAGATCTGTAGTAGAAGCGCACAGCCAAGCAGCTACAGCCCACGGCAAGACGGACGAAGGGCGGCGGCCACGCGGCGGCCGCCCTTCCCGTTCGCCGATATCTTTAGCTCTTAGCTGTCTAGCGGTGGCTGATTCATGATCCTGGTCGCAGGCGCTAGTGGGCTCATTGGGCGGGCGCTCGTTCGGGCACTGAGCTCCGAAGGTCGCCAAGTCAAACGTTTGGTGCGACGGCCGGCGTCGCGGCCCGACGAGGTTTCGTGGCACCCGGCTCGCGGCGAGATCGACCCGCGCGCGATGGATGGTGCCGACGCCGTCGTGAATCTCACCGGCGAGAATCTGTCGCAGCGCTGGACGACGGACGCGCGGCGCCGAATTCGCGACAGCCGAATTCAAGCGACCACGCTCCTCGCGCGGAGCATCGCGGGATCGAATCCGCGGCCACGCGTCTTCGTGAGCGCCTCGGCGATGGGGATCTATGGCACGCACCGCGACGATCCCATCGACGAACGCGCCTCGCTGGGCGACGACTTTCTGGCGTCGGTGTGCAAGGAATGGGAGGCGGCAACGGCCCCCGCGGCCGATTCCGGCGTTCGTGTCGCATTTTCCCGAACTGGGCTTGTCCTGGCCCGCGACGGCGGCGTGCTCGCCAAGGTCCTGCTTCCGTTTCGTCTCGGCCTCGGCGGGACACTCGGCGCGGGACACCAGTGGATGAGCTGGATCGCCCTGACCGACGTCGTGCGCGCGCTGCGCTTCATGGTTGAAAACGAATTGCTCGACGGCCCGGTGAATGTGGTGGCGCCGAACCCGGTCACCAACGCTGAATTCACCGACACGCTCGGCCGCGTGCTCGGCCGGCCGACGTTCACGATCGTACCCGCATTCGCACTCAAGCTGGCGCTAGGCCAGATGGCCGAGGACACGGCGCTCGCCAGTCAGCGGGTTATTCCGCGGCGGCTGAGTGAGGCAGGGTTCCGGTTTGAGTTTCCGGGGCTGGAGGAAGCGCTGAGGAAGGAGATTGGGTAGTGATTGGGGGGTACAGTGGTGAGGACGCTCGCTGGCGCTCGCTGTGAGGACGCGCGGCTGACGCCGCGCTGTGGGTAACGGCAGCGGAATAGGAAGGGGCGCCTTTCGGCGCCCCTTTGTTGTTATTCACAGCGAGCGAAGCGAGCGTCCTCACAGGCCGCGTGAGCGGCGTTTTCATCGCGAGCGACGCGAGCTTTCCCACCGGGAGCCGCGAGCGCCGGCGAGCGCGCTCACGCTATGGCCGCGCTCAGTCGATCGCTGAAGACTCGGCTTGCCGTGAGGCGCGTGCCGTCGCGCATGATGACGATGTACTCGCCGTGGAACCACGGCTCGAGCTCCTTGATGCGATCGATGTTCACGATCGCGGAGCGATGGATGCGCACGAAGATCTTCGGATCGAGGCGTGCCTCCATGTTCTTCATGCTCTCGCGCAGCAAGTGGGCGTCGTTCTTCGTGTGAATTTTCACGTAATTGCCCGACGCCTCGACCCAGTCGATCTCCTCCGTCCGCACGAAGAACACCCGGCCGCCCGATTTCACGATCAGCCGTTCGGAGTACTTTCGCTCTTCGTGCAGCTCCTCGAGTAGCGACACGAGGCGCGGATCGAGGCCGCCGGTCTTGTCGAGATTGAGATGTCCGCGCGCGCGATCGAGCGCCTTCTCGAACCGTGTCTGATCGAACGGCTTGAGGAGGAAGTCGAGGGCGTGGATCTCGAAGGCGCGGAGGGCGTGCGCGTCGTGCGCGGTGACGAAGACGACGGCCGGAGCGTGCCCCTTGTCGATGTTGTCGATGACCTCGAAGCCGTCCATGCCGGGCATCTGCACGTCGAGGAAGACGAGGTCGGGCTGCGCCTTGTCGATCGCTTCGACGGCGCTCGGGCCGTCGGTGCATACGCCGACGATCTCGACGTCCGGCTGTTCGGCGAGTAAAGCCTGGATCCGGTCGCGCGCGAGCTCTTCGTCGTCAACGACCAGGGTTCGAATCTTCTTTTGGTCAGTCATCAGTCTGCCGCCATCCGCTCGGGGTGATTGAAGGGAATGACTACGGTCACGTGGACCCCTTCATTGGGTGCGCCACGCATGGAGAACACGAAGTTGTCGCCGTAGAGATGGGCCAATCGTTGGCGCGTCGTCGCGAGGCCGACGCCATCCTTGTGGCCGGTGCGCAGCCCTCGGCCGTCGTCGATGACGTCGCAGCGGAGCATGTCGCCGTCGCGCACGATGGTGATGTTGATCGAACCCTGGCCGAGATCGCCGAAGCCGTGACGGAACGAGTTCTCGACGAGCGGCTGGAAGAACAGATTCGGCACACGCGCGTCGCGCGTTTCGGGATCGATGTCGATCGAAACCTTCAGGCGCTCGCCGAAGCGCAGGCGCATGATCTCGACATAGCGCTGCAAGAAGTCCAGCTCCGACTGCAACGCCACTTCCTGCGCGCCGATGTTCTGTAACGACATGCGCAGGAGATCGCTCAGCGCGGCGACCATCGAATCGGCGCGTCGGACGTCTTTGTGCATGAGCGCCGAGATCGAGTGCAGCGTGTTGAAGAGGAAGTGCGGTTGGAGCTGCATGCGGAGCATCTGCAGCTGCGCCTGCGCGAGGCTGGCCTCGAGCTGCGATGCGCGAAGCGCGCGATCTTTCGACACTCGGTAGTAGATCACCGCGTGGTTCACCGTGACGAGCGCGCAGTAGACGATCGCGTCGACGACCGTCCACGAGAGCAGCGACCTGCCGAGGACACTCGGCAGGATCTGAAGCTCGATTCCCGGGGCGAGCAGTACGGTGACGAGCGAGAAGAGCGACGCATGGACGAGCACGAACGCCAGCATCGCCGGCATGTGGATGGCGAGGTTCCGATTGACCTCGCGCCCGCGCAGCGGGAATCGCTGCGCCAGCCGCATGACGAGCGGCGCCAACAGGGCCCAGGTGTAGGTGAAGACCAGTTCGGCGGGAAGGAGGCTGCGCAGCGAAACCGGCTCTCCGACCCAGCGGCTGTACAGGTAGCGCTCGAGCGAATAGAGGACGGCGATGGCGGTGGCCGCGATGAACAATACGGCGGCAAACCCCACACGGCGCTCGCGGATCAACGCCTGATCGACTTCCCGGGTCAGGCCGTAGATGCTGTATTCGCTCGTCTGGGCGGCCGTTTCCACGGGCCTCGCCGCACTCGTCACGGCCGGGGGGCGGAGGCTTGGTGCTGGGCTCGCTTCTCGGCTCCTTGCCGGCCGTGCGTTCATCGAGGGAGTGGGTTCGGGGACGTACGTCTATTACCGACGGCGCGGGTCAAGGGTTTCGTCCCCGCCTACGTCCATTAGACACCAAGATGCCTGGAACTGTTTTTCCGGGGGTGTAGGACTTTTGTAAGAGTGGCCGACGGTACCGTCTTCGCCCACTGTCTCCCTGAGCGAAGCGAAGGACCTACCGTCCCCAACGAATCACCAATGAGGGATAATAGGTCCTACGTTATTCCGCTCCTCGAGAGGACAGCCCGGCGTCGTCGAGGGCCGCTAAGGCCGCTCGTTAACCGAACTGCGGCGGCCGCCTCTTGTGAAAGTCGGTCGCGGTCTGAAACGCGTGCGCGACGGCGAGGACTTTCTCGTCTTGGAAGATTGGGCCCATGATGTACATCGATGTCGGAAGCGGCAGGACTGGAGCCGGTGGAGCGGCTGGTGCCGGGGCACGAGTCGTATCGGCACGGCCGCCGCCGGCCCCCCGACCGCCGCCGCCGCCCCCGCCCCCGGGGCCGCCGCGGCCTTGGAAGGGCAGTGGAATCGCGAAGCCGGTTGGCACAACGATCGACGGAGTGCCGACGACGTTCGTGACTGACGTGTTCTCCGCGGGCGTGAAGATCACGTCGTACTTCTCGAACAGGTCCCACCATTTCTGGCAGAGCAGCGTGCGCGCGCGATTGGCGTTCACGTAATCGGCGGCCGGATAGAACTGCGCGGCGCGGAAGTAGTCGGGCCAGGTGCTCGGAAATTCCGTTTTCCCGCGCATCATGACGTCGAGCTGGCTGACGAGCGTCGGCTGCTGAAAGGCGGCGCCGGCTTCGGCGTGCAGGATCAAGTCATCGAGGTGACCGTTGCCCGGCGTCGGATCTTCCACTTCAACGATCTTTGCGCCCAGGGATTCGAGAACTTTGATGAAGTTGAGCGCCTCGGCGTTGGGGACCGTGTTGCCTTCGGCGTCGCGACGCTCGAACAGGTTGCGTTGTGCGCTCATCTTGAAGTAGCCGATGCGAAGCTGCGACGGCTTGAGCGACGCGTTCCAGTTGAAAGGATACTCCTTGACCGAGTAGTCGTAGCCGTCGGGCCCCTGGATCGCGGCGAAGACGAGTGCCGCGTCCTCGGCGCTGCGACAGATCGGGCCGAGCTTGTCGGTGGTCCAGGAGAGTGCCATCGCGCCGGTGCGCGGAACGCGGCCGAAGGTCGGTCGGAATCCGCTCAAGCCGCAGGTTCGAGAGGGCGACGTGATCGAGCCGTTGGTCTCCGAGCCAATCGAGAAGCCGACGCAGCCGGCGGCGGTGGCCGACGCCGGACCGGCGGACGAACCGCTAGAGCCGGTTGCCGGATTCCACGGGTTGCGCGTGCGCTCACCGTACCAAATGTCTCCCTGCGCGAGCGCGCCAAGCGTGAGCTTGGCGACGAGGACGGCGCCGGCGTCGTCGAGGCGCTTGACGACGGTCGCGTCGTAGTCGAGGACTTGATCCTTGTAGGGCAGCGCTCCCCACGTCGTCGGATAGCCTTTCACGGCGAGCAAGTCTTTCGCGCCCCAGGGGATTCCATGCAGCGGTCCACGATAGTGTCCGCGCGCGATCTCGGCGTCCAAGTCGCGCGCCTGCTTGCGGGCCCGCTCCTCGGTCAGGTTGATGACGAAATGCAACTGCGAGTCGTAGCGCTTGAGTCGCGACAGGTACATGTCGGCGAGCTCGGACGGCTTCACCTTGCGCGCGCGGACCATCTCGGAGAGCACGGTCACGGGCTGATAGGCCAGCTCGTCGAGACTGCCCGGGCGCGCCATGACCGGCGTGTGGCTCCGCTGCATCGGCGCTTTTGCTTTCGGGGCGAGCTTCTTTCCGGGCGGCACCGGCTCGAACACGATCGACGGAAAGACGCTCATGTCGAGCGGCTCCTTGTGCAGCGCCTGGGTAGCGGACTTGAGGCCGCGCAAACCCTGCGCGATCCCCGCGCGCTGCTCGTCGGTGAACGAGAGTCCGGCGATCGCCTCGGCGTCGGCGATCATCTCTTTCGAGATCTCTGAAGCCTGCTGCTGGGCGGCTTGGCCCCAGAGCACGCCGGGCAGCAGCGTCGTTCCCAGGCCAATGCTGCTGAAGTACGCCATGAAGGCGCGGCGATCGACGGTCGTCGTGTCGGACATGTCTTGAAGGGGAGAGGAGATCCTAGATCCTAGATCCTGGGTCCTAGATGTAACAGCGGTCTTGCGTCGTTTTATCTAGGATCCAGAATCTAGGACCTAGGACCTCCTCTCTAGTGTTCGCTAGCTATCTGGGCCCCCGTCATGGGCTTGCGGCCCCGTGAAACAACCCGCTCGTCACCCACGTTATCTGTCATCGAAGCATATGAGCGAAATCATTCTCGAGGGTGTCCTGTTCGTCGCGCTTGTCGCGGCAGTGGGCACCCTCTTCTACTTGGTGGTTCTCTACTTCACACCGGTCGGTGTTCGGCTCCGCCAGACGCGGAACCGGAGGCGAATCGATCGCGCGGCCGACCTGGTGTGCCC
>DATLPC010000238.1:0-2602 GCA_035535975.1 Gemmatimonadaceae bacterium | reverse complement strand
GAGGGGAATGTCTCGTTCTTTCTCGCCGTTGGCAATCACGACGTCGGTAACGCGGTCGACCTCACCGATCCGCGGCGCGTCGACGGGTTGCAGAACTATCTGGCGGCGAACTCGCGGCTCATTCCGGCGGACGGCTCGCCGCGCCGCCTCGCCGGCTATCCGACGTACGCCTTCGGGTACGGAAACACGTTCTTCATCGCCTGCGACTCGGACATTCCCGATGACAGCCTGCAGCTCGCGTGGATGCGGGCCCAGCTCGCCGGGCTCGATCGCAAGCGCTATACGAACGTGGCGGTGTTCTTTCACCATCCGCCGTTCTCGTCGGGACATCACGGCGGCGCGACGCTGGAGCGCCAGGCCGCGTCGATTCGCGACAACTGGATGCCGCTGTTCCGGCAGTATCACGTGCGGCTGCTGCTCACCGGGCACGAGCATCTGTACGAGCACTGGGTCGAACGGTACGCCGACTCGACGGGACCGCATCGGATCGATGAGATCGTGACAGGCGGCGGCGGTGCGCCGCTCACGACGTACACCGGCGAGCCGGATTTGCGGGCATACGTCGCCGCGGGCGCCGCGGAGAAGGTGTCGGTGCAGCACCTGGCGCGTCCGTCGAGCGATCCGGGCGCCAACCCGTTCCATTACGTCGTCGTACACGTGGACCGCGACCGGATCAGCCTCGAGGTGATCGGCGTCGATTGGGGAACGGGCTTCGCGCCGTACCGGACGAACGGGATCTCGTTGCAGGACGCGCGGCCACTCGATCCGTAGCGCCTCTCGCGGCGCGACTACTTCAGGGCGCCGACCGTGGCGGTCTCCGCGCTCCATTGCTCGATCGAGTCGGCCACACCCTCGAGGTGCTTGCGCATGCGCTCGACCGCGAGCTGCTCGTCGCGCTGCTCGAGCGCCTCGAGAATGCCGATGTGCTCCTGGTGATCGCGCTCGCGTGAACCGAAGATGCCGAGGATGAGGCGCTGCTCTTCAGTGAAGAGATCGTGCAGCACGTCGAGCAGCTGCGTGAGCACGGTGTTGCCGCTCGCCCGCGCGATCTGCCGGTGGAACGACATGTTCACCTCGTTGAGCACGTCGTCGTTGCCGAGGTTTTGACCCGCCGTGGTCAACGTACGGCGCAGCGCGACGAGATCCTCGAGCGTGGCATTCTTGATCGCCTCGGACACGCTGTGCATCTCGAGCGGCATGCGCGTGTGGATGAGGTCGAGCAGGAGCTTCTTGGTGACGGTGCCCGAGTACCCCGGGCTCGCCAGCACGAGCACCTCCTCGCTCCGCGTGATGTACACGCCGGAGCCATGGCGGATCTCGACGATGCCCATCGTCTCGAGCTTCTTGAGCGCTTCGCGAATGGTCGGATGGCCGACGCCAAAGCGTCGCGCCATCTCCATGATCGGCGGCAGCCGGTCGCCCAGCGTGTAGTCGCCGCGCTGAATCATCCCGCGAATGCGCTGCGCCAGACTGTCCGACAGGCTCTGCTTGAGCACCGGGCCAAATGCGTCCTTCATTGCGTCGTCTCCGCCAGAATCATCTCACTGTTTTCGAGGCTGCCGCACGACGCGCATCACGGCGTCGAACGCCGGCTTTGGCCGATGCTGTCGATCGAACAGCAGCGGATAGCTCGTTCGGCCGCGCACCGGCCAATTGTTGAGCCAGGAGTCGCCATCGCCGACTCCCCAAAACGTAACCCGGTCGATCACGTCGCGGTGGCGCATGAATTCCTGAAACAGATCGGCGTAGCGCTGCGCGAGCTTGCGCTGCACGGAGTCCGGCAAGCCCGCGAAGTACGGGTTCGAGCCGGCGCGAGACGTTCCTTGCGCCGTCACCTCGGCGGCGGGACCGCGCGTCACCGGCGGAAGCACATCGACGTCGAGCTCCGTGATGTTGACTTTGACACCGAGCGCCGCGAATGCGTCGATCGTCGTATCGAGCTGCGCGACCGACGGCCAATCGAGCTTGTAGTGTCCCTGCAGCCCCACGGCGGCGATGTGAATGCCCTCCGACTGGAGCTTTCTGATCAGTGCGACGGCGCCGTTCCGTTTCGGCGCGTTCTCGAGCGAGTAGTCGTTGTAGTAGAGCTCAGCGCCGGGGTCGGCCTCGCGGGCGTACGAGTACGCCTTCTCGATGAAATCCGGCCCGATGATCGCGTACCACGGCGAGCGACGCAGCGATCCATCTTCGTCCACGGCTTCGTTCACCACGTCCCAGCCAAATATTTTGTCTCTATAGCGGCCCACTACCATATGTATGTGGTCACGCATGCGGGCGAGCAGAGTGTCGCGGCTCGCCGGCCGTCCATCGCTGTCCTGGAACACCCAGCGCGGCGTCTGGTTGTGCCACACCAGAGTGTGGCCGATGATCCGCATCTCGTTCGCCTGCCCGAACGCCACGTAGCGATCGGGCGCGGCGAAATCGTACACGCCGGGCCGCGGATGCACCGACTCCCACTTGAGAACATTCTCCGGCGTGATCGTGTTGAACTGCGACCGCACGATCGCCGCGCCTGCGGTGTCCCGCCCGGTGAACTGCGCGGGGTTGAGCGCGGCGCCGATCCGGAAGTCGCCAGCGAAGGCTTCCTTGAGCGAGCTCGCGC
>DATLPC010000237.1:0-57740 GCA_035535975.1 Gemmatimonadaceae bacterium | reverse complement strand
ACGCCCGTGACGCCGGGGATCGCCGCAAAACGCTGCGCGAGATTGTTTCCGTAGGCCTGTGACTCGCCCGGCGTGCGCGCGCGGTTGTTGAACGCGGTGAAGGTGAGAACGCCTTTCGGGTCGAAGCCGGGGTCGACGTTGGCGAGCGCCACGAAGCTGCGCAGCATCAGTCCCGACCCGATCAGCAGCACGAACGAGAGCGTCACCTCGGCAACGACAACGCCCTGCCGAAGGTATTTCCCGGCATGGAGTCCGGGCGCCCTGCCGCCTGCCCGCAACGTCTGCGACAGATTCGGGCGCGACGCCCTCAGCGCGGGAAGTATTCCAAAGATCAGCGCGGAGACGACCGCCAGGGCGACGGTGAAGCCGAGCACCATGCCGTCGATGGAGACATCCTCGACGCGGGGGAAGCTCGCGGGTGCGATACTCACGAGAAGGTCGACGCCGAGTTTTGCCAACGCGAGTCCGAGCAACGCGCCGCCGCCGGCAAGCACGAGGCTCTCGGCAAGCATCTGCCGGATCAACGTCACGCGGCTGCCGCCCAACGCCGATCGCACGGCGAGCTCGCGTTCGCGCGACGCCGCGCGGACGAGCAAGAGGTTCGCGACGTTGGCGCAGGCGATCAGCAGCACGAATATCACGGCGCCCATGAGCGCGAGTATCGCGGGACGCACTTCGCGCACGATGTCTTTCGCCATCGGCTCGATGCGAATGCCAAGGTTGGCGGCTTTGACGATCGGAACGAGATCGCGCAGATACCCGGCGAGTTTGTCGGCCTGGGCTTGAGCGACGGCAAGATTTGCGTCCGGCCTGAGACGGCCGACGAGACGCAGAAAGACGTTGAGGCGCGATTGCGTGGGCCAATCGATCCGGAAGACTTGGTAGAGCTCCGGCTGCACCGGAATGCCCGTTCCCGAAGGGAAAACGAGCTTGAGGTCCGGTGATGCCACACCGACGACGGTCGCGCCCCGACCGTTCACTTGAATGGTCTTGCCGATCACCGCGGAATCGCCGCCGAACTTCCTCATCCAAAACGAGTGGCTGAGTATCGTCATCGCCGGGAGGCGCGGCGGCGGCGGTGCGTTCGGATCCGGCGGACCGGTACGGCGCGGGTCCGGTGTGCCGTCCGCTTCAACGAAATTCCGCCCGAATACGATCTTCGTGCCGAGTGTCGTGAAAAAGTTCGGTGTAACGCCCGCGGCCACGATCTGCTCGGCTTTTCCATCGTCGCCGACGAATGCCGTCGGTCCCGAGCTGATGCCCGCGATGCTCTCGAAGGCGGTCAGCTGCTGCTTGACGTCGAGGAGGTCGCCGCCCGGCCAGGGGAAGTTGAAGACACGGCGTGTGCGCAGGTCCGCCTGAATGGTGGCCAGGCGATCGGGGTGTACGTAGGGGAGTGGCCGCAGGAGCAGCGCATTGACCACGCTGAAGATCGCGGTGCTCGCACCGATGCCGAGCGCGATCGTGAGGATTGCGGTGACGGTGAACGCCGGGTGTTTGCGCAGCGTTCGAATCGCGAAGCCGAGGTCTTTGGAGATCATCGTGGAGAGACGGACTCGAGTGCGGGGGGGGGAACGCGAGACGCGGGACACGGGACACAGGACACGGGACACAGGACACGGGACACGACACACGCGAAGCGACATCGGGACAGGCAGTTGCCGTTCCGAGTGACGTCGGATCTAAGTCGTTTGTTTTTCTGACCTTACGCCTCGACGAGCGCAATGCGTTCGGTCGAAGGTGGGAAGCGGTGTTCGGAATCGGACAGCACTGCGTTCGCGGGATCGCGATTTCAGGGTTTCGTGCGTAGATAGAGCGGCGACGCCGACTTACCGTTCAGTCACGCGGTCGAGCCAGTTTACCCCCCGTGCCCCCCAACTCAGTACAAGGAGATAGGATGTCGCGTTCGAAACGGTCGATGCGCCGGCGAGATGTCGTCGCGTTGGCGTTCGTCGCCGCCTGCGTTGCTGTCCAGACATTGGGCGCGCAGGCGACCACCCAGAAGATCGATCAGGAATACACGGCGCAGATCAAGAAGTACTTGTCTGATCCGCGCATCTCGACGGAGCTCGTCGATCACTTGCCGGCGTCGGCGACCGTGCCGACCCCACTCAAGTTCCTCGGGCATATCGTGGGCGCGCCCGGCGTGCTCGATCACGCCGTGGACATTCATCGCTACTTGCAGGCGGTCGCGAAAGCGTCGCCGAAGCGCGCGAAGTACTGGACGATCGGCAAGACGGAAGAGGGGCGCGACATGGTGATGCTCGCCATCGCCGACGAAGCGACACTGGCGAGCCTCGACAAATACAAGGGCTACCTCAACCAGCTCACCGATCCGCGCAAGACGACCGAAGCGCAGGCGCGCCAACTGATCAAGACGGCGAAGCCGATCTACTGGATCACGAGCGGCATGCACTCGCCCGAGTCGGGCGGTCCGGAAATGCTGATGGAGCTGGCGTACCGTCTCGTCGTCGAGGAGACGCCGCTCATTCAGAACATTCGGAACAACGTCATCACGTTCATCACCCCGGTGATCGAGGTCGACGGCCGTGAGAAGTTCGTGGACAACCACAACTTCAACGAGCAGTGGACGAAGGATCATCCGAACCCGAACGCTCAGCAGGGGCAGTTCGGTGGCCGCGGCGGCGGCGCGCTGCCGTTGATGTACTGGGGCAAGTACGTCCAGCATGACAACAACCGCGACGGCATGGGTCAGTTCCTCGACCTCACGAAGAACACGACGAAGGCGTTCCTCGAGTGGACGCCGACGATCCTCCACGACCTGCACGAGGCCCAGACCTATCTCTACGCGTCGACCGGCACGGGCCCGTACAACGACGCGCTCGATCCGATCGTCGTCGACGAGTGGTGGATGCTGGCGAAGAACGACGTGATGGAGATGACGAAGCGTGGCGTGCCCGGCGTGTGGACCTATGGGTTCTACGACGGCTGGGTCCCGAACTACATGTTCTTCATCGCTCACACGCACAACGCGATCGGCCGCTTCTACGAAGTGCAGTCGTATTGCTGCGACAACTACGTCGTGAAGCCAGGCGCGACGACGACGAGCAAGGAGTGGTTCCGTCCGAACCCGCCGCTGGACTCGATCATGTGGAGCCCGCGCGCCAACACGAACATTCAGGAGTCGGCGATCCTATTCGCGCTGAACCGTGTCGCGAAGGACAAGGACGTTTTCCTCGAGAATTACTGGATCAAGAACAAGCGCGCGGTCGACAAGGGAAAAACAAAGCCGGGGACAGTTGCGGCATGGGTGATCCCGGCCAACCAGCACGCGAGGGAGAACGCCGCCGAGGCGGTGAACGAGCTCAAGACGCAGGGGTTGGAGTTCCACACCGCCAACTCGGCGTTCAAGGTGGGCAATGTTCAAGTGAACGCGGGCGACTACATCATCCGCGGCGACCAGCCGTATCGCACGCTGGCTGACATGTACTTCTCGCTCCAGAACTATCCACCGCAGAATCCGTCGCCGTACGACGACACCGGCTGGACGTTCCCGTTGATGCGAAACATCACCGTCACGGAGATCACGGATAAGAGTGTCCTGAGCCAGCCGATGACGGCCGTGCCGATGGGCAAGGACGTTGTGGCTGCCGGCGGCATCAGCGGCAACGGCAGCACGGTGATCGTCGAGAACAACAGCGACAACACGCTCGTCTCGTTCCGCTACAAGCTGGCGAACGTGAAGATGTCGGCGGCCGAGGAGTCGTTCGCGGCCGGTGGGCACAATTTCGCGCCTGGCGCGATCATCGTCGCCGACGCCAATCGCGCGCAGCTCGAGCCGGTGCTGAAGCAGCTCGGACTTTCAGGGTACGCTGTCGCATCCGCGCCGGCGGTCAAGTCGCACGACCTCGACATTCCGCGCATCGGCTACATCCATAGCTGGACGCGGACACAGGACGAGGGCTGGGTGCGCGCCGCGCTCGACACTTACGGTGTGCCCTACCAGTACTTCGGCGAGAATGCCGTCGCGAAGATGGGCGATCTGCGCTCGAAGTTCGACGTCATCCTGTACCCACACGGTGGAAGCGGTGTGGGGAACGTCGGCGGCGGTCGTGGTGGTCGTGGGGGCGGCGGAGCGGATGTCCCGGTGCCCTACAAGAGCACAAAGGAGTTCCCTGCCCTGGGTTTCCCGGATTCGACCGACGACATTCGCGGTGCGCTCGGCGAGGAAGGCATGAAAGCGCTTTACGCGTTCGTGCAACATGGCGGCACGCTGATCACCGAAGGCAACACCTCGCAGATTCTGCCCGAGATGAAGCTGACGCCGGGCGTGACGTATGAGCCGGCGAGCCAGTTGTTCGCTCGCGGTACGATCTTGCGCGGCGTGATCGCCGACGCGAAGAGCCCGCTCGTGTATGGCTACAATCACACCGACGTGCCGGTCTACTTTAGCTCGGGCCCCGTACTGAACGCTGGCGCGGGCGCGATGCCTGTCGCGTCGAGAGATACGTCGGCCGGGCGCGGTGGTCGCGCGGGCAGCGTGGCGCAGAACACCACGCCGATGGCGACGCCGCTCAAGCTGTCGGCGTGGGATCCGGACAAGACGGGAACGGCGTTTGGTCTCGCGACGAGCATCGGCAATGACTTCAACGTCGCGCAAGCCGGTCAAACGGCGGGTGGGCGTGGTGGCCGGGGTGGCGCGGGGGGCGGTGGCGGGTTTGGGGGCTTCGGCGGCGGCGGTGCTCCGGCGGCGGTCCCCGGTCTCACGGCGGATCCGAGCTCGTCGACGCGCGTCGTGCTGCAGTTCCCGTCGAAGGCCGAGGACATGCTGCTCTCGGGCACGCTCGAGCACGGAGAGCTGCTCTCGAGCCGCGCGCAGTTGGTCGACGAAAAGATCGGCCAGGGCCACGTCGTGATGTTCGCCATCCGGCCGTTCTGGCGTTGGCAGTCGCAGGGAACGTACGCGATGGGGTTCAACGCGATTATGAACTGGAACGACTTGGACGCGGGGAAGCCGTAGGGCTCCTCGTGGACTAATCGCGATCGGTTTGTAAGAGGGGTTTGTTAGGTCTCAGGTCCTTGGTCTCTGGTCTCAGGTGGAAACGGCGGTGCTGTTTCCCGGAGGCCAGAGACCAGGGACCTGAGACCTTTCTCTTGATTCCCTCAAATGTTGATGATATAATCGCGTCATGGCGACTGACTCGCTCGATCTGCTCCAGGGCACACTCGACGTGCTCGTGTTGCGTGCGTTGTCGTGGGGGCCGATGCACGGGTATGCCGTGGCGCGATTCATCAATCGCGGATCGGACGGGACGTTCAAAGTGTTGGACGGCGCGCTCTACACTTCCCTGCACCGCATGGAAGAACGTGGATGGATCGAATCGGAATGGGGAAATTCCGAGACGGGCAAGCGCGCCAAATTCTATCGACTCACCACGGTGGGGCGTCGCGCCGTGCGGAGCGAGACGACGAACTGGAACGACTACGTCGCGGCCGTCGCGCGCGTGCTCGCCGCGACGCCCGAACCCGCGCGCTGACGAGCCGTGCCATACCCGCACACCACGCCGGCATGGCGACGATATCTGCGGCTCATTCGTTCCCCGATCGCCCGAGACGTCGACGACGAGCTGCGTTTTCACTTTCAGTCGCGCATCGAGGAGCTCACGGCGCTCGGCGCGGCCCCCGGGGACGCGCGACGGCGCGCGGAGGAGGAGTTCGGCGACATCAATCAGGTGCGGAGCGATCTCATGTCGATCGATCATCGCGTCGCTGCTCAGCGACACCGCCGGGAAGATTTCAGCGACACGCTCGCCGACGTGCGGTACGCGTTCCGCTCGCTGCGCCGTTCGCCGGGGCTCGCGGCGGGAGTGATTCTGCTTCTCGCGCTCGGCATTGGCGCGAATGCGGCGATGTTCACCTTTCTCGACACTGTATTTCTCCGCATGCCCGCTGGCGTTGTCGACCCCGGTGGCATCCGTCGGCTCTGGCGATACCATCAGTTCAGCACGGAGGCGCAGTTTTGGCCCGGCTTCTCGTACGCTCAGTACGACGCCGTGCGTACCGCTTTGGGTGATCGCGCGCGAACCGCCTTGTATACGGCGCCATGGAAGGTGAAGATCGGCCTCGGGGAGAGCAGCGGCGAAGCTCAGTTCGTCAAAGCCGAGGCGGGCTTTTTCGCACTCACCGGCGCGCGCGCCGAGATCGGGCGGTTGTATGACTCGACGGAAGACCGGCTCGACGGCCCACAACGGGTCGCCGTCGTCAGTCACGATTATTGGCGGCGCGCGCTGAATGGCGATCGGTCAGCCATCGGAAAACCGATCGTCATCGCCGGATCGAGGTACACAGTCATCGGTGTCATGCGCGAACCGTTCGTCGGCGTGGACCTCGACGCGGCGGATATCTGGATTCCGCTCGCCTTCGAGGCGGAGGGCCGCCGAGAAAATGGGCCTTGGTGGAAGAGTCCGAACATCAACGGCTTTCAAATACTCGTACGCCCGGCTCCGACGGCGAACGACGCGCAGCTCGAGCAGCGAATGACGGCGGTGCTTCGGCGTCCGGACTTCGGTTGGTACAGCGATACCCTGTCGGTCGCGCGATTCGGCTCGATCGTGCGTGCAGCCGGACCAGGGAAGCAGGAGCAGGAAGTGCAGATCGGGATCCGCCTCGCCGGCGTCGCGCTCATCGTTCTGCTGATCGCCTGCGCGAACGTCGTCAATTTGCTGCTCGGGCGCGCCGTGCAGCGACAGCGCGAGATTGCCGTTCGTTTGGCGCTGGGGATCAGTCGGTCGCGCCTGGTGCGACTGCTGTTCGCTGAAACATCATTGTTGGCCCTCGCCGCCTCTGGAGCCGCGCTGCTGGTCGCCTATTTGGCGGGGAATCTGCTTCGCCGGTTGCTGTTGCCGGAGGTCCACTGGGCGTCGTCGCCACTCGACGGACGGGTCGTCGGTTTCGCGCTCGGCGTCGCGGTCGTGGCGGCGATCATCGCCGGTCTCATTCCGGCCTTGCAGTCGGCGCGGGCCGACGTCAACGACGTACTCAAGTCGCGGTCGAGCGGCGGCGGCAGAGAGGGATCGCGCGTCCGCTCGACGCTTCTCGTTTCGCAGGCCGCGCTCTCGGCGCTCCTCCTTTGTGGCGCGGGCTTGTTCGTGAGAAGCCTGTCGAATGTTCGTCATATCGACATCGGCTTCGACACGCAACGGATCATCACGGCGACGGTCAGTTACGACGATCACGCGCGTTCGAGCGACTCGACGTTCCCCGCCCGACTCGGCGAGTTGGCGTCTCGCATCTCGACCATTCCAGGCGTCAGGCACGTCGCGTTGTCGAGCGCGCGGCCGATGTACAGCATCAGTTGGCTCACGTTCTTCACGGAGACCGACTCGTCCCGGCGGGGCTTCAGTCCGACGTGGACTGCTGTCTCCTCAGGGTACTTCGACGCGAGCGGAGTTCGGCTGCTCCGGGGAGAGGATTTCCCCAAGACACGTGGGGGTCCGCACGCGGTGGTCGTGAACGACGCGATGGCGAAACTCGCTTGGCCCGGTCGACCGGCGATCGGCGCGTGCATGCGTTTCGGGAAGCGCACGGAGCCCTGCTACCGCGTGATCGGTGTGGTGGAGAACAGCCGTGAACGAAGCGTGATCGAGGACGCGTCGCCGATGTATTACTTGCCGCTCAACGACTTGCCGCCCGAGGCAAGAGGATGGACGGCGAACTACGTGATGCTGAGTACCGATCCGCGCTCAGCGGCGTCCGTCGTCGGGTCCGTTCGCGGATTGATCCGTCAAGCGTTCCCCGGCGGCATCCCGTCGATCGTCCGCCTCAGCGACTATCTCGAGCCGGAGTATCGGCCGTGGCGTCTCGGCGCGACGCTGTTTTCAGCGTTCGGGCTGCTCGCGCTGGTCGTCGCCGTCGTCGGCATTTACAGTACGACGTCGTACAGCGTCCAGCAACGAGTCCAGGAATTCGCGGTGCGCATCGCGCTTGGCGCACGGCTCGCGGACGTCGTCCAGCTCGTGGTTGCCGAAGGGACGCGTGTCGTCGCGATTGGTGTCGTGCTCGGGGTCGGACTCGCGATCGTGGCAGGCAAGCTGGTGGCGTCCCTGCTTTACGGCATCAGCCCAAGCGACCCGGCCACCGCGCTCGGCGTCGCGGCGATTCTGTTCGTCGCCGGAATCGCGGCCGCGATGTTCCCGGCATGGCGCGCCGCGAGAGTCGATCCCGCGGCGACGCTCAAGACGGATTGAAGGTTCTCGCTGAATCTCTGACGCTACTTACCGATCCGCCGGCCGAGAATCATCTTTACAATACTCTTATCGCCGGCGCCGGTCAGACCGTTGCCGTAGGCGAGGTTGAATTCCCACGCCGGGCCGAAGTCGACGTTCACGGCGCCGAAGAGCATGTGCTCTTGATCGGCGATCGGCACGACCTCGCGGACGGTGCCGGTCGACCCGTAGTACTCCGCGGCAACGTTGATCTTGCTCGTCACGTCGAATCCGACCTGCGCGTTGGGCGTGACGTCAAACGCCTGGGCAGCGTTCGGGCCGCGGAGTGACTTCCCGAGGACCGGATTGAGCGAGACGTACCAAGGTCCCACCTGCTTGTCGATGATGGGACGCAGCTCGTAGGTCCAGGTGTCTCCGGAGAACTTCTCCCTCGAATAACCGATCTCCTGCGAAACGCTGATTCCGACCGGCCAGGCCCAACCTTCAGGTACGCGGAAGCGCGGACGTAGATGCGTCCCGACCCACTCGAAGCCGCCGCCCTGCGGCTTGGCCATGAACCAGTAGAACCCGAGCTCGGTCCAGCTGCTGAAGCCGTGAGTGATCTCGATCGTTTCGTGAATCTGGTGGTTGGTGGGCAGCTCGAGGCCAGCGCTCGAGCGACTGCCTTTGAGCGTGTAGTTCGAGTGGAGCTCGAACATCGTCACGCCCTTCGGCATGGTCTCCGAGGGATAGACCTGAATCTCGTAATTCTCCTGGGCGCGGAGTGAGACCGAAGTGGACGCGAGAAGAAGCGCCGCGAGAACCGTTGAGTGCTTCCAAGAGATCATTCACGCTCCGGTGTGGCTCGAGAGTCGACGTCAAACCGTGGGGTCATGGATTCTACGCGATGCCGTGCCCGAGCGCTGGGTCGTCCCACGTGCAACCATTGGGTCGGAGGTTGCGAAGATGGGCCGTCCGAATTCCTTTTTTAGGCTCATGACGAGACCTCGAAGCACCGCGTTTTGGTGCATGGCGCTGCTCGGCTTCGTTGCGAGCGGCGAGTTGGCCGCCCAGGCGCCGATTGATTCGTCGTTGGCGAGATACATCACGTCGATTCGAGCGATCGACAGCCACGCGCATCCAATGCGGCCCGTCGCCGCTGGTGCACCCGCCGACACCGACTTCGACGCGTTGCCGCTCGACGGCATTCCGGCGTTCGATCTTCCGGCACGTCTCAGACCCGAAGACCCCATCTGGCGGCTGGCGCAGAACGCGCTCTATCGCATTGCGCCGACGATCAACGGACCAGGGTACCACACGGCGCTCAAGGGCGCGGCGGAGGACGCACGACGGACGCGCGGCCAGAAATTTCCCGAGTGGGTGCTCGACCAGGCCGGCATCGAACTGATGATTTCGAACCGGATCGCCATGGGAACGGGCCTGTCGGCGACGCGGTTCCGTTGGGTGTCGTTCGTCGATCCGTTGCTGTTTCCCCTCGACACCAAGGGCGAGGCGTCGCGGACGCCGGATAGGCGCCCGTTGTATCCCCGCGAATCACGGCTCCTCGATCGTTACCTCAAGGATCTGAACGTCAAGGCGCTGCCGGCGACGCTCGATGACTATGTACGGACTGTCGTGAATCCGACGCTTGCCCAGATGCGCTCTGGCGGCGCGGTGGGCATCAAGTTCGAAGCGGCGTATCTGCGCCCGCTCGATTTCGACGACCCCGACGCCGCGGCGGCGCAACGCGTTTATGCCAAGTACGTGCGCGGCGGCGTGCCGACGCACGCCGAGTACAAGGCGCTCGAGGATTACCTCTTCCGCGCCATCGCGCGTGAGGCGGGGCGACAAAAACTCGTCGTGCAGATCCACGTCCTCGAAACTTTCGGCGGCTTCTACTCGACCCGGGGAAGCGCACCGCATCTGCTCGAACCGGCGTTCAACGATTCAACGTTGCGCGGAACGAAATTCGTCATCGTGCACGGCGGGTGGCCGCTCGTCGGCGAGACACAGGGACTGCTCGGCAAGCCGAACGTCTACGCCGACATCTCGATGATGGACAACATTCTGTCACCCACCGTGCTGGCGGGAGTGCTTCGCCAGTGGCTCGGCGAGTACCCCGACAAGGTCCTTTTCGGCACCGACGCGTTCGACGGCGGGATCGAGCAGGGTTGGGAGCAGGTGGCGTGGGTGGCGTCGAACACCGCGCGCCGGGCACTGGGGATCGCGCTCACCGGTATGATGCGCGACGGTGAGATTACGCGTGACCGCGCTCAGACCCTTGCCCGCATGGTGCTGCGCGATAACGCCGCCGCGGTCTACGGGATTGGGAAATAGCCAATCACTCGACGCCGCGATGGCGGCGCATCGAGGTCACGAGAGCGCCGAGCGCCGCCAACGCGAGGAGGCCAAGCACCACGGAAGCGGCGATTCGATCGCGATCGTACGCCTGATAGGCGAGTACGCCGGCCGCCGTCGCCAGGATGGAGAAGATGAGCTGGTGCGCACCGGCGTAGAGCAGCCGCGCCGCGCTCGCGATCTCGGGAACGTGAACTTCCAGGTCGCCGTTGTTCGTGCGATCGAGAACGCGGCTAATCTGATCGGGAAGCGTGGCCGCGACGCGGGCCATGTCCTTCAGTGCGGTCGCCAAGAGATGCCCCCAGTCGCGATCGTCCGCGAAGACGACCCTTTCCAAGTATGGTTGAATGACGGTGAGTGGATTCCAACTCGGATCGAGCTCGGTACACAACCCGATGAGCAGGAGCAGCGTTCGCTCGAGCAGCACCCAGTCCTTCGGAACCTGGAACGTTGTCGTCAGCTGACGGAAGGATACATCGAGACGGCGCAGGTCGGCGAGCGTCTCGAGACGGCTGCGCAGATCGACCTGCAGCGAACCGAGCCCCCACGACTCTCTCGCCATCTCTTCGAAAAAGCGCCGCTGGAAGTAGTCGATGACACGCTGCGCGACGTTGGCGCTCTTCGGATCGTGCGCGACGAAGCCCATCGTGCGAATCGCGTCGGTGATCTTCTGCGCATCGCGACGAATCACCCCCTCGAAGAACGCGGGAATTCCCTCGCGCATGTGCGGCGCAAGGACTCCGACGGCCCCGAAGTCGACGAAGATGATTCCGCCGTCGTTGGCGACGAAAATGTTTCCCGGATGGGGATCGGCGTGGTACGTCCCGTTCACGAAGATCATGCGGCAGTAGGCCGTCACCACACGTTCGGCCACGGTCCGCCGGTCGAAACCGCGGGCCGCCAATCCCGCGAAATCCGTGACCTTCGTACCGTCCATGAACGTCGTGACGAGAAGACGGCGCGTGCAGAGGTCGGCGATGACCGTGGGGCATCGCACCGACGTGTCTCCGGCGAACTGTCGGGAGATCGTCTCGAGGTTGACCGCCTCGCGCGAGAAGTCGAGCTCCTCGGCGATCATTTGACTGATCTCGGGGTGGTAGGCCTCGAGTCCGCGCAAGCCGGTCACCCGCTGGACAAGGGCGATGATGCGGCGCACGGCCACGAGATCGGCGCGCGCGATCTCTTCGATGTTTTCGTGCTGGACTTTCACCGCCACCCGTCGTCCATCCGGCAACCGAGCGACGTGAACCTGGGCCAGCGACGCCGTGGCGACCGGTGTCGGATCCAGTTCGGAGAAGACTTCCTCGGGTGATCGCGCCAGCTCGGCGCGAATCCGCGCCACGATCTCGTCGAACGGATGCGGCGGGAGGCGGTCCTGCAGGCCTTCCAGCTCGCGCCGAAACTCGGCGGGAAGAAAGTTGGACAGAATGCTGATGAGCTGCCCGACCTTGATGAACAGTCCGCCGGCGCGAATGATCGCGTCGCGAATCCGGCGCGCGTTCGCCCGATGTCGTTCGACGAGCCGCGCGTTGTAGTCGTCCACCGAGAGAAATGGCCGGCGCGCGCGGATCCCCGCATAGCTCACGAGCACGCGCCCTGTCGTCGCGTAGATACGGAGGTGTCTGAACCGCGACGAGGACATTGGGGCGAAAGGAGCGAAGGCGAAGGGTGCTCGCGTGCCGAGCGGCGATGCTCTAACGTATGCGCACCCGCCCCACGGTGGGACCGCCCAAACGATCCACGTTTCACAGCCGAGCGAGAGATGCTCCGCACCAGATTCATGCAAATCGGGCTCACGATCGCCGCGCTTGCCGTGATGGCCGCTCCGTCGCGGGGCCAGCGCGCGACGACCGTCGCCGACACGTCGCACTTCAGGGCGCTCGATCTGCCGACCCCCAATGAATATCGGACCGGTTCGGGACGACCCGGGCCGAAGTACTGGCAGCAGCGCGCCGACTATCGGATCGCGGTTTCCTTGTCGCCCGAGACCAACGAGCTTCGTGGCGACGAGACCATCCACTACGTGAACCGCTCGCCGGATTCGCTGCCCTACCTCTGGCTGTTTGTCGAGCAGAATCTCTGCGAACCGAACAGCGTGACCAACCAACTGAATCAGCCGCCGCTCGTTTTTCTTGGCTCGAGCTTCGACTTTTCGTGCGGCAGCTACCAGGGTGCGCCACGGCTCGAGTCGATGACGATCGCGGGCAAGGAGGTCAAGCGCACGAGGTACGGGACGACGTTGCGCGTGGATCTCGAGCGACCGATCGGTCCCGGGGGTTTTGTCGATCTCCGCGCCCAATGGCATTTCATCGTGCCCCCTCAGGCTGGCGGCCGCATGGGCCATGACGGCCCGTTGTACGAGATCGCACAATGGTACCCACGCGTCGCGGTGTACGACGATGTGAAAGGCTGGAACCATGAGCCGTACATCGGCGCCGGCGAGTTCTATCTGGAATACGGCGACTACGACGTGACGATCACCGTGCCCGACGCGAACCTCGTCGCGGCGACCGGTGAGTTGCAGAACCCCGAGCAGGTGCTCACCAGCGCGCAGCGACAGCGTCTGGCGACGGCGCGGCAATCGGATACGACGATCGCGATCATTCGCGCCGACGAGGCGAATAAGCCGGAGATCACCCGGCCCGCCCCGGCGGCGGGCTCTCCGCGTCCAGCGACACGCGCCTGGCACTACACGGCGCGCAACGTGCGCGACTTCGCCTTCGCCACGTCGCCGAACCTGCGGTGGGACGCCAGCGGCTATAAGGGCATTCTGATCGAAAGTTTCTACCGGGCCTCGGCGGACAAGTGGCGCGAAGTCAACCGCATGGGCCGGGAAGCCATCAAGTACTTCTCGGAGCAGTGGTACCCATATCCATGGTCACACGCGACGACCGTCGAAGGACCGATCGAGGGGATGGAGTACCCGATGTTGACCTTCACGCCGAACAGCCCGACGCGCGAGGATCAGCAATGGGTCATCGCTCACGAGTTCGGCCACCAATGGTTCCCGATGGTCGTCGGATCGAACGAGCGACTGTATCCCTGGATGGACGAAGGTTTCAATACGTTCATCGATCTCGCGAATGCGGCGCGCTATTTCCCGGGCTCGGTCTACGGCGACACAATCGAGGTCCACCCGCTGCATCTGTACGCTGATCACGCCCAGCCGGGCAACGAACAGCCGCTGATCGAAAAACCGGTCGAAGTGCGTGACCTTTTCTGGGGCGGCTACCAGAAGCCGGCGCTCATGATGCAGCTGCTTCGCTTCGAGGTACTCGGCAAGGATCGCTTCGACGCGGCGTTCAGGGAGTACATCCGGACGTGGGCGTTCAAGCATCCGACTCCGGCCGATTTCTTCCGAATCATGCGTGACCAGTCGGGCATGGAGCTCGATTGGTTCTGGCGCGACTGGATCTTTACGACGGCGCGGCTCGATCAGGCAGTCGATTCCGTGTCGCGCGGCTCGGACGGCGTGACGAGCGTCTATCTGAGCAATCGTGGAACGATGGTCATGCCGGCGACCATACGGCTGACCTTTGTCGGTGCTCCGATACGCGAGGTCCGGCTTCCGGTGGAGATGTGGAACCTCGGTGACCACTTCGTCTATCGCGTTCGCGGTAGCGGCACGGTCCAATCCGTCGAGATCGATCCGCGGGGCGCGATGCCGGACATCGACCGCACGAACAACCGCTGGCCGAGGCCCTAGCCCTCGCTCCGCGCGACGTCGACGATCTCGGCGATTTGCGACGCGTTGGTCTCGCACCGCGCGTGCAGCTCGCGGACGCCGGTGCGGGCGATGATTGCGCGCGCGTTGTGACCGCGCACCTTGCCGCCGGCCAGGACGACGATCCGGTCGCCGGCTTGCTCAACCAGTGACTCGAGAGTTTCGGCTCCGTCGAGAGCCGTCCCCCGGCCTCCCGCAGTCAACACGCGTTGAACTCCGGCGGCAATCAATGTCTCGAGCCCGCGTGATGGATCGGCGAGCTCGTCGAACGCGCGATGGAACGTGACGGGGACGTTTCCAGCCCGTGCGACGAAGCCTCGCAACGACGGGACATCGATCTCGTTCGCCGGTGTCAGCGCGCCAACGACGACCCCGTCCGCTCCGGCGGCGATGACCGCATCAATATGGCGATGCGTCTGTTCGACCTCCGCGGCGTCATAGACGAATGAACCACCACGCGGCCGCGCCATCACGAAGACCGGGATGAAGACGCGCGCTTTCACCGCGCGAATGAGGTCGGCGGCCGGCGTTGTTCCGCCGACCGAGAGGTCCGCGCACAGCTCGAGCCGGTCGGCGCCGCCGCGCGCCGCCGCTTGCGCGTCGGCCAGACTCTCGACGCATCCTTCGACGAGCACGCTCATCGCGCCGGATGTTCGCGCGCCATCTGTTCGTTGAATTGCCGCGACTGACCGCGCGGAATACTCAGTGTCTTCCACTCATCGCCGGCGGAAACGCGCGCCAAGAGGATGATCTGCCCGATGTGCATCGCGATGTGCGTGACATTCCGGAGCAGCGCTTCGAGCACCGTCATTCCCTGGCCGCGAATCGTTACGGTGCGCATGAAGTCTTCGTCGCGCAGCCGGCCGACTTCCCGCTCGAGGACTTCCCAACCGCGTCTCCAGGCGTCGTCGACCTCGGCGCGTGAAAAGGGGCCCGCGTCGAACTCGGCGTCGCGCTCGCGCCATGACTTTTCGCCGTCGCTCGCCATGAAGTCGGTGAAGCGTGAGACCATGTTGCCGCTGATGTGGCGAACGAGCGTGGCGATCGAGTTGCCGTCGGCCGAGACGACGCGATTCAGCGCCTCGTCGGAGATCTGGGCCATGGCCTTTTCGGCCGTCACCCGGTACCGGGCATATTCGTCGAGAAACGATTTTGTCAGCATGAGGGTTCGCGCTCGGAATTGGTGGTGCGACGCGCCGGACACTCTATCTTACGTCCTTCGCGCTACGGATCCCAACTCCCCTCGAACGGTCATGCTTTTCGACGACGCACCTGCTTTTCCACGCGGCTTTCGCTGCGCCAGCCGAAATTGCGGGCTCAAACCGGAAGGAAAAGATCTCGCCCTCTTCGCCAGTGACGTCGACGCGGCCGCGGCGGCGGTGTTCACCCGCAACCAGTTCCCCGGCGCGCCGGTGATCCTCGGCCGCGAGACGATCAAGGGTGGAACCCTGCGGGCGATCGTGGCGAACAGCAAGGTGAGCAACGTGGCCACCGGCGCGGAAGGGCTGGCGAACGCGCGTCGCATGGCAGCAGCCGCCGCGAAGGAGCTCGGCACGACACCCGATCACGTGCTCGTGAGCTCGACGGGCGTGATCGGCCCTCGATTGCCGATCGAGAAGATCGAGGCGGGATTGGCTGGCATGTCGTCCGAGCTGCAGTCGGATCCGCTCGTCGGCGCGGCGGGAATCATGACCACGGATACGTACGCCAAGGCACTTTCGGCGCGGATCGGCGAAGCCACGATCACGTGGGTGGCGAAGGGCTCGGGGATGATCGAGCCGAACATGGCGACGATGCTCGCCTACATCTTCACCGACGCGGCGATCGAGCCTGCGACGCTCGACCACATGTTGCGCGATGCGGTGCAACTGTCGTTCAACATGCTCTCCGTGGACAGCGACACGAGCACGTCCGACACCTGCGCCATGCTCGCCAACGGGCGCGCCGGTCGGGTGAACGAGCGACAGTTTCTCGACATACTCGTCGCCGGGTGCATCCGCATGACGGAGATGCTGGCGCGCGATGGTGAAGGCGCCGAGCACCTGATTCGCGCGCACGTGACCGGTGCGGCAAACGGGGACGAGGCGCGGCGCATCGCGAAATCGCTCGTCAATTCCCCGCTCGTGAAGACGATGGTCCACGGCGCCGATCCAAACGTCGGCCGGCTGTTGATGGCCGTCGGCAAATGCTTCGACTGCACGATCGCTCCGGCTTCAACGGATGCATCGATCAACGGCTACCAGGTCGTGCGCGGCGGATCGCGCGTCGACTTCGACGAGGCGATCGTCCGCGACACGCTTCGACGCGAGGTCGTCGACTTGGAAGTCTCGCTCGGCGTGGGTGCCGCCTCGGCGACGGCGTTCGGCTGCGATCTCACGAAGGGCTACATCGACGAGAACGCGGCGTATTACTCGAGCTGAGCCCTAACTGGTCACGCCGATACACTCGATTTCGACCCGGGCGCCAAGGGCGAGTCCGCTCGCGGCCATCGCGCTTCGTGCCGGCTTCCTCGCGCGGAAGTAGGTCACATAAATCTCGTTGAAGTCCTGCCACTCGCGGATGTCGGCGAGAAACACGGTGCACTTCACGACGCGGTCGAGCGACGAGCCGTTCTGCTCGAGCACCCGCTTGATGTTATTGAGCGCTTGTCGCGCTTCCGCCTGGAGACCGCCGGGCACCAGTCGGTTCGCCGAATCGGTGCCGATCTGACCGGAAAGAAAGAGCAGATTGCCGACGCGAACGGCGGGTGAAAACACCGGGCTCGGGCTCGGCGTCGAGATGAACTCTACTTCGAGGGTTGGGCTGGGATGCGCGCACGCGGCGGCCGTGCCGATGCATGCGGCGAGAAGCAGGAAAGCGGAGCGCATGGGGACCGGGGGGTGGGGGGGGAGGAGTGTAAAGATTGCGTCAGCATCAGCCCGCGACGCCTTGCCGCTGTACGGGCCTGACGCTATCTGAAGGCGGAAAGCAGCGTAAAGGTCTCAAGATTGGACTTTAGTCTAATGGTCGCTATGGCGAATAGGCCGCATTGGAGAGAGACTCTTTCAGGATTGGTTGTGCATCCGGTTGCCGTACCGTGAGCACGCCATTGGAGGTACCCCGTGCGGGTAGATGGGAGCGAGGTTCTGATTGGCCCCACGGAAAGCAGCGCCGCATTCCGGGTGGTCGCACAAGCCCTTGGGAATGGGAGCATCGCATGTCACTGGATTTTCATGATGCGGGAGGCCCCTGGCGGATTGCTCTCGTCGATGACGACGCGGCAGTCCTGCGCGCGCTTTCGCGTTTGCTCACCATGCACGGCTATGCCGTAACGGCCTTTCATTCCGCGAAGGACCTGCTGTCGTCACTCGCCGCGTACGAGCCGGAAATGCTGTTGCTCGACCTCCGCATGCCGGAAGTCGATGGTCTGTCGCTCCAGCAGGCGCTCGTCGACCGAGGGGTTCGGATTCCGACGGTTTTCCTGTCGGGACATGGAGACGTTCCGACGTCCGTGCGCGCGCTACGCGACGGGGCGGTCGACTTCCTCGAGAAGCCGTGCGACGAATCGACGCTCCTCGCGTCGCTGAATCACGCCGCCGATCTGGCTCGACGTGATCGCTCGCGCAACGCGATCCTTGCCGAGCTTCGCCGGCGTGTCGGGATGCTGACGCGGCGCGAGGAAGAGGTGTTCCGGCTCGTCGTGACCGGACGACTGAACAAGCAGATCGCCGCCATGCTCGGCACCACGGAAAAGACGATCAAGGTGCACCGTGCGCGGGTGATGACGAAGATGCGCGCCGAGTCAGTGCCGGAGCTGGTGCGGATGTACGACTTTCTCGCCGGAATCAAGGATCCGGCGTCGACGAGCGGCGAATTCGCCGTGTCGCGCGATGTGATGGAGGAGGATTAGGGCGCCGGCGCGACGTCGGCGTAGACGCGCGCGAGGACCGTCTCCGGCACGAGGTGCGCGCTGACGTACTGATTGATCACGGCCAGCATCGTCGACGGCGGTACGGGTTTCGTCAGTACGCTGTCGCAGCCCGCCATGTAGGAACGGTGCCGATCCTCGATGCCCGCCAGCGCGCTCACGGCGATGATGACCGTGTTGCACATCGCGGCGTCGGCCCGAATGCGTCGCGCGATCTCCCATCCGTCGAGCCCAGGAAGCACGATATCCAACAACACGACACTGGGACGTTCGGTGAGCGCTTTGTGCAGGCCTTCCGTTCCGGTCGCCGCCTCGATCACGTGGAAGCCGCGGCTCTCCAGTACGAGCCGACCGACCGTGCGACTGTCCTCGTGATCATCGACGATCAGCACCGTCGGCGAGGACGACCACGCCGTCCGGTTGAGGCGCGTCCCCCTCGATGCCGACGGGTGCGGAAGCGTGCCCGTCAGCCGCGGCGTCAACGGCTGGGAGGGGGCGAAGTCGTGGGTTGGTTTGATGTGCGGCATGCTGGGGAGTTGACGTGCGCAATGGTGTCGCGAAGGGGCCGCTTGGCTCTATAGGATCAAAGTCGTATCTGTGACGCGGATGTCGTGCGTAGTACCTCACAGTCGAGATGAGACGCATCGGTGGAATAGGCTTTCCCACGAACGTGTCGCATCCCGCGCTCATCGCCGCGGCGCGAAGTGAGTGGGATGCCGACGTCGCGATCAGCGCGGCGTCGCGCGTCGCTGGATCGGCGCGCAGCATCCGAGCGAGATGCTCGCCGTCGATGCCGGGCAACACCATGTCGATCAGGAGGATTTGCGGCCGCGTCGCTTGCGCGAGCGCGAGGGCGTCGAGGCCCGTCGCGGCCGTGTGAACCGCGAACCCGAAGTACTCGAGAACGAGTCGGACCGCGTCGCGCAGGTCGTCGTGGTCGTCGGCCACGAGGACGCTGCACGGCAGTCGCCGCCGCGCTTTCGCCGGCTTTCTGTCAGGCGACCGCGGGGCCGTCATGGGAGCGTGTCCGCACTTGCGGCGCCTCGCGAACGCTGGCGCGCGGAAGCGTGAGCGAGAAGACCGAGCCCTTCCCCACTTCGCTGCGCACCGTCAGCTCTCCGCGCATCCCTGCCGCAAACTCTCGGCTGATCGCGAGTCCGAGCCCCGTTCCGCCGTAACGGTCGAGTAACGGACCGTTCAACTGGACGTACGGCTCGAAGATTTGACGGAGCTTGTCGGGGGCGATCCCGGGCCCGTTGTCGGCGACGTCGAAGCAAACAGAATCCCGCTGTGCTTCGCACGAGATCCTGACGACTCCACCCTTCGTGAACTTGACCGCGTTCGCGGCGAGATTGACGAGGATCTGCTTCAGCTTGTCGCCGTCCGCGGCGACGAAGATCCCGTTGCATGCATCCGCCTCGAGCCGGATGCCGTGTCCGAGCGCGAGCGGCGCCACCACCGACTGCGTGATGCGAATCACCTCGTCGGCGGCGACCGGCGCGATGTGGTACACGACATGGCCGGCCTCGAGACGTGAGAAGGTGATCAGATCATCGATCACGTGGACGAGGATCTCCTCGCTGTCGTGGACGCGGGCGAGCATGCGCGCCTGTTCGGGCGAGAGCGAGTCGCGACCACCGACGCGCAACAGGTCGATGTATCCCGCGATCGACTGCAGCGGCGTGCGCAGCTCGTGACTCATGCGCGCGAGAAACTGGATCTTCGCCCGGCCCACCTGCTCCGCCGCTTCACGGGCGCGCTCGGCCTCGACGGCCCGCCGGGCGTGCTGGACCGTCGTCACGACGAGTCGAGCGCAATTCTCGATCAGCTTGAACATCTTGCGGCTCGAGCATCGCGTGCGGCGGTACATCATCACGATCTCGCCGACGATCTCGTCGTCGAGGCCGATGAGCGGAACGATCTCCAACGTGCGGAAGCCGACCGACCGAGCCATTTCGGCGAGACTCTTCTCGCGGCGTGGCACGTCTCGGACGATGATCCTGCGCCGCTGCGTCAGCGCCAGACCGAAGGCGTCTTCGCCCGGCCGATGCCGGCCGAGCAGTGCCGCTTGCGCTTCAGTGAGACCTTGTGCCGCCGCGGGAACGACAACGCCGGCAATCTCGTCGTGAAGCAACAGAACCGTCATGTCGGCCTTTGCCAACGCGCCGGCAAGTTCTAGCGCCGGTCTGAGCTGGTCGGCTGGCAGTGGCCATGTTGCGTGCATCCCCTCTTGCTGCATGGCGGGTGTCTCTCCGGGTGGTGTCTTGATGCTACCGCCAATCAGCTAACCCGAGGATTGCCTGTTGGTCCACGGAGGGCTTACGGCCCACCTACGCCTGCTTTTGGGATTGTGAACGCTCACGCGCGAGTACGTCGGTGATGATGTCGGCCGCGCGCGGCCGGCGCGCTTCGACACCGTCGAGCTTGACGAAGGGCATCTGCTCCAGCTGGAGGCGATCGACCATGCGGACGAGCTCGGCCAACGACGACGCTTGCAGCTTCTGCATGACTCTGCCGCGATGCACCTTCACCGTTTTTTCTTTGGTGCCGATACGCGACGCGACGTGTTTGTTGAGCAAACCGCACGCGACGAGCGCCGCGACTTCCGCCTCACGCGGCGTCAGCTTCTCGACCTGACGCCACAAATCGACGAGATCGCGCCGCTCGCCGTGCGTGCGTCTCGACGAATCGGTGGCGCGCGCGATGGCCGCGCACAACGAGTCCGCCGTGAACGGTTTGGAGAGCAGATCGAGCGCGCCTTCCTTCATCGCCTCGACGACCGTCGGGACATGTCCCGTTCCGGTCATGAAGACGGCGGGGACGTCGCTGCCGGCGTGCCGCATCTCGCGCAGCAGCGCCAGACCATCGACTTCCGGCATCAGGATATCGACGAGGACGCAAATCGGCGGCGCGACGTCGAGTTCATCCAAGTAGTCGCGCGGATTCGTGTACGTCCTCACCCGATAGCCCACGGCGTCGAGCAGCCGCGAGATGGCGCGGCAGGTGGGCTCGTCGTCGTCGATAACGGCTACGAGCGGCGCGTCATCCTGCATAAGTCGGCCACCTCGTCTCGACTCGCACCGTCGACTCCGACGATTCGTCGATCTTGATCGTGGCGCCGTGCGCGGCGATGACGGCCCGGGCGAGCGTCAAGCCGGGCCCCGTGCTGCTGGCCGGCTGCTCGACCGGCTTGGGATAAGTGACCACTGCCTCCACCGAATCCTCGAAGTTCGTGATCGCGCCGCGAATCGGCTCGCCTGGCCGTCCGCCGCTCGCGTCGATCGCGTGCAACAACACATTGAGAAGGGCCTGCCGTATCAGCGTCGCGTCGCCCGACACCGACGGCGCTGGCTGCGCCCCGACGGTCAGCTCGATCGGCGCGTCGCGCAGGGACGGATCGGTGCGGATGAGCGCGATCGCTTCGCGCGCCAACGCGGTCAGGTCGCATCGCTCGTGACGCGGTTCGCGGCAGACGACGAGATCATCGAGCGCCTGAAGCGCCTCCGACATCCGCCGTTGTTGCGCGAAGATGTCCTCGAGCGCTTCGATGGCGCGATCGGTGCGCGGTTCGGCCTCGCTGAGAAACAGCAGCGCAGCCGACAAGTTCATTTCGATCGCCGTCAGCGGCTGCCGCAGATCGTGCGTAACGGCTGCGACCAGCTCACCCGCGAGCGCCAAGCGCGTCGCCCGCTCGCGCTCCGACCACGGGACTTGCAACGGCGGATTCTCGGTTTTCGTCGCGCCGAGATGCGACGATGGCGCGGACATGCTCTCCATAAGCCACGAGTTTGCGCGGTTTTCGGCGATGTACGCATTGGCTCTTTGGCCAATAGGAATCCTGGCCTTTGCGGTTGAACATGCCGAAAGCCGGAAGTGCTTCGAGGGCAGTCATGAGCGGTCCCACCGTGTCCGATCAGTATTCTCGAATTCCACTGACCATCGTCGCCGGCGCCCCGGGTGTCGGCAAGACGTCTTTGGTCCGTCATCTGCTCACCCAGACGACGGAACAGATCGCCGCCGTGGTGACCGACGAATCGGCCGTGGATCTGTCGTTCGTCGCTCAGCGTGACGGAGCTCGTCTACTCCTGAAGAACGGCTCCGTGTGCGTCATGAGCGACGACGACGGCTCGGCCGTCCTCGCCGCGCTGTCCGAGCAGAGTCATCCACCCGACCACGTCGTGTTCGAGAGCAGCCCGGCGAGCAATCCGCGCCGGCTCACCGGCTTCGGCTATATGCCGGGCTATTACCTGGATGGCATGATCAACGTCGTCGATGCAGCGTCGCTCGCCGCGCACGCCAACGACCTCGACGCGCAGGATCGCCTGCGCGAGCAATTGAGCTTCGCGGCGCTCATCGTGGTCAACAAGATCGATTTGATCGACGACGCGGCCGCCGAGGCGGCGCAACGGGTCTTGTCGCGCGTCGCGCCAATGACTCCCGCCGTGTCGTGCGAGCACGCCCAAGTCGCGCCGTCCCTCGTGCTCGGCGCGCCGAAGCGCGTCGACTCACGAGCCGTCGTCGCCGAGTGGTCGATGGACTACATGCCGGTGCGCCGCCAGCGGACGGGGCCCCGCGTCAGCCGCGCGCCCGACGCCGAGCGCTGCCGCTCGTGGTGTTTGATCAAGGACATGCCGATCGATCGCCCCGAGTTTCGCATTTGGGTGCAGCGTCTGCCGTCGACCGTGTTGAGCGGCCGCGGTGTCGTCCATCTGCGCGACGATCCCTATCATCGGCATTTCTTCCACCTCATGGGCCCTCGCTGGCGTCTCGAGCGTGGAAGACCCTGGGGACGGGAAACGCCCTCCACGCGCGTTCGCCTTGCCGGACTCATTGGACGACGACGTCCGTCCTCGCGCGCCGTGGAAGAGGAAGCCGAGGCCCAATGGGCGGGAGAGGCGTCATGATCGCCGCCGGCACCGGCGCTGGTCGCCGTATCCTGGTCGTCGACGATCATGTCGCGTCGGTCACGAGCCTGAGCCTCGTGCTCTCGCTCCTCGGCTACGACGTCCGCTGCGCCTTCGACGGCGTGGAAGCGCTGCGCTGCGCGGCGGAGTTCAAACCGGAAATCGCCATACTCGATCTCTCAATCCCACTCCTCGACGGCTACGCCGTCGCGGAACGCATGCGCGCCATGGATGAAACGCGCGACTCGCTGCTCGTCGCCATGACGGGCTGGGGATCGGCAACGGTCTCCGAGCGCGTCCGCGCCAGTGGATTCGACTTACACCTCGTAAAACCCGTGTCCGTCGATCGCCTCACGGACGCACTCCAACTCGCAGGCTGCTGAACACCTTTGCGGAGGACACGATGTCCGCTCCCGGCACGATCACCGCGCCGCGTTTTGAACCCGTTGCACCCCCGGGCGCCCCACCATTCGAGAACATGGTGTGGATCCCGGGTGGAAGCTTCACGATGGGCTCCGATCGTCACTATCCGGAGGAAGCGCCAGCGCACCGCGTCACGGTCGCCGGCTTCTGGATGGATCGCTGCGCCGTGACGAACGGTCGGTTCGAGCGATTCGTGCGCGATACGCAATACGCCACGCTCGCCGAGCGACCGCCCGATCCCAAGCTGTACCCTGGCGCACGTCCGGAGCTGATGCATCCAGGGTCGCTCGTCTTCGTTCGGCCGCCACACCCGGTGAGCCTCCACTCCGTCTCGAACTGGTGGCATTTCGTTCGCAACGCCGACTGGCGTCGTCCGCGTGGCCCGGGCAGCACGGTCGTGGGGTTGGCGAGCCATCCGGTCGTGCACGTGAGCTACCTCGATGCCCAGGCGTTCGCGCAGTGGGAGGGCAAGGAGCTCCCGACGGAAGCCGAGTGGGAGTTCGCGGCGCGCGGAGGGCTCGATGGCGCGGCGTACGCCTGGGGCGACGAATTCATGCCCAATGGCCGTCCGATGGCGAACACGTGGCAGGGACGATTCCCGCACGAGAACACGCTCGTCGACGGTTGGGAGGGAACGTCGCCCGTCGGAATCTTTCCGCCAAACGGCTACGGGCTGTACGACGTGATCGGCAACGTGTGGGAGTGGACGTCGGATTGGTATCGTCCCTACCACCGCGGGAACAGCGGCAAGGCGCCGTCACCGCCGCTCAATCCACGCGGCGCCGCGTTGGTCCACTCGGGCGATCCGACCATGCCCGACAGCAAGATTCCGCGAAAGGTGCTGAAGGGCGGCTCACATCTCTGCTCGCCGAATTACTGCCAGCGATACCGGCCGGCAGCGAGGCTCCCCGAGCCGGTCGACACGTCGACGTCGCACATCGGCTTTCGCTGCATTGTGCGAGCGCGATGAAAGAGGCAGCCAAACGCGCTGCGGTCGCCCGGCCACACCGACCTACAAACCGAGCGACCGCCGCGCTTGTTCTATCGCGTCGTCACCGGCATCGAGCCGCACTGCGTTGGCGCGGTGCAGTTCGCAGCGACGATCACGTTCCCTTTCTGGAGCTCCTCCATGACATGGCGGAGCACCGAGTCGATGAGCTTGTTCACTGATCGAGGGTTCGTCGTTTCGCTGCGCGCCGCGTAGACCAACTTGTCGGTGGCGAGCGCGTAGATCTGCGTTTCCATCGAGACGATGCGATCCTGCGCTACATAGCCGGGATCGTAGGGGTATCCCCACGCGGTGCCCCAGTAGCCGGCGAATGAGTAGTACGGTCCGCCGTACCAGTAAGAGCCGGGCACGTACGTCAGCTTGTCGGTGACATCGACGACGCGCATGATGATCGCGCCGTCGAAGCCCATGCCGGCGAGCTGCTGCCGAACCTGCCCGCCGTTCGTCGAGTCGATCGTGGTCAACACTCGATAGGCCGGCGTGGCGTTCGGAAACCTCGACGCCATCCGGTCCTCGACCGACCGCCGCATCGTTTCGCTCGTCGTCACGAACACCGTGATCGGATGCTGAAAGCGGAGCGAGCGAGCGGACGGATCGGTCCAGGTTGCCGCCATCTGCGTCGAGTGATAGCAGCCGGTGAGTGCCACCGCCGCGGCGAACACCGCGGCGGCGTGTAGGAAGGATGATCGCGCGTCACGCGAGATCATTGCCCATTGGGCTTGATGCCCTTGTTGACCATCAACTTCAGTTCGACGCGCCGGTTCATAGCACGGCCTTCGGCGGTCGAGTTGTCCGCAACCGGACGCTCTTCGCCGAGGCCCGCCGGGGTCGCGATGAAGCGCGGCTGGATGTGGTGCTGCTCCGAGAGGTACGCGACCACGGACTGGGCGCGACGACGGCTCAGCGCCTGGTTGAACTTCGGCGTGCCGGTATTGTCGGTGTATCCGAGAACCTCGAACAAATACCCGTTCATGTCGCCGGACGTCCGCGCGACGACGTCGTCGATCGTCTTCCTGGCTTCATCGCTCAACTGCGCGCTGTTCGTCGCGAAGTTGATGCTGGACGCGAACCGCGTCTCGTAGTTGTCCAGGTTCGAGATCCGATCGTTGAACGACTTGTTCAATGCGGCGAGACTGTCACGGGCGCGCTCCCGCATCGCCTCGATCGTGTCCTTGGCGCGGGCCGTCACGGCCGCAAGGCTGTCCGCCGTGCGCTTCTGCATCGCCTTGAGATCGACTTCACCCGCGGCGACGCCCTGCGCGATGCGCTGCGCGCGGCCGTGGAAACTGATCTTCGTGGCCACGATTTCGCCCTGGTCACCACCGGCGCCCTTCACTTCGACCTTGAGTCCCGGTAGCAGGTTGGTCGCATCGCGGGCCTTCCTGTCCAGGTCGAGCACGCCGGCCTTCTCGGTGATCTTGGTATCCTGCGTCACCGCCACGACGCTGAGCTGGCCCGTGGTCTCGTCGCGAACCAGGAGGTTGTCACCTCGGCGACTGATGATCCAGCCGCTCACCTTCGCCTTCTCGCCCTGCGGATGCGAAATGGGCTGCATCTGCGCCGTTTGCGCCGTCGGAGCCGCTGCCGTGGTATCCTGTGCCGAGAGCGGCATTGTCGCCACTGACACGGCGGCGGCCGCCGCGAGGAGCCGCGAAATGATCGCGCCCCGGTTGTTCGGTCGTTCTGCTATAACCCTCTGCGTCAACCGCATATCGTCACTCCCTCACTCGAACGTCGTTTGCGTGGTCACACGCGGCGACCCGATCGCCCCGCGAGTCACGCGTCTCGAACGCAAGGTGCCTATCGTTAGAGCGCGTCGGCATTGACGAATGGTGCTAGGCGCTGTGGCGTAGGCTCTATGCCCAATACACGCCCCCCGTAACGACCCTGAGGTTGAGCGTGACGGTGTGTGCTCGACCCAAGCGCGATCCTCGCGTTTCGGCCGCGCGCCACCCAATGCTGTGGGGGAACGATGTGGTCGGGATGCCTTAGAGCCTCGACAACGCGAGTCACGTTGCTCGCGTCTGTCATCGCATGCAGTGCGCGCATCGGCGGCGCGCAAACGACCGCGGCCGCGGAGCCGCGCTTTCAACCGCTCCCGTGCAATGCAACCTTCGGTGCGGGAACGGTTCCTGGGATTCCAGCGACGGCGGTGCGCTGCGGTACGGTCGTCGTTCCGCAGAATCGCCGCACGCCGACCGACGCCAGCCTGCAGTCCGTCGTGCTGCCCGTCGTCGTCTACGCGATGCCTGGCGCGACGGGAACGCCGCTGATCTTTCTCGCCGGCGGCCCCGGTGAATCGTCGATCGAGGGGTTGCAAAAAGTCTTCCTGCGCACGACGACCGGCCAGCTCATGCTGCGCGAACGGCCGATCGTCGCCTTCGATCCGCGCGGCCACTCGCCGGTGTTCGATCGCGCGTCGCCCGAGCTCGGGACGATTCTCTTTCGCCCGCGGAATCCACGATCGTTGGCGATCGCGCCACTGCGCGACTCGCTGGTGAAGCGCTACGCCGACTTCAAGAAACACGGTGTCGACCCGTCGAACTTCACGACGCGGGAAGTGATCGAAGACATCCACGACGTCGCGACGGCGCTTCACTACGACAAGCTCGTGCTGTTCGGTGTGTCTTACGGATCGCACTACGCCCTGCGCTTCATGGACATGCATCCGACGATGGTGGAGGCGTCGATTCTCGACGCGGTTGCGCCGCCGGAAGCGACGCAGCTGCTCGACTCGGCCTTCGTCGCCACGGCGGGACGCGCGATCGTGCAGCAGGTCGTTGCGGACTGTCGCACCGATGCGTTCTGCGCGACGCAGTATCAGGATCTGACCGCCGCCGTGACGAGTCTGTCGACCGCGGCCTCGATTCGGAAAACGGTGATCGCTCCGGGGACGGGCGACTGGCGCACGCTCGAGGTCAGCGGCCCGACCGTCCTCAGCGTGCTGGGCATCTCGGCCGGGTCGGAAGACGTCCTCGCGAACATCCCCCGGATTCTCACGCAGTTCGTCGCGCGTGATACGTTGCGCGACGACCTGTCTCCGCGCGTGGTGATTGCCGCCGCGGTGGACCCGGCGCTGCAGACCGCCACGTGGCAAGCCGTGCCGCTCACCTATTGGATCACGCTGTGCGGTGACCGGCCGAACGGCGAACCGTTGGCAACCAACCGGCAGCTCTGCGACGCGCTCGGCGTTCCGTACGACGGAGAAAAGGCGAGCGCGCCGGTGCGCAGTGACATTCCGTCGCTGCTGATCTCGTCCGGGTACGACGCGCAAACGCCGGCGGCGCTGGCCGACAGCACCGCACGTCTGTTGCCGCGATCGCAGCGCGTTCATTTCGCGCGCGTCGGGCATGTCGCCTTTGCGCGCAACACGGTGATGGCGTGCGCTGCCACAGTCATTCAATCGTTCCTCCAGCGCCCCGACCAGGCGCCGCCAACGGCGTGCGTCAACACGGTCGCGCCGGCGTTCATGCCGCGTGGCGACGACAGGTGATCCCAAGGAAAGGCGGCCCGATCGAAACGATCGGGCCGCCTTTCACCGCGTCGCAACCGCGGCCCTGCCCCGAGCTCGATTCGCTACTGTGGACTCCCCACCACCACGTAGCTCGTCGACGTTCCGTTGAACTGCGGCATGTACCACGTCCCGCTGCAGTCGCTGTACGTGATGCCGTTGACCACGGTCGTGACGCAGCCCGCCGGCAACGCGTACACGGTGCTTCCGATCGCCGCCGCGGTCACCGCGGAACCGACCACTGCTCCGGCGGCCGCCGCACCCCAACCCCAACCGCAACAACCGTCGTAGTGGTCGTCCCAATCGCCCCAACCGTTGCTATGGTTGACGTCGACGTCGTTGAAGTTGACATCGTTGCCGATGTTCGTGCGGTTCCCGATGTTGGTTCGGTTGCCGATGTCGGTTCGGTTGCCGATGTCGGTTCGGTTCCCGAGGTTGCCGCGATTGCCGATGTCGTTCCGATTGCCGATTCCACCCGGGTTGCCGACCGACGGTCGGTTGCCGCCGCCGATACCACCCGGGTTGAACCCACCACCGAGGCCGCCGCCAGAGGGTCGGCTGACCGCGGGTCGCGCCGACGCGCGCATGCCGCCGCCGAAGCTCCCGCTGCGCATGCCGCCGCCGCCGCCGCGCATACCGCCGCCGCGGCCACCACCGCCGCGGCCACCACCACCGCGCCGCTGGGCGTCAGCCGCCTGCGCTGTCACTAACAGCGCCAACGCCAGCGCTGGTAGGATTCGAGTGAGTTTCATCATTTGTTCGTCCCCCCACGTTTCTTCATCGCGACGACGGGCCCGCCAGCTTCCGCGAACGTGATCTTCTTCGCGTCCGGCGGAGCGACGAAGGCAAACGCCTTGTCCGTGTAGGACGGCGCAAGATTCCACACGTACTGGCTCGTGTGCTGCGGCCGCGCATCGTCATCGGTCGTCGTCAACACGAGTCGCAGCGGCAGCGGGAAATCGCCCGCCTGGATCCACACCTGCCAGTCGAGTCCCGGTTGACGGAACGCGTACTGCTCGGTGGTGATGCCGTTGACGACCGCTGGACCGATGTCCGTCGCGTCGGTGATCTGATCCGTGTTGGCGTCTGGCGTGCCCCACTTGAAGAGATCGACGAACGGCATTTCGATGTTGTACTTGTCTTCGAGCTTGAGGAACAGCTCGCGCGCCGTCGGCGGCGCGTCCACGGTCGCGTAGTATTTCAGCCGTGGTGCCCAGAGTGTGAAGCTCTTGCCGTCGTAATAGAACGTGCGCGGCTGCCGGGAGTTCACGACCTCGACGCGCAGCTTGTCAGGACGCTTCGCGATCATGTCGGCCGTGCTCATCAGCTGAAGCTTCTGACCGTCGTTGCCGACGTTTTCCGTCGTGATATCTGCCTTCACCTGGAACGCGTTCAACGTTCGCAGGTAGTCGCCCATTCTCTTGAGTGCGGCGAGGGCGTCCGGATCCACCCGTTGCGTGTCCGCCGCCGTCACCACGGTGACACTGGTGACAGTGACGGTGTCTGCTACCTGCGCGCGGGCCGTAGCCGCGCCCGCAACCGTCGCCGCCAGTGCCGCTCGAAATAGGTAGTGCTGCTTACCCATCATTAGTGCTCTCCCACTGAGGAACCGATTTCAAGCTCAGGGAAGAGCGCGACGAGGCCAATGGGACTTTGAGGCTCGACCGCTATTCAATACGGCCGCTCGCCGCGACCAGGACCCACCCCCTCACACAGCCCAGCGCGGCGGCGACCGCTCACATTGTTTCCTTTTCCCCCCACCCCGCCACCACCCGTCACTGACGACGGTCACCGCCGCGCGCAGAGTTCGCTCGACGCTCCGGTCCATGATACGCCGGCCGCGGCAGCGTCGATCGGCGGCCCGACAAACGCATCGAGCGTTGGCGCCGATCCCACTGTCGCCGCTCCGCCCAGCTGACGAACGGAAGCGTCGCCACTCCTGTAACCACGACCGCCATGAGCACGGCGGAACGAATCAGTTCATTTCCGGGAAACGCCGCCTGCCCGATCGTGATCGCGACCGCCGGGTGTCGCATCGCGGTGGCCAGCGCCAGCACCACGCGGTTGTCCTCCTCCGGACCGCCGACGTAATACCCGATTGCCAACCCGGCGAAGCACATGATGAGCATGGCGAGCAGCGTTCCATTTCCGAGCAGCTCGCGAATCGCCGGCCAAGAAATGACGAGGACCGGAATGACGGCAACGACCAGCAACCAGGTCGCGGCCTTGTCAGTCGGCTCGATCGCTCGCGCCACAACCGACGGCGCAAAGCGGTGAAGCAGCGCGCCCGCCACCAACGGGAGCAGGATGACTTCGCCGACGAGCGACAGCACCGCGCGTGACTCGACATGAACCGGGGTCGCGAAGAGTCGCCCGATTGCCCACGCCGCGGCGGGCACCAGCACGATCGAAAGCACGGATACGGCGAACAGCAGTCCCACCAGGTACGACGACGCGCCTCGCGACTTCGTGACCTTCTTCGAGAAGAGTGGCGGGACCGGCGAGATCGACAGCGCGACGAGCGCGACCTTCACCGCCGGATCGAGCCGGAGTATCGAGACAATGAGCACGGCGATGAGCGGCATCATCACGTTCATCGCGAGGAGCGTTCGCGCCAACAGCGACGGCCGCCGGAACAACCAGAGGTGATCGCCCGGTCCGGCCCGCATGCCGGTGACAAGCACCGTCAATGCGAGACTGACCTTGATGACAAGGAGAATCAGCGCGGCGGCCGTCATGGTCCGAGAGTACGCTTGGACGGTTCGACGACCCATTGGCACTTGGTCCGACGCCGGCGATCGCCGCGATGCGAACGTGAGCCCTCGGTCCAATGACGTGACTCGCGCGCCGCAACGTATATGCGGCTATGAGCAGCATTCCGATTCCCACCGCGATCGCCGTCGGCGAGAAGCCCGATCATGTGTCCGTCGAGCTGTCATCGCGACGGACGGACATGTCCTTTCTGCAAACGCGCATGACCGCCGATCAGACGCTGATGAGCGTGATCCGCACGTCGCTCGCGCTGATCAGCTTTGGTTTCGCGATGTACGAGTTCTTCACCCGGCTCACCGATCAGAAACTGCTGACGGCGACCGCCGCGCCGCGGAACTTCGGCAGCGCGCTCGTCTATCTCGGCGTGGGGATGATCGCCGTGGGCATCGCGTTTCATGTTCAATTCATGTGGCGCTTGCGACGAGAGCGTCAGGAGATGCGCGCCGCCGGACTGTTGCACGATGAGAACGGCTTTCCGCTGTCGTTCACGCTCATCGTCGCGTTCCTGCTGCTGTTCCTCGGCGTTGGCGCGATCGCCAGCGTGAGCTTCGGCATCGGCCCGTTTCAATGACCCGTCCGGTGGCGGCCGCGGCGATCTGCGGACTCGTCATCACCGTCGCCGCGACATCCTGGATCGCTTCGCCCGACATCCGCGCGTGGGAGATCGAGCGCCGGATGACGGACGATGAGCGTTTCGGCATGCTCTACAGCTTGACGCCGATCAACCTCAACACCGGCAAACCCGATCCTCGCGTCCCGAACGACGTTCCACGGGGGGCCGCGTACGTACGCGGCGTGCCGCGGCTCGGCGTTCCGGCGTTAGTGATGACCGACGCCAGCCTCGGCGTGACCAGTCCACCGGGGTATCGGCCGGGCGACGCGCCGACAGCCTTTCCCGCGGGCGTCGCACTCGGCGCGACGTTCAATCCACTGCTCGCTCGCCGGATGGGTGAGGTCATCGGACGTGAAGCGCGCGTCCGCGGATTCAACGTCGCACTCGGCGGAGGTATCAACCTGATTCGCGACCCGCGCGGCGGCCGCAACTTCGAATACATCTCCGAGGACCCGTGGCTGTCGGGCGTGATGGGTGGCGAGATCGTGATCGGGACGCAGGGCCAGGGCGTTATCGCGTCGCTCAAGCACGTCTCGCTCAACGCCAGCGAGACGAACAAGTTCGTCCTCGACGCGCAAATCGATCCGGCTGCCCATCGTGAGTCGGATTTGCTGGCGTTTCAGATCGCGATCGAGCGCGGGCAGCCCGGCACACTGATGTGCGGGTACAACAAGGTGAACGGCGCATACGCCTGCGCCAACGATCCCATCTTGAACGGCGTGATCAAGAACGCCTGGGGGTATAAGGGATGGATCCACTCGGACTGGCATGCCGTCCACAGCTGGGATTTCGCGTTGAAGGGGCTCGATCAGGAGTCCGGCGCGCAGCTCGATTCAGTCGAGTGGTTCAACGAGCCGCTGCGGGCGGCGGTCGCGAAAGGCCTGGTGTCGCGCGCCCAAATCTCGGACATGGTACGACGGATGCTTCGGTCTTACTTCGTCGTGGGGATCGATCGATGGGTCCGGCCGCCGCACGTGGACAGCGTCACCGACGGCGCCGTCGGTCTCGAGTTGGCCCGGCAGGCGATCGTCCTGTTGAAGAATGCTCATGGTATTCTGCCGATTGGCGCTCGAGCCCAGCGCATCGCGATCATCGGCGGCCACGCCGACATCGGCGTGTTGAGCGGCGCCGGCTCGAGTCAGGGATCGCCGCCGACCGGGCAGGTGATCACGATCCCCATCGGCGGCCAGGGTCCCGTCGCGCTTATCCGGCGCGAGGTCTACTTCGGTTCATCTCCACTCGCGGAGTTGAAGAAGGTATTGCCGAATACGGAGATGCTGTACGACCCCGGCGGCTATCCCGCCGCCGCGGCGAATGTCGCCAAGCAGGCCGACGTCGCAATCGTATTCGCCACGCGCCACGAGTCGGAAGGCTTCGATGCTCCGGACCTTTCGCTGCCTTACGGCCAGGACGACCTGATCGAAGCCGTCGCGGCGGCGAACGCGAACACCATCGTCGTACTCGAGACGGGCAGTCCGATCGACATGCCGTGGCGTGATCGCGTGAAGGGCATCATCGAGGCGTGGTTTCCGGGACAGTTCGGCGGGCAGGCGATCGCCGAAGTACTGACCGGCGTAATCAATCCGTCGGGACGACTTCCCATGACGTTCCCGCGCTCGATCGAACAGACGCCGCATCCACGGATTGCGGGCGCCGGCGCGCCGATGGGAACTCCCACCTCATTCTGGTATCACGAAGGCGCCGAAGTCGGATATCGCTGGTTCGCGAAGATGGACGAACAGCCGCTGTTCCCGTTCGGATTCGGGTTGAGCTATACCGCATTCTCGTACACTGACTTTGTGGCAAGCACTTCGGCCGACACGACCATCGCCGCGAGCTTCACCGTGATGAACATCGGCAAGTCGATCGGCTCCGACATCCCGCAGGTCTATCTCACGAAGGCACCGGACGGGCGCCGCGAACGTCTGCTCGGCTTCGAGCGAGTGACGCTCCGCCCGGGGGAGTCGCGACGCGTGTCCCTCGTCGCTGATCCGCGACTCCTCGCTCGCTTCGATACCACGGGGCGCGTTTGGCGGGTCGACGCGGGCCTTTACGCGGTGGGTCTGGCTCGTGCCGCCGACACCGTTGTTGAAACAAGGTCGGTTCAGCTTCGCCAAAGACAGTTCGGCCGTTAACACCGAGCTCGTCGTCGACGCCTGCAGCAGACTGAACAGCGACGCAGCGTCCTATTGGACCAAAGGCCAACAACAGGCCCTGCCTCAACCGTTTCTAATTTCGTCGGCCCGGTAGGTGCGGCAGCGTACGCTGCCGCGGAGTGTCTTCGAAAAATCACCCTTTTTCGTAAGAACGGAGGCCGACGCGTGGAGGCTTATGATCGTGAGGTCCGATTTGCCCATGGCACTCTCGGCACGCATCGTCATGTGTGCGCATTCTTTAACAGCCCCGACGAAGAACAGCGCGTCCTCGCACCCTTTGTCAAAGAAGGGCTAAGCCTCGGCGAAAAGTCCATTCACATCGTCGATCCGAAGACCGTCGACGAATATCTGAGCCGTCTGAGGCGCGCTGATATCGCGGTCGATAATGTCGTCGAGTCCGGTCAGCTAACCGTCGTCGCGTGGGACGATGCTCACATTCGCGGCGGCCGCTTCGAACAGGATGCGATGCTGACGTGGGTTGACGAGATACTCACCGCCAACGACACCGCGCATAAACGTTCGCGAATCGTCGCCCACATGGAGTGGGCGCTGCTCGATATTCCCGGCGTGGAGGACCTGCTCGAGTACGAAGCACGGGTGAATCGAGTGCTTGCCAAGCATAACGCACCCGTCATCTGTGCCTATGACGCATCGAGGTTCGGCGCGAACGTGGCGCTCGACATCATGCGGACGCATCCGCTCGTCATCATCGGCGGCGTACTGCAAGAAAACCCGTTCTACGTGCCGCCGGACGAGCTCCTCATGGAGATTCGCGAGGCAAGGTCGCGTCGGCTGCCGGCTGCACGTACGCATTCATCAGTGACTTCGACCACCTGACGCAAGTGGACGCAACCGAGAATCAGCGCCTTCGAGCGGCGCTGCGAGATCTCGTTGCGGTTTCGACGATACCCGCCACGTGGGTCGGAAGAGAGCCTCCGACCATCGCGACCGGCCTAGCCGACGCGCTCGTCGGTTCGCTCCGACTTGATTTTGCATTCGTTCGTTTGCGCGATCCTATCACGGGGGTCGTCGTCGACGCATCGCGCGGCGATGCGTGGACGGATTTCGCCGCGTGGCTGCGCGACCACGACGTCTGGGAGAAAGTCACGGTCTCGGACGTCGGACATCCGCGGGGTGGGTACACCGGCTTGGTACTTCCCGTCGGCGTCCACAGCGAAGGCGGATTGGTTTCCGTCGCCTCGCGGCGGGCGGATTTCCCGACCGAGACGGATCAACTACTGATTTCCGTCGCCGCGAATCAAGCGGCCATGGCGTTTCAAAGCGCCCGACTGGCCGAGGAACGGCGTGACATCGCCGACGCGTTGCGCCACTCACGGGACGAGCTGGAGATGACCGTCGCCGAGCGCACGGCCGAGCTGCATCGCGCCACCACGGAATTGCAGACGATCCTCGATGCGTCGCCGGTGGGGATCGTGCTCTTTCGCGCGGACTTCACGGTCCAGCGCTGGAACGCCGCCTTTGAGCGCCTGTTCGGGTGGAGCGCCGACGAACTCGCCCGTCGGCCGAGCCTCTTGGCTGACGAGATCGACGATGGATGGAGCCCGGTTCTCGACGCACTCGAGAAAGCGGCGGCGCCCTTCCGCATGGAAATACGAATGCAACGCAAGGACCGGTCGGAATTCGACGCCAGCGTCGCGTGCGCGCCGCTCACCCACGACGACGGTTCGCCCGCGGGCTTCGTCGCCAACATCGGCGACATCAGCGATCGTAAGACCGCCGAGGCGTCGCTGCAGAAGACGCGGGCCGAGCTCGTCCACGTGACGCGCGTGATGACGCTTGGCGAGCTCGCGGCCTCGATCGCGCACGAGATCAATCAGCCGCTCACCGCCATCATCGCCGACGCGTCCGTCTGCCTCAATCTGCTTTCGCGACCGGTGCCCGATCTCGCGATGGTGCGACAGGTGCTCACCGAGGTTCTGGCGGGCGGTCATCGCGCCGGCAATGTCATCAAGCGGCTGCGTGAGCTCGCGACCAAGGCCGATCCGCATCGAACGCTCGTCGACCTGAACGCGGTGATCCGTGAAGTGGCCGCGCTCGTCGGCTCAGAAGTTCAGCGCCACGATGCAACGCTCCGTCTGACGCTCGCGCCGCACCTTCCGCTCGTCTACAGCGACCGCGTTCAACTGCAGCAGGTGCTGATCAATCTCGTGATGAACGGCCTCGAAGCCATGGACGCCGTGACGGATCGTCCGCGGCGGCTGACGATCGGATCCGAGGCGATTCATACCGCAAGCGTTCGCGTCGCCGTGCACGACGTCGGCGTCGGGATCGATCCGCAGCAAGCCGATCGCATGTTCGACGCGTTCTTCACCACGAAGTCGAGCGGGATGGGCATGGGACTCTCGATCAGCCGGTCGATTATCGAGGGACATGGCGGCCGCCTCTGGGCGACGCCCAACGCGAAGGTCGGCGCCACACTCCAATTCGAGCTACCCGCCGCCAAGTAAGCGCGGGACCCAAAAACGGCGCGAGATAGGGTCAGACCCCGACGGCATTTTGCGCCGGCGGAGTGTCGCGGCACGGCGATCGAGCCGATGCTATAAGGGCGAGATCCACGACCTATCCGACGTCAAGCGTTTACCGCCGTTCTCGTCTTCCCTGTGATCATTTTGGACATCAACTTCTCGCCCGCGCCGGCCCCTTCCTTCCCGCCACCGTCCGGCCATCCCACCCTGCGTCACGAACCAACTCGATGCTTCAGCTGAGGACCTTTGGCGGCGCCACGCTTTCCAGCGATGGCACCGCCCTCGAGGGCCCTGCGTCGCAACGCCGACGAATCGCGCTCCTCTCGCTGCTCGCGGTCGCCGGCAGCCGCGGCATGAGCCGGGATACAATCATCTCACTCCTTTGGCCGGACAGCGAACCGGAACGCGCGCGACACGCGCTATCACAGTGGCTCTTCCTCCTGCGCCGCGACCTGGGCATCAACGACCTCGTACTCGGCGGCAATGACCTGCGACTCAATCCGCAGCGCATCACCGCCGACGTCATCGATTTCGACATCGCCGTCGCGAAGCACGATCACACGACCGCCGCCCAGCTTTACACCGGCGTTTTCCTCGAGGGATTCGTCCTCAGCGACGCCGGAGAGTTCGATCGCTGGATCGATCGCGAACGCGCGTTCCGTCACCGTGAAGCAGTCGCCGCCATGGAAGCCGTGGCGCGTGACACCGAGATCCATGACCCAACCGCCGCGCTCGAATTGTGGCAACGGCTCGCCGTGCTCGATCCCGTAAGCGCCCGTTTTGCGGCAAAGACGATAGCCGCGTTGCGCGACGCGGGCGATCACGCCGCCGCCCTCGCCCACGCGCGCCGCCACGAGGAGATCTTGCGTCGCGAGCTCGACATGCCGCCGTCGTCCGAAGTCCGCGCGCTGATCGAAGAGCTCCGCGTCGTCGCGCCAAGTCTCGCCCGCGTCTCACGCGGCGGTGAATCGGAGCCGCACATCGAATTTGTCCGCCACCGGTTGGGCCACGCTTTCACCATCGAGCGCGTGGCCACTCATGGCTCGCTCGCCAAGGATTTCGACGCCGTCCGTCTTGCCGACAATGCGCCGGTCTCGCTGCGCGTGCTCGCACCTGATATTGTCGTGCGATCCGAAGTGGATCGGCTCCTGTCGCTTCTTGGCGACGCCGCCCGTCTCGAGCACCCACATATCGCGCCGCTCGGCGAGCCCGGGTCTGTCGACGGGCTGCTGTATCTCGTATCCCCTCGCTCATCCGGACGGACGCTGCGGGATCGATTGGACGCGGAAGAAACCATTCCGCCCATCGAAGCGCTTCAACTTGGTGCCACGCTCAGCGCCGCGCTCTCGCACGCCGCGACGGCTGGGATCCCCCACTTGGACGTCACCCCACGGCGCGTTCTCATCGGCGACGTCGCGCGGCTGGCCGACATCGGAGTCATGCACGCACTGAACGCCTTACACCGTCATCGCCCGACGGACAACAGTCCGGCGCTCGGCACGCCCGCGTACATGAGTCCAGAGCAGCTCGAGGGCAATGCTTCGGTTGGATCAGCCGCCGACGTCTACAGTCTGGCGTGCGTCCTCTTCCATGCCCTCACGGGTCGTCCGCCGCACGCGTCGGACAACAGCCGCCGTCTCATCGCGACGCGCCTTGGATCGGGCCCACTCAGCGCGCGCGATTATGGCGCTCACATCTCGCCGGACGCGGACGTCCTCCTTGCAAGAATGCTCAGCCGATCGGCCGCCGATCGGCCGGCCATCCACGCCGTCGCCGGCGAGCTGTCGCGCGTTGCCGCGGAAAGCGCTTCGTAGCCTTCGTCCTGATTAGGAAACCGGCAGATGCACGCGGAAGATGGCGCCCCCGTCGCCATCACCGGCGTCTTCGGCACTGACGCGTCCGCGATGTCGCTCGGCGATCGACCGCACGATGATGAGTCCCATGCCGAGGCCCCGTTCTTTCGTCGTGAAGAAGGACTCGAACAGGTGCTGTCGCACCGCGGCCGTTAAGCCAGGTCCGGTGTCTCGCACATAGAGCTCGACCTCGGCGCCACCCTGCCGCGCGGTGGTGCCGAGCGTGACGACGCGTTCCGACGATGCCGCGACGGCATCGAGCGCGTTCTGCGCCAGACTCATGACGATCTGCTGAATTTCGATCGCGTCGCCCACGATCGCCGGGACTTCGGGATCGACATCGAGATCGATGCGGGCATCTCGTCGCGCCGCCTCGTGCTCGAGAAGCTTTGCCGTCGTCCGGCAGGTGTCGCCCAGATCGACGATGCCGCCATGAACGCCTTGCCGGCGGACGTGCTGGTGCACGTGCTCGATCACGGTCGAGGCACGCGACGCGTCGTCGTAGATGTCCTTGAACATCTGCCAGGCTTCGCGGCTGTCGCTCCACACGCTCTCGAAGGCCGTGCGCGGCGATCCAAGGAGCGTGGCGCCGGCGAGCGCGTTGAGCCGGATCGCCGTGACGGGCTGCTTGATCTCGAGCGCGAGCGCCGACGCGATCTCGCTCATCATTGTCATCCGCCCTTCGTGCGCGGCATGGCGGCGCGCGACCTCGGCGATCGCTTCACCGCGCCGCCGGTCCGTGACGTCGACGAGCGAAAGGACCGCGCCGCCGTCGGTGTGATTCAGCGCATCGACGATGATCTCGTACCTCCGATCTTCCGGGTGGCAGCCGAATTCAGTGTGGAATCTCGTCATCCGCCGAGCAAGAACGGCCTCGATTCCTTGTCGGACCTCGCGGGCGCCGTCACAGCCGCGCATTTCCGCTCGACGACATTCCTCGAGATAGCTGCGTCCGGCAGGGGTGCGATGCTCGCCACCAATGCCGTCGCTGACGATGGCTCGCCAAGCGTCGTTCACGCGGGCCACCATTCCGCTGCGGTCGAGAACAGCCATCTGCGTCGACAACGAGTCGATCAGCACACCGTCGTCGATCGAGAACCGCGGACCGGTCGATTCAACCTCCCGCCTTGGAACAGTGGGCGTTTCGGTGTGGTCCTCCGTCAATCGGATCAATTTCACGATTCGCTATCTCGAAGAGTGGCCGTTGAGATGCGGGCGGACGAGAGCGATGAGCGCGTCACTGTCGAATGGTTTTCTGAGGTAACCACATGGGCCGGCGCGTCGCGCGAGCTCCGTTAAGCAGAGCTCCTGCGCGGTGATGAAGATGATCGGGGTGAGGTTCCCTTCCGCGGCGAGTCGCGCCTGAAGATCGAGCCCGCTCAACCCGCCAAGGTGGACGTCGAGCACGATGCACCGTGGTTCGGCGGGCACAGTTCGGCGCAGAAACTCCTCTGCCGAGCCGAACGTAACCGCTCGAATCCCGTTTCCCCGGAACAGTCGGGCGAGCGATTGTCGAATCGAGGCGTCGTCGTCGACAATTCCAACCCAACACTCGCTCTCAATCGTCGGCCGAGACGTCGATTCGATAACCGATAGCGACACGGCGTGCCTCCCCAGCGAACACGACCGGAATCACGTCGGTAGTTATCCGGCCGCCCGAACACGCTCCATTGGACTAAGGGACAATGCTGAAAAACTCAGTTTGTGCAGTGCACGGCCGGCGGCGCGTGGGACGATTGTCCAATGCGAACACCGGCAACGAGATGCCTAACCTCAGTCCGCACAAACGTCGCTCGAAGGAGGCAGGGCCATCGGCTACTCGTCACGGGCTGAATCCGATCGTTTTGAGCGCTTCTCGCTGGCGATCGGCGGTCCACTCTACAGGCTCTACCAGCGCTCTCGGCTGCTCGATCCGCCGATCGAGCACGTCGAACGTCGGTTGATCGCGGTCATCGCCGTGACCTGGCTGCCGTTGTTCCTGCTGTCGCTCGTCGATGGAAAAGCCTTTGGCGGCACCCGCATCCCATTCGCGCTCGACCTGAACGTCCAGACGCGGTTCATCGTCGCGCTTCCCATGCTCGTCGCGGCCGAACCGCTGGTGCATCGCTGGATGCGCACGATCGTTCGGCAGTTCGTCGATCGCGGCATCGTCATCCGCGGGGAGTTGTCGCGGTTCGACGCGATCATCGACACCACGATCCGGATGCGCAACTCGGTGTCCGTCGAAGCGGCGCTCTTCGTCATCTCGAGCGTCGTCAGCTATTCCATTCGTCGCGATCAATGGGCGGCGCGTCCGGGACTGTGGTATCTCGAGCTCGCCCCCGACGGACGGCTGCACCTTACGGGGGCCGGATGGTGGTACTCGCTCGTCAGCCTCAACGTTTTTCGCTTCGTCATTCTCCGCTGGTACTACCGTCTCCTCATCTGGTACAGCTTTCTCTGGCGGACGTCGCGATTGACCCTCCGCTTGAATCCGCTCCATCCGGACCAGGCTGGCGGGTTGGGATTTCTCGCGCGAAGCATGACCGCGTTGGCGCCGGTCTTCGTGGCGCAAACGATCACGATCGCGGGCGAGATTGGCGGCCGCGTTTTTCAGGATGGCGTCAGGATCGATCAGTTCGTGCCGGACATCATCGGCTTTCCGATCGTCTTCACGCTGCTCGCGGCCGCCCCGCTCGCCTTCTTCTCGTCGGCGCTCATCCGCGCCGGCTTTCAAGGCGCACTCGAATACGGTGAGCTGGCCTCGCACTACGTCGACGAATTCCGGCAGACATGGATGGCGGCTCGCAAACCGCCGTCCAGTCCCTTGCTCGGCAGCGCCGACATCCAATCCCTCGCCGACCTTTCCAATTCGTTCCAAGTCGTGCGGGGCATGCAGGTCCTACCCGTCGGCTTCCGCTCGGTACTCGCGTTGATCGCATCGACGGCCCTTCCCTTTCTCCCATTGGCGCTGAGCGTTTTGCCGCTGGAAGAGCTGGTGCGCCGGGTAGTCGAGCGCGCCATCTAGGCAAGTGCCGCCATGACATCGGTGCGGTCGACGGAACCTTCACGCGGAATGCGCGGCCTCTCGGAGGACGACGCGCGAGAAATCGCCGTCGAGGCGTACATCTACGCCTTCCCCCTCGTCCTGATGCAGATCTCGCGGCGGACGGCGACGAACATTGCCGCGCCGAGCCACCGGAAGGCGCCGGTCAACCGTTTCGGCCACATGCAGCGTTTCCCGGACGCGACCTCCAAGGACGGCGTGCTGCCGAACGTCGACACACTGTTCTCCGTTCTCTGGTTCGACGTGTCGTCGGAGCCACTGGTGATTCAAAAACCCGACTCGGGCGGCCGGTACCACTTATTGCCGATTCTCGACATGTGGACCGACGTGTTCGCGTCCCCGGGATCTCGTACCACGGGTGACGGCGCCGAGACCTTTGCGATCGTCGGTCCACGCTGGCGCGGCTCCCTGCCCAACGGCGTCGAGTGCCTCGTCAGCCCGACCGAACAAGGCTGGATCAATGGGCGCACGCAGACGAACGGCATCGGCGACTATTCCGCGGTGCACGAATTTCAGAGCGCGCTGACCGCGTGTCCATTGAGCCGCTTTGGGGAGCCGTGCAAAATGTCGCCGAGCCACGTCGACGCCAATGTTCCCGCGACTCCGCCGCTCAAACAACTCGAGGCGATGGACGCGGCCGCCTTCTTTTCGTTGTTCGCTGAGCTGTCGCGGCCCAACCCGCCGCACGCGCAGGATCAGCCTGTCCTCGCCCGCATGGCGCGCGCCGGCCTCGAGCCGGGGAAGGCCTTCGTTTTGTCGGAGCTTCCGTCGCCGCAGCGCGAGGCGTTCGAGGCCGCGCCGGCGTTTGCGCTCGAGAAGCTCAAACAGGAAATCTTCCGGACCGGCAACGTCGTCAACGGCTGGCGGTTCATTGATCAGCCGATGGGCACATACGGCGCCGACTACCTCCATCGAGCCAGCGTCGCCTACAACGCCCTGGGGGCGAACGTCGCCGAGGATACCTCCTACCTGTTGCTAACCACTGACGCCGACGGTCGATGGCTGGACGGCAATTTCTCGTACGCGATCCGCTTCGACCGTGACCAGCTTCCGCCAGTGCACGCCTTCTGGTCCCTGACCGTCTACGACGAGCATCGGCTCCTCGCCCACAACGCGATCAACCGGTATGCGTTGAGCGGCCGCGACGACCTCTCGTTCAACGCCGATGGCACCCTCGACCTGTGGATTCAGCGCAGCGACCCTGGCCAAGAAAGGACCAAAAACTGGCTACCTTCACCGCGGCAGGGCCCGTTTTCGCTCGTTCTGCGCCTGTACTGGCCAAAACCCGAAGCCGTGAGCGGTGGCTGGCGCCCACCTCCGATAACCGTCGTCCCCTGACGAAGTCATCCAACCCGTGACGAAACGCTCAGGGAAGAGATCCGGACGGCGGTTCACAGTTTTAGAATGCCACCGTCCGGCAAAACGGTGATCTTGGGTTATTGGACTAAAGTCCAATGCGCCAAAGTGCGGGAAATGCCACCGTTTTTGCCGTGCTCAGGGCGCTCGCGGTCAGCATTGCCTATTTTCTCGGCGCCGAAATAGGGTTCGCCCTCACGCCGCATCCGCAGCCGGTGTCCACGTTGTGGCCGCCTAACGCGGTCCTCTTGGGCGCCCTGCTGCTCGCCCCGCGGCGGAGCTGGCCACTGATCCTCGCCGTTGTGCTCCCGGCGCACTTGCTGGCCGAGTTGAACGCCGGTGTGCCGTTGGGGATGGCACTCGCCTGGTTCGTCAGCAACTGTATCGAGGCGCTCATTGGAGCCACGCTAATCCGCCGTTATGTCGACGGGCCGGCTCGTCTCGACAGCGTCCCGCGCGTCGCCCTGTTCGTCCTCGGCGGAACCATTTTGCCGGCGTTCCTGTCCTCTTTCCTCGACGCGGGTTTCGTCAAACTCAATCACTACAGCACGTACGCCTACTGGGACGTGTGGAGTGCCCGGTTCTTCTCGAACGTTCTCGCTACGCTTGCGATCGTTCCGGTGATGCTGACGTGGGGCGATCATCTCCCCATCAAGCTTCGCTCCATTTCGCCGCGCAAAGCCATCGAGGCCGGCTGGCTTGCCGTGGGCTTGCTGCTCGTTTGCCTCTTGGTGTTCGGGGAGCCGGCGGGCGGTCTTGCCGCGACGCCCGCTCTCCTGTTCGCGCCGCTGCCTTTCCTGTTCTGGGCCTCCATTCGTTTCGGCCCCGCGGGCGTCAGCTCCTGCTTGCTCGTGTTGGCGCTCGTGTCGGTTTGGGGCGCGATTCACGGTCGCGGACCGTTCGACGAACGCTCGATCGCCGACAACGTCTATTCGCTCCAGCTCTTCCTGATTATCAACTTCATCCCGCTGCTCACGCTCACCGCCGTCGTACGCGAGCGAGCCACGGCGGTCGAAGACGCCCGCCGCACCGCGCAACAGCTCCAGATCGCGTTGACCGCGGCGCGCATGGGCACGTGGGAGTGGGACCTGGTGAAAGGCTCGGGAACGCTTTCGCGGGAAGCATCCGACGTGATTGGTGTCGACCGCGTAGCGACCTACCAGCACTTCATCGACGAGCTCGTCCACCCGGACGACCGCTCCGCCGTCGAGGCAGCGGTACTGTGCGCTCTCGAAGAGGATTTGCCATACGAAGCGGAATTTCGCGTTACGCACGGCGATCAGGTGAAGTGGCTGCACAACAAAGGCGTTGTGCTACGGAATCCGGACGGCCTCGCCGTTCGCATGATCGGTGTCTCGACGGACGTCACTGCCCGCAAATTCGCCGAGGCGGCACTGCTCCGCGAGACGACGCTGCGCGAAAGCGAGTCCCGCTTCCGAAGCCTCGCCGACGCGATGCCGCAGATCGTGTACACCGCGCGGCCCGATGGCCAGGTCGACTATTTCAACCGCCGGTGGTACGAGTTCACCGACACGAAGCCGGGGCCGATCACCGACCAAACGTGGCTCGCCGTGGTCCATCCGGCGGACCGCAGCGAGCTCGCTGCCGCCTGGCGCGGATGCATCGCGAACGGACGTCCATACGAGCATGAAGCGCGCTTCTGGTCGGCGCGACACGCCGGCTATCGTTGGCATCTCGATCGCGCGATCGCCGTGCACGACGACAACGGCACCATCACGCGTTGGTACGGCACGTCCACCGACATCGACGATCACAAGCGCGCCGAGCAGTCGCTGCGACGCAGCGAATCGGAGCTGCGAATCCTCAGCGAATACCTCGAGCAGCGGGTCGCGCAGCGGACGGCGCAGCTCACGACGGCGAACGCGACGCTGCGCGAAGAGATCGACGTGCGGCTGCGAATCGAGGCCGCGCTTCGCGCCTCCGAGGAGCGCTTCGCCAAGGCGTTCCGGGCCAGTCTCGACGCCATCGCGATCGTGCAGTATCCGAGCATGAGGATCGTCGAGATCAACGATCGCTGGGAGATGTTGTTCGGCTATCGGCGGAGCGAAGCGATCGGCAGCACGGTCGACGATCTTTCGATCTACGCGAGCCGCGCCGAAAGCGACGACGTTACCGGTTGTATTGCCGCCCAGGGGTATGTCCGGGAGTTCGAGCTCGACCTCCGACGCAAGAACGGCGTGACGCTGCGGGCCGTGCTCGCCGCGGAAACGGTGACGGTCGACGGACAACCATGCCTCATCATGATGGTCCGCGACATTACCGAGCGACGGCGAGCCGAGCGCGAGCTCGAGGTGCAACGACACGAGCTGGCCCACCTCGGCCGTGTCGCGCTGCTCGGCGAGCTCTCCGGCGCTGTCGCGCATGAGCTCAATCAACCCCTCGCCGCGATTCTCACCAACGCGCGCGTCGCCCAGCGAATGATGGCAACCGGCGCGCCGGATCAGGTGATGCTGCGCGAAATTCTCGAGGACATGGTCGCCGACAGCCTCCGCGCGGGCTCGGTGATCCATCGCGTCCGAGGCCTCATTCGCAAGGACGACGCGATCCGACAGCTCGTGAACCCGAGCGACATCGTCGCCGATGTGCTCGAGCTCGCGCACAGCGATCTCATTCGCCGCGGCGTCACAGTCGCCACCGACTTGCCGACGTCCGTCGTGGTGGTGTCCGCCGATCGTGTGCAGCTCCAGCAAGTGTTGCTGAATCTCATCGTGAATGCGTGCGATGCGATGACCGACAACGCGCCGCGTGATCGCAGCCTCACGATCAGCGTCGTCGAGGAAGGCGCCACCGTTCGGATTTCCGTCGCCGATCGAGGGCCGGGCGTGGCCGCCGGCTTGATCGATGCGGTCTTCGAGCCGTTCGTGACATCGAAACCACAGGGACTCGGCCTCGGCTTGGCGATCTGCCGCTCGATCATTGGCGCGCACGGCGGCCGCATCTGGGCGGCGAACAACCCGAGCCACGGGGCGACGTTTAGTTTCGTCCTTCCCGTCCCGATCGCCGTCCCGACGCAAATGAACGTGGAATCGGCACGCTCGTCCGCGCTCTTCGAGTCGGTCACCCGCTGATCGCGCCGCTCCGCTCCTGATCGGCCTGGCGTGGCGCGTCGTGTAAGCCGCCCGCCCCGCGTTTGGACAAAGGACCAACGCCCAAGGCCCAATACAGCGCGGACGCACCGACCGGTAGCCTGCAATCGCGGCTGATCGCCGCGTCGCATCCATTTTCGAAGGAGCATGGAGGAACGAATGATCGGTACACCACAATCGGGACGCCGCACGTGGACGGCTCTTCGAGTCGCCAGCCTCGTCGTTGGCGTTGCGGGTCTGTTGACGACGGCTGCGTGCGGCGATGACGGGGATCTCAACCTTGTCCCCGTCAGTCCGCTACTGCCGGGCAACCTCGTTACGACGTTCAAGGACTCGACGTTCAACTTCAACGTGTTGCATACGTTCGCGATGCCGGACACGGTGCTGCACCTCGCGCCGCTGACCGGAAACCCAGACCTGCTAACGCGCGATTTCGATCGCACGATTCTGGATCGCACGCGCCAGGACTTCCTCGCGCGCGGCTACACGCAGGTTACACCGTCCGCGTCGGTGATCCCGGACTTCGTCGTGCTCGTTGGCGCGACGGCGACCGACAACTTCGACGCGTTCGCGAACAGCAACTTCTTTGCGATCTGGGGCTTCTCACCGGTGTGGGTGTTCCAGCCCGCGTTCAACAACTCGTGGATTCTCGTATCCCCGTGGAACGTGGTCGTCGGCCCGACGTCGTTCGCGCGCGGGACGCTCATCATCACACTTATTCCGACCCTGAGCGTCAATCCGTTGGCGCAGTCCATCCGGGCCGCATGGGCTGGCGTTGGCACCGGCGCGCTCGGCCTGCAAAACAATGCAACGATCACGGCGGCGATCGACGAAATGTTCCGTCAGTCGCCTTATCTGACGGCGACGACTCCGTAACCTGGTGCGGCTCGACGATGCTCCATCGGCGACCCGTCGTTGGAGCATCGTTTGGCCGTGTAATCCAACATCTCGCGCCAACGGCAGGATCAGTCGTGCTGGACTCATATCGCCAGCTGCTCACGCAAATCGCCGATCAGGGTGGTGAGCACCTGTTCGCGAGGGATGGCGATAGCCCTCGCCACCTCTCGGAGTTTTCTACCGTCGCACAGCTGCTGTTTCTCCTCGAGGCAACCGGTCGCATCGAAATCGTCGGCATGCCAAGGCTCGACCGCTCGCAACCTGGAATTCACTACACCCAGATTCGCGTGCGTCTCACGCCCGCCGGCCGCGCCGAGCTCGAAGCCGAGAAACAAGCCCAGAGCTGATCGTCAATTCACATTTACCGACCGCTCCGCCGAATCATCTTTCGCGGAGCGGTTTCATTTCCCCGCCAATGGGGTCAGACTCCATTTTGGAATGGGGTCAGAGTCGTGAAGTTTTTTGCCACGTGATAAAATCGAATGATCAGGTTTTTGACACTCGGTACCGGCGACCGCGCCGACGCACCCTCGACGCGCCGCCACGACCCTGGCATGACTGCTGCCTGTACATGAAGTCATCGCCGGGCTGCCCCATCTGACGATCGGTGGCTCCCGGCGTGCAGCAATGACGAAGCAGTCATGGGGGATCGAGCCGGCGGTGTCCTAGTCACCGCCGGTTCGGCTACATGCACCTCCCGCCTCATCGCGAGCCGATACCGTGGCTCCGGACACCTGCAACACCCAGGCAGATGCAGCCTACATTTGGACCGCTCGCCAACATCGAGCTCACCGTCGTCGAGCGCACGCTCCTGCGACAGGCGAGCCAACGCGCGTCCGAGCGGTGCGCTGTCGCGGAGCTCGACCTCAAAACCCATTTGGCCGAGTTGGCCGCATTGCGCGCCGAACGGCGGCCTTTGGCCGAGCTTCCGCCGACGCTCCTCATCGCGCTTCGCGTCTCTGTCGAAGATTTCACGAGCAACGCTCGTCCGCTCTATCCGTCGGCCGAGGATCTCTTGTCGTCGCTCAAGCAGACGGTGACCGACGCCCTTTCGCCGAACGATCCGCAGTCCCGCCACCTGGTGCAAAACGTCATGGTGTGGGCCATCGAGTCGTACTTCGCCCGCTAGCGCCCTCCAGCCCCCCGGTCGCCGCGCGCGCGATTCAGAAACGAATTATGCCGATCGGGATGCGCGCGACCGGCGGCGGCTCGTTGGGCGTGTTGCCGGGTTGTGGATCCGCGCCGTTGCGGAGCGCGAGGGCGATGCCCAGCGATACTCCTCCCATAATTCCCGCTCCGAAAATCATCGTGCGGCCAACGTCGAGCTTGCGCCGCTCAAGCGTCACCAAGTCGCCCGGTACGATCGGAATTCTCGCACGTAGCGGGACGACGCCTTCCGTCACATTCGCCATCGCGCCGTTCGGTACCTCGAGCATCATCGACCCATTCGCATTCTCGGTGACGCTCCCGACGAGCGTTCGCACATCGGTGCTATGGAGCATCGGGGCGACCCGATCCGACGCTGCGCCGGTGATGTGCGCGCGGACCTCCGTTCCAACCGGCACCGCCGCGGCCTCGATCGGTTGATACGAATAGCAGCCGACGAGGCCGACGAACGGAACCAACAAGCGAACCCTCGACACCATCATTGATTCGTTCGGTTACGGCTCACTCAGGCAACCTTGGAAGTTTGGATTGTTCCGTTCGGAGAACGGCACGGTCACGGTCGTTCCGGTTCCGTACGTGCCCTCGAGCGGTGGAGTGAGCGGACCGGTTGGGAACACGACTTCGACATTCCGCTTGTAGATGCGCACCAGACGACGCAAGTCGCCGAGGCGATGGCCGGTGAGCCACAGCCAGTAGGCGCGCTCCCTGTACAGCAAGTCGATCGCTGCATCTTGCGTCGTCGGCGCACCCGATGTGAGGGCGGCTACTGTAACGTTGGTCGTCGTCGTGCCGCCGATTGGTGCACCGCCCGTGCGCAGCGAATTCACCGCCGCGTACACCGCGTCGCGACCAGTCTGTGTCGCGCCCTGAAGCTGCGCCTCCGCCTCGATCAAACGGGCCTCGGCCCCGGTCGTCACGACGCCATCGCTGAACTGGGTGTACTTGCTCTGATTTGGCTGGTTGGTGAACTGGCTGCTGAATCCCGCGCGCGTCGACGACGACCACGGGATTCGCGCGTCCTGCGCCACCGTTTGGCCCAGGAAGGGCAAGCCGTTCTTCCCCTCACCCGACACGAGACGATAGCGCGACGCACCGCTCGTCGTGCCGCTCCACGCGCCATTCGACGTGCTGTTCGCCGAGTGCGACGTCGTCAGAATGAAGTTGGTGGGGACGCCGTTCACGGCGGCCGCGGCCTCGGCGAATTTCCCGAGATTCATCAGCGTGCGTCCCTTGCCGAGCTTCGATCCGTTGAGCACGCGCGAGTTCGTCTCGGCGAGCGACAAGGCGGTGTCGAAGTGCGCGATCGCCAGCTGATACATCTCGTCCGTCTTCAGAGGAGTGCCGAAAGTCGTTGTCGCGCCATCCTCGCTCGAGAACGGAACCCCGGAACACCAGGCCTCGCCGAAAAAGAGCTCGCTGTAGGCGAGGAGCATGTACATCTCGCCGCGGTTCGACAATGGCGTTGGTGCGGTTGTCGCGAGCGTCAACGCCGCGCGCGCCGCGCCGGTGCGCGCGCGCTGCATTGCACGATACACCGACTCCATCTCGCTGTTCGTCTCGACCGACTTACGCGCATTGATCGTGAGCCGGCCGTCGAACGTGTCGCTCGCGAGCAGCTCGTCGGCCAGGTTTCCCGTCATCGTCACGTACGAGTCGGTTCCCCCATCAAACGCCGACACGAAGTCGGCGATGACACCGACGCGAAGCGGTGTTGCCCCCGCCGGCGTCGAGAAGTTACCGGGATTCAGAATGTCCGGATCCGTTACTTGAACCAATGAGTCGTTCTTACATCCGGTCGGAAGGAAAACCAGTCCAATCGCTGCAATCACCGCGGCGCGCGCGCGCATCCTCGAGGAGAGCGACAGGCTCCACTTGGTCTGTGTAGTCATCGTGGCGGCTCCTCAGAAGCTGAGATTGAGACGGAACGTGAAATACCGCAGGGGTGGCGTCGCGAAATATTCTTCCGATCCGCGCTGATCCCCGTTCCCCACGGTCGCCTCTGGATCCACACCGCTGTATGGCGTCCAGACGTGCAGATTGCGACCGGCCGCAACGATCGACGCTCGGCTCGCGCGCATGCGATTGGCCAGCCCATCTGGCAGCTGGTACGTCACCGCGACTTCGCGCAGTCGCGTGAAGCGACCGTTTTCGTACATGCCGCTGTACACCGAGTAGTTGTTCACCGCGATCGTGCGCGCCTGCTCCCACAGCGTCGCGTTCGGATCCCAGAACCCTTTCGCCGACAACCCGCCCTGCGACTGGTGCCGGAGCGTGTTGTTGAACTTGAGGTTTCCCTGCTTGTGGTCGAACTGCGCCGAGACCGCGAGCTTGTGCTTCAGCATTTCGACGCGCGGATTTGCCGCAAACTCGATCGTCGGCAGCGTCGGACCGTAGTACACCGCCGTGTCGGCGCCGCGACAGCTGTTGACGTCTTGGCAGACTTCGTTGACGGTGAGCAGCCCGTCGTTGTTCGCGTCCTTCCAGGAGATCGCCTTACCCCACAGCCCGAACAGTGGATAACCGGGCGCGTTGTACTGCGTGTTGCGATTGCCGGTGAACACCGGCGTCACGCCTTGGCCCAGCGTCAGGACGCGGTTCTTGAGCGTCGACCCCGTGAGTTGTAGGTCGAAGCTGAATTCATTGTTATCGATGAAGCGGTTGTTGAGTGTCGCCTCGAACCCTTGGTTCCGAATCGACCCAAGGTTGTCAAAGATCGTGGCGAGGCCGGAGATCGACGGCGCGATCGGGCGCGCGATAATCGCGTCCTTTGTCTTCTTATTGTAATACGTCAGCTCGACGGTCGTCCGGTTGCTGAACAGCTGCGCATCGAACCCGGACTCGAATTCACCCGAGTATTCCGGACGCAAATTCTGGTTGCCGAGCGCCCCGATACGGACCCCGGGCTGGTCGGCACCGCTGATCGTTGCCGTCGTCGATGTATAGAAGCGCGCGGCTGCCGTCGTGCTGGGTTGCACGCCCGATGCGCCGTACGTCCCACGAAGACGCAGAGAGTTGAGCCACGTGGGGTGTGGGAAGTAGCTCTCATCCGAGATCAGCCAGGACATGCCGACCTTTGGATAGAACACGCCCTTGAACGATTTGCCGAACGAGCTGTTCCCGTCGTACCGCAGCCCGCCCGTGAAAAAGACTCGATCGTTATACGAGAAGATCTGTTCGGCGTAGCTGCCGAGCGTGATGGTGAGGTCCGTTCCCTCGTCGGAGGTTTGAATGGCGCCGGCGCCGACCTGGAGTGAACCAGGCGTGAAGTTTCGGCCGTAGCCTTCCGTGTAATCGTTGTAAGTGCGGTAGTACTGAACCCCGACCGACGTCTTCGAGTTGACGTTAGAGCGCGGATTGAACGTCCCGGTGGCGCCGAGATCTGCCGTGTACTGCGAGTTCTCGGTACGACGATCGCGGATGTCGCCCTGGCGGGTAGTTTCGCCGAAAGGACCCTGGTCGAAGCGGATCAAGTTTTTGAGCTCGATCAACGTGTAATCGAATCCGAGATTCGCCCGCGTCGTCAGCCACGAGAACGGGTAGTAACGAGCGTTGAGCGCTTGCGTGAAGCGATTGGTGTACTCGTTCCGCTCCTGCGCGAAGATGTCGCCCATCGGATAGCTGCGATATCCGTTCAGCGCGACACTGTCCGTGCTTGATCGCTTTTGGTAAAGATCGGTGCGCGCCAACCCGGCAACCGCATCGACCATGAGACCGACCGAATTGTCCTCGTTCTGCGGCTGCCGGTCGGCTCGCGTGACGTAACCGGTCGAGATGTTGATGTCGGCTTTGTTGCTCAATTGCGTCGACAGATTCGCGCGAAGATTCATGCGCGCATCGGCGTTCGGGTAAATCTGGTTGTACGGAACGGCCGCGCCGCGCTCCTTCTCCAACCGCGAGATCTCGGCGCCCGGCATCTTGTAGGGACCTAGCTCCTTCGAGTATTCGCTCGACACGAAGTACTGGTTACGCTCGTTGCCTCCACTGACCTGCGCGCCGACCCTGTTCACACCGCCGTTCACGAGAGGTGTGAGTCCCGGCTGGTTGAGGACGTTGCCGTGATAGGTCGAGTCGATCTTGCACGTGCCCGCCGCCTGCGAGGTGAGCAGACACTGGAGCGCCTTGCCATCCGTTCCCTTTTTGGTCCGGTCGAACGAGATCCACAGATCCCGATAGTGTCCCGCGCTCGGATCCTTCGAGTCCGCGGCCTCACCAAATACGCTCCACCGCGTCTGCCCGACTTTTCCCTTCTTCGTCGTGATGTTGATGACGCCGTTCGCCGCCTCCGTCCCATAGAGCGTCGCGGCTGCCGGACCCTTGAGGATGTCGATCGTCTCGATCTCGTCCGGATTGATGTCATCGAAGCGGGAGGAACGCGTCGCACTCGCCGTCGACGCCTCGGAATAGACCTTCACACCGTCGACATAGACGACGGGTGAGTTGCCCAGCGACAACGAAGACTGTCCTCGAATCCGGATGCGCGAGCCGCCGCCCGCGGCGCCGGCCGAGATGATCTGAACGCCGGCCGCCTGACCGGAGATCAGCTGACCAAGCGAGTTCGCGGTCGTTTCCGTCGCCTTCGTCCCGATGTCGACCGACGCAACGGTGTTCGCGATCTCCGCCTTCCGCTGTGCCCCAGTGACCGTGACGACGACCTCGGAGAGCGAGAACGCGGACTGGCTCAGCGACACGTCCGCGGTGACGGTGCCGCCCACGGTCACGGTGACGGTGGTCCGCTTCGGTTCGTAGCCGATGCGCGTGATCACGATCTCGGTGGCGCCGGGCCGAACTCCGCGAATGGCATAGCGCCCGTCGTCGGTCGTCGCGGCGCCGACTTGCGTGCCGGACACTCGAACACTCGCCCCGACCAGCGGAACGCCCGATCCGCCGTCGATGACCCGTCCGACGATCGTTCCGGTGTTGGTCGCCTGCCCCAACGCATTTCCCTGGACGGCGATGACTGCCGCCAGCCCGATGATGACGCTAGCCCAACGCCCCCGTCGAACGCGACGGACGGGCGCGTCCAAATGACGCCGACCCAATGGCATACCGGTCTCCGAAGCAGGGTGGACGCCGGCCATGGAAGAGCAGCCGGCCTGCAACAGCACTACACACTCGAGCGAATCTGCATGCGCACCAGTCGGCGGCGCGCAGAAAACGTCGTTCGTGCTTGTGGTATGAATGGCCGAGCCAACGTACCCGGCGAAAAACGGGTCGTCAATGCGACCGGCGCGTTTCGTCGAATAACAGAAAGAACCCTCGGATTGACGCGACGGTCACCGACGCAGCGATCGCCGGGCTGGACTGCGGGACAGCCTTCGCTGGCTTACCTTCTTGCGCGAGCCCCGGCGCTACGTCGACGCGCTTTTCCGGCGTCCGTCACCGCATGTTCCCGGTGTGGCCCAGCGAATAGCGCCCGGGCTGTGGCCACACGCACAGACCGTGCGGCTCTTTCCCGACGGGAATGCGGTATGTGAGTCGGCCCGTCGCGGTATCAAACACGTAGACCTCGCGATCGTATCGGCCCGAGACCCAGAGCTCCTTCCCGTCGGCGGTCACGTTTCCCATGTCGGGGCTACCACCGCCGGGAATTGGCCACTGCGCGATCACGCGACGCGTTCGAAAATCGATCACACTAATCGACCCGGGACCGTTCGAGCCGGCGCGAAGTGTATTCCAGCCGCGGTTCGTCACGTAAAGCAGCTTGCCGTCACGACTCGGGTACAACCCGTGCGCGCCCGTGCCGGTGGCGATGAAGCCGGCCTGCCGCAGCGAGTCCGGCTCGATGACGCGCACTCCGCCGGCCTTCATGTCCGCGACATAGAACACGTCCCCCGTCGGCGACGAGCGAATGTCCTGCGGCATCGCGCCACCCTGGCCGAGGGTGTCATCGAGCGCCAGCATCGCGACCGGCTTTCGTGTCTGGAGGTCGACCTTGACCAGACTCCCGTTGAACTCGCACGTCGCGATCGCAAACCGGCCGTCCGCCGTGAACTCGACGTGATCGATCCCGCGGCACTTCGTCGCCACCGTGTCCTGAAGCTCCATCGTTTTCGGATCGCGAAAGTCGAGGCGCTGCCGTCGCTCGGCGACGACGATCGCCGATCGTCCGTCCGGCTCGAAATAGAGATTGTACGGATCGTCGACGTGGATCGGCTTGCCGTTCTCGCCGGTCACCGGATCGATCGGCGTGAGCATGCTGTCCTCGTTGTTGAGAACCCACAACGTCGACAGGTCGTAGGACGGAACGACGTGTTGCGGTACGCGTCCGGTCGGGAAGGTCCGGACGATCGTGTGCGTCGCGGGATCGATCACCGTGACGGACGCCGACCTCGAGTTCGGGACGTAGACGAGTGGCCTCGCCCGCCTCGCGACCGCCGACAACGCGTTCGCTCCGGTCGCCTCGTAGATGTTTACCTCGCCGTCGGGCAAGGTGACTTCGCCCGCGGCCGTGTACGTCAGGTAATGCCGCTTGCCGTCGGCCGCGACCTCCTGCTCTCCTCGGCGCTTCCGACATCCGCCTATAAGCAGAAGGGCCAACCCGGCCACGACCGAAACAACGTGCGCCGCCCGTGTCGTTTTATCCCCCCTCCCCCCCGAATCCCGCCCGAATTGGGGTCAGACTCCATTTTAGAGTTCTCTCAAAAGGGGTCAGACTCCGAAGTATTTCGGCACTAGTTGCCGTTTTCCGGAGAGAGGGGGGCAACGGCCGTACCGGGCGGCGCTAAGCGTTCACAAAAGTTGTGATCGCGTTCGTGGAATTGCCGCGACAGCTCGGTCTAGCGAGCGAGCCTGAGCGTTACCTGGCCGGGGATGCACATCTCGCGACAAATACCGTACGAGAGAACGGCCTGGACCGGCTCGCGCAACGCGGCCCTTGGTCCGACGAGCGATGCACGGATCGTCAGGGACCCGCTGTACGTGAATGCCGAGTCGCGCCCGACACGGGCCGCTTCTGGTCTGGGCCAGGCCTCGCTCACCACTGACCAGCCTTTCGGGAGCTGCCACTCCAACCTCGTCGGGATACCGACAACACCCGGCGTTCGCGCGCCAATGTGCCACCCGTCGGTGATGCTGACCGCCACGCGGACATCGATCGCCGAGTCGCCGCGCGCGCCGCGAATGCGTTCGAGCGAACCGGAGAGACTCGGCCGTGGCTGCGCCGCCGCGGAGCGCGCGGCGAGAAGCCCAATGAACAACGCTGTACGGCCGCCTCTAACTGCTAGACGCCTCACGGGTGCGGCGCGGACGGCGCCGAGATCGGCGCGCCCAGCTCGACCCAAGCCGGGATTTCTTTCCCTCCCATCACGCGGCGCAACACCTTTGGTTCCGAGAATGACACCCGATTTCCGGTCGTGACCGTGCGCTCGACGACGAGGATTTGCGGCATCGCCGGCACGCCCTCGGGATCACGCCATACGTAGCGTTCGATCGCCAGGTTCGTCCAGTTGCCGCCGAGAATGAGCTGGTCAAACGCGCCCAGCGGCTCGACGAACGAGATCGCTTTCGGGACTTCCCAGTCGTTCGCTGCCACGACCGCCGCGAACGACGCGCCCTGCGCCTTGGCTTGATCCGCGACGAGAACCTTCATTTTCTTTACCGCCGCCTTCACCTCGGGTAATAGGCACGGTCCACAGGTCGTCGAGCCGATGTAGATCGCGACGATCTCACGCCCCTTTGGCATCTCGTACGTCGGGGTGTAGTCACGCTCCTGCGACAACATCGGCCGGCTCGCGACGATCAAGCCAAGCAAACATTGGCATACGATATTTCTCATCGACTCCCCTTGCTGGACCCTCATTCAACATGACGCGCCCCTGCGCCGGCTGGCAAGTCCGGCAGCGACGAGCCGGCTATCGCGTTCGAAGCGCGATCGCGGGGTCGATGCGCGAGGCGCGACGCGCCGGGAGATAGCTCGCGAGAAAGGCGACGAACAGCGCAAGGCCGCAGACGATCGCGTACACCACGATGTCGTTCGTCGCCGTTCCGTAGAGAATTCCCTTGAGCAGGCGCATCGACAACGCCGCGGTGAGCACGCCGACCGCGATGCCGGCCAGCGCCAAGCGCGTCCCTTGGCCGAGCACCATCGCGAGGAGACGCGTCCGATCCGCGCCGAGCACGGCGCGAATACCGATCTCCTGCGTGCGCTGCTGCACGACGTACGAGAGGACGCCGTACAGTCCGGTGACGGCGAGCAGCAGGCCGACCACGGCCAGTCCGCCGATCTGTGTGGCGTTGGTGCGTACCGTCTGGATTTGTGCCTCGATTTGCTGCGACAACGGCCTCCCGCGCGCCTGGCCATTTGCCGGTACCAGTCGCATCACTGCCCGCTGCACGGCGGTGATCAACGCCGGCGCCGGCGCTCGCGAGCGGATGAAGTACGTCGCGATCCAGAAACTCGACTGCTTGAAAGGTCTGTAGACCTGGGGTCCTTGCTTCGCGAGCAGCACCGACCCTTCCGTGGCGAGATTGTCCCGGACGACGCCGACCACAGTGACCGCCGCACGCGCTCCCGGCGCGGTGTCGATAGAAAATGTGTGGCCCACGGCGTTCTCCTTTGGCCACCAGTGCCGCGCCGCCCATTCGTTGATCACCGCCACGGGCGCCGACGATTCGTTCTCCGACGCCGTGAACGTCCTCCCGGCGATCAACGGGATGCCGAGTGCCGTGAAATAGTCGACGCTTACTCCGAACGCGCTCCGAGGCTGCAACGCGAGATCGACCGGCTGACCGTTGTCGAGCGTCATCGCCGCGTCGTCCACATCCCGAGCGACGACGATCGCACCAGGCGCCAGCGGTCGCACCGCGGCAAACGGCGCCTGCATCCGCACGGCGGCCGCGTCGACGCCGCGCATCGCGGAGATCTCAGAGAGGACGCGGTCGGTGATTGGCAAATAGACTTCTTTACGGCGTGCCGAATGAACCGGAACGACCGTCAGAGACACGGCATGCTCCGCGTCGTAGCCAAGCGTGATCCCGGTGACACGAGCGATCGTCCGCGCCATCAAGCCCGTGGCAATCAGCAGCGCGACGGAGCATGCCGTCTGCGTGATCACGAACGCCTGATGCGTGCGGTTCCCGACGCGCGTTCCGGTCGCCGTTCCCCCTTCGCGCAGCGCGCGCTGAAGATCTTTCGGCATGAGTAACCGCGCCGGCGCGATGCTCAAAGCGAGCACCGTCAACACTGTCAGCAGAACCGCAAACACCAAAACCCGGCCATCCAGCCGATACTCCATGCCGAAGACATGCGTCGCCTGCAACGACGCCAGCGATCGCAACGCTGACAGCGACCACCAGGCGATCAATAGCCCGAAGATCAGACCTGGTAGGCAGAGCAATGCGTTCTCCACGACGACGAACCGCAGCAGTGTCCTCCGGCCGGCGCCGAGCGCGCTGCGGATCGCCAGTTCTCGGCTCCGGCGCGTCGCCCGCACCAGAACGAGACTCGCCACGTTCGCGCACCCGATCAACAGAATCGCGACAACGACGAGCGCGAAAATCAGATCGTACGAACGCGTCGCCGCCACATATCTGTCGCGCAACGGCGCCACCGTGAACGCCGTCTTCGTCTTCTCCGTGCGATCCTGATTGGCCGCCGCTTGCAACGTGCTGAGCTCCCCGGCGAGCTGTTGTATGGTCGCTCCCGGGACCAGGCGCGCGAGCACGTTCGTCGCCCGCAACGACGTACCCGTTCTGGGGTCGAGGTACCGGCTGGCGGCGAGCCACACCTGCGATTTGGTCTCGAAACTGAAATTCGGAGGCATCACACCAATCACGGTGAATGGCTCCTCGCTCAACCGATACGATTTGCCGAGAACCGACGAATCGCTGCCGAAATACGTCGCCCACAGGTCGTGGCTGATCAGCATGACCGGTTCGGCGCCGAGGCGGTCTTCATCGTCCGTGAAAATGCGGCCGATCTCCGGCCGCACGCCAAGCATGCCGAACATCGCCTTCGACAGAATCCCCGCCGTGACGTCGAACTGATCGCCGCGGCTGCCGAACGCCTTTGGTCCTTCGACGAACGCCGCCAACGCATCGATGGACTGGAAGCGGTGCTCGCGCAGCAGGGCGAGCGTCTTGTAGTCGACCGGACACGTGATCGGGCAGCCGCTCTTTGGAGTCTCGCTGATCAACACGAGACGTTCGGCGTTCGGAAAGGGCAGCGCACGAAAACGGACCGCGTCGATCACCCCAAAGCCTATGACGCCGGCGCCGATCGACAGCGCCAGCGACAACACGGCGGCGATCGTGAAACCGGGACTCCGGCGCAATGACCGCGCGGCAGC